>JBJETX010000117.1:0-3696 GCA_051883535.1 Christensenellales bacterium | reverse complement strand
TATCCGCGACTTTGGGCGAATGTACGGGGAAAGTCTTTTCCACGCCCACGCCGAAAGACAGACGTCTTACGGTAAAGGTTTCGGAAATTCCGCCGTTCTTTCTCGCGATGACGATGCCTTCGAAAGCCTGTAATCTTTCTCTCGTACCTTCAACGACCTTAACGAAAACCTTAACGGTATCGCCTACTTTTAAATCGGGAAGATCTTTTCTCAAGCCTTCCGCTTCGATTACGTCGATAATGTTTGCCATGACTTACCTCCAATTCATATAAACGACATTCGTACAAGGCATAAATTTAACGCGATTCTCACAAAAAAACCAAACTTATATCGCGTTCTCTCGCATAGGACTGTCGCAAGTCTAATCCATAATATCAAATTACGGAAAAAATATCAAGCGTTTTTCCCCTATATTTTTATTATTATAATAAATTTAACGCCAATAAGCGTAAAAAGCGTTTTTAATATGCGTAACGTTTCCGCGTAAAATTCCTATTACGTCGTACCTGTAACCGCCGTAAAAAGATTTATGCGCGGCAAGATACCGTTTGCTCGCGGCGATTATTTTCTTTATTTTGCCCTGAGTAAGACTTTCGAGCGGATTGCCGAAAAAGTTGTCCGAACGCGTGCGTACTTCGACGAAAACGAGTACGTTCCCGTCGGTGGCGACGATATCGAGTTCTCCGACTCCGGGAAAATTAACGTTGGTATCTACGATTTTATATCCGATTGATTCGAGATAATCCTTCGCTTCGCTTTCTCCCGTAATCCCTACCGCGTATTTATCCATATCAGTTAAAAAAATTTTTTATAAAAGTCTTTCTGTGAATGGGACAAGGTCCGTATTTTTTCAGCATTTCAATGTGATACGCCGTTCCGTATCCTTTATGTTTTTCAAAACCGTATTCCGGATATTTTTCCGCGTACTCGTCCATAAGCCTGTCCCTGTGTACTTTTGCGAGTATGGACGCCGCGCCTATACAGTAACTTAACGCGTCGCCGTGTATTATCGCTCGGCTCGGGATGCCGAAATCCTCTTTTACGGTGTCCACAAGTAAAATTTCGGGCGCGGGCGTAAGTTGTGCGACCGCGGTGCGCATCGCTTTTTTCGTGGCGACGAGAATGTTGGTTTCGTCAATCTCTTTTTCGTCGACGTCTATTATTCTGAACCCTATCGCGTTCACGATAATTGCTTCGTACAACTCGTTCCTTTTTTTCGGAGAAAGTTTTTTACTGTCGTTGATGCCCGATATAATCGAAGACAAATCGGGTATACAGCAAGCCGCTGTTACCGGACCTGCGAGCGGACCTCTGCCCGCCTCGTCCATGCCGGCAATCAGTTTGTACCCCTCGGACATAAGGGAATTTTCAAATTGAAACAAATCGATTTTTTCTTTCATAATTTTTCAAGAATTATTTTACCGAACGCCTGTTTGCGGAAGTCCTGCACGACCGCGCTTGCGGTGCGTTCTACGTCCGGCTCTCCGCCCTTTACTATCAGTCCTCTTCTCTTTGCGATTGCGCTCATTAAATCGTCGTACGACTCGGGTATCTGCCCGAGATTGTATTTTTCCGAAAGTTTTTCGGGATATTCCTCTTTAAGAAATCTGAGTATTTCGAGCGCAATTTCCGTCGAATCCACGATATTATCCTTTATGCACCCGACGATAGCGAGAGCAGCCGCTTTTTTCTGATCGGAAAAATCCGGATAAAGCGTTCCCGGCGTATCGAGCAAATCGATATATTTATCGACGCTTACCCATTGTTTTCCCCTCGTGACTCCGGGTTTGTTCCCGGTTACCGTTCTTTTTTTCGCGGTAAGACTGTTTATCAGCGTGCTTTTTCCGCAATTCGGAACGCCGATTACCATCGCCCTTACCGTTTTCTTTACGCCTTTTGCCGCATATTTTTCCACGATGGGCGCGGCGAGTTCGTTAAGCGCGGAAACAAAAGCCTTATTCCCTCCGTTGACGGTTGAATTCGCCGTAATACATCTGTTGCCCGAACGGTTGTAAAACTCGCGCCATTTCGCAAGTTCGTCTTTGGGTACGAGATCCGCTTTATTCAGAACGTAAAGTCTCGGTTTGTTTCCGAAAATCGAATCGTATGCCGGATTTACCGAAGACGCGGGTATCCTTGAATCGAGAACGTAAACTATACAGTCTATTTTCGACGCGTCGGCTTCCATTTCCCTTAATGCCTTGGTCATATGCCCCGGGAACCAATGAATAAACATTTTTTAATCCCTCCCCTGAAGCAGATCGGGACGGAGTTTTTCGGTAAGCGCAAGGCTCTGTTCTCTCCGCCATTTGGCAACTGCGGCGTGATTTCCGCCGATAAGCACTTCGGGAACGGTTAATCCGTTGAATTCGTATGGGCGCGTATAATGCGGATATTCGAGCAATCCGTCGGAAAAAGATTCTTCATCCGTGCTTTGTTCGCTCCCGAGCACGTCGGGAATATACCTCGCAACCGCGTTTATAACCACCATAGAAGCGAGATCGCCGCTTGTCAGAACGTAGTCGCCTATGGATATTTCTTCGTCGATATCGAGGTCGATTATTCTTTGGTCGATACCCTCGTAACTACCGTTAAAAAGTAAAATTTCCTCGCACGCGGCGAGTTCTTCGACTTTTTTCTGATTGAGAACGCTCCCTTTGGGGCTGAGGTAAATTCTGCGACTTTTATGTTCGGGATCAAAAGCGTTTATCGAATCGTGCGCAGGTTGCGGCGTCATAACCATTCCCGCGCCGCCTCCGTACGGATAATCGTCGCATTTCTTGTGTTTATCCGTGGAATAATCCCTTATATTGCGTACTTCGAATCCGAACGCGCCTTTTTCGATGGCTTTACCGAGAACACCCGAATTGAGACATTCGTACATTTCCGGAAAAAGCGTAAGAACTTTAATCTTCATTCAAAAGCACCTCGGCAAGTTTTTCTCCGTCTACGATAAAAAGTTTTGCGTCAACGTCCACTCGAGCGTTGAGGGAAGTCGTCCATGGAAACATTACTCTCTTTCCTTTTTTTTCGGCGACGATTACGTCCGCGCTGCCGTATTGAAGCACTTCGCGTATCTTCCCGTAATCGTTTTTTCCGTCGGAAACAGTGCAACCCGTTACTTCGGCGATATAGTATCTGCCATCCTCGGGTTCGGGGAGCGCACATTCTTCGCAATAAAGCGTCTTTCCCCTCATCTCCTCCGCGGCGGTCATATCGTTGATTCCGTTAAATCGAATTAAAAGAAAATTCCCGAAAGGCGTTATTTTTTCGGGTTTATAGTGTTGTCCGTCGATGATAAAATCGTTTATGCGCATAAGACAATCGGGGGAGTCCATAAAACTTTCCGCTTTAACGTCTCCCCTGATTCCGTGCGCTTTGAGTATTCTGCCTACGGCAAGCATTTATCTTTCCTCAACGTATACGCCGTAAGATTTATCGGATTTCTGCGTCGCGCTTTTTACTATGGTGCGGATTGCCTTCGCAACTTTGCCGCCCTTGCCGATAACGTTGTTTACGGCGTCTTTATCGACGAGAACTTTTATATCCGCCTTGTCTCCGTCTTCGACGATAACCAACTCATACTCGGATTTGTCGATTAGCGAGCCGACGATAAAGTCAACGAGTTCGTACATTTCTTGCTCCTATTTCTTTTCGATTATTCCGTTTTTGATGAAAAGGTCACGAACGGTATCG
>JBJETX010000116.1:0-3756 GCA_051883535.1 Christensenellales bacterium | reverse complement strand
AGTTATTAAGGGCTTAAACGACGCAGGATTCAGTGAAAAAGAATATAGAATTGCTGAAGAAAAGCCGATAGACGCTCGAACAGTAACGCCTGTTCAGCAAGGACTTACATTTGATGATGAAAAAGAAGAATTTTTACAGTTTGACGATACTGTTTTAAGGCGTACTATAGATGAACGAAGAAATGCGAGTGAAACATCGGCGATAGATTCGATGTTATCAAGTGCAGAGGCAAACAGTAACGCTTATGACGATGCGATGAAACAAGCAGAGGCAGAGCCCGTAGGAGATTTGCCCTTGGAGGTAAGAAGCAAAGTGACTACATACCCGATTTACGAACAGTTTAAGGAAGAAGCGTTGTCGTTTGAAATTCCGCAATTCTTTATCAAAGCAACGCCGAGTATTTTTACATTACTTGACCCGAATCATAAAGACTTGCTTACGAAAGAAGACTTAACGGACGGATTTACGCTGAAAGACAAGGATGCCAGTATTGATTTCGGATCGGCGACGGAAGCAGTCGTCGAAGTTGACGTTCAAAAGAACGAACGCCCTAAATATCGTCAAATGTCTGAAACGGAAAGCGAATACTTTAAAGGAATGATGCAAAATTTACCGCCCGAAAGCCGAGTAAAGCACTGTAAACTTGCCATAAAAGGCATTTTGGAAAAGATGGATAGTGTTTGCGGCGGTGATTTGACTGATTATATCGACCGAATCGTCGAGAATATGAACGCTGATGAACTCGCTGCCATGGAGAAGAATATTTACGGATATGCGGCAAAAATTAAAGCAAAAATTGAGAGACTGGTTGACGAATATCGCAAAGATAAATTCAAAAACATGCTTGAAACAGGTAAAATAGAGTGCTTGCCATCTTTCAGATTAAAACGAGAAATAAATCCGGGAAAACCTTTCGGATTGCTTTCAAAATCGCTTTATAGGTCTGAACAGGCGGTTAACGGATTTGAACTGAAAGTAATAGAAAAAGTATCTTCTCTGCCTAACATCAAGTGGTGGCACAGAAATATGGATAGGCTTGAGTTTTGTATAAACGGTTATTTGAATCATTATCCCGATTTTATCGTAATGACAAACAGCGGTAAAATCGTTATGATCGAGACTAAAGGCGAACATTTGACTTCTAATGATGACAGTAGAGAAAAAGCAGAACTCGGTAAAATCTGGCAAGCGCAGGCAGGCGCAAATTATCGTTATTACATGGTAAGCGAGCAAGAGATCGCCAGTAATCCGGATGCCACGGCGTTAGATGCTTTTCTACGGATAATGAAAGAACTGTAAGATACAGTTTCATTATCTACATTTTCTACAACACTTCGCCCGAATATCCGACAAAAGTAAAGTTGGAAAAAGAAGAATTGCAGTCTTTACGCGACTTAAGTCACAAAAAAGCCGAAAAAGACGCGGAAAATAAAGAAAGCACCCCGTTTGAACCCTTAAAGTTCAAATTGGGTGCTTGTGGCGGAGAGAAAGGGATTCGAACCCTTGCGCCAGTTTCCTGACGACCGCATTTCGAGTGCGGCTCGTTATGACCACTTCGATATCTCTCCAAATTCAGGCGGGCGAAATTTGCCCAACGTGTGTAATATACAACATTTCGGGAATTTTGGCAACTTTTATTGCGAATATTTTGAAAACAATTTAAAAAGAGCTGCGAAACAATGCGTTGCCGCGGCAGAGGACGTGGAGAAACGGTTCTGAAAACCGCTTATAAAAATTTGACATTTTAATTTAGTTATTAAGTAAGTTTATTGTCGGAACTTAATAGGCGTCGCGCGATTTTGTCACGCGCGTTTTTTTAAAGCAGGTTTGGGGGGAGATATAAGAGGAGCATAAAATTTTTTTGAAAAACGGCGGTAGTTTCCTTGATATATTTTTTAAAAGGGGTTATAATAAATCGAAATTTTTAAACGCGCACAGAGATGCCGATAAGATTGAAACGTAAAAAAAGGGAGAGTATTCCCTGAGTTTTGCAACGTAACGATACGTTGTGCGGTCTTGTCGGATACGGCAAGTTTTTTTATGCCGCGGTGCAAAGAGGAGAGAATGCTTAAAAGCGATATAAAACGGCAAAACGACCCCGACCTTTCCCGACGGTACGATTATCTGATACAGCGCTATATTCAAAACGACGTTTCCGTTCCCGTGATTTCGGACGACGGAGAGATTGCGGTATTACCCGGCTTGTGCGACGTTCACGTCCATTTCAGAGAGCCGGGTTTTTCATATAAAGAAACCATATTGACGGGCACTGCGGCCGCGGCAAGGGGCGGATACACCGCCGTCTGTACGATGCCGAATCTCTTGCCCGTACCCGATTGTGCAGAAAATCTCGGAATTCAAGCGGAAATCATTAAAAAAGACGCGACGATAGCCGTGTATCCGTACGGGTCGATAACAAAATCCGAAAAAGGCGAAATACTTTCGGATATGGAGGAAATCGCCCCTTTCGTCTGTGCTTTTTCGGACGACGGCAAAGGCGTACGGAACGCGGACTTAATGAGGGAAGCGATGATTGAGGCAAAGCGGCTGAACAAAGTTATAGCGGCTCATTGCGAGGACGAAACTCTGCTTTTCGGAGGATATATTCACGACGGAGCGTACGCAAAGGCGCATAGTCATAAAGGTATATCTTCGGCAAGCGAGTTCGCAGCCGTTGCGAGGGACGTCGCGCTGGCCGGGGAGACGGGAGCGAAGTTTCACGTTTGCCACGTATCGACGAAAGAGAGCGTCGAGGAAATAAGGCGGGCAAAAAGGCAGGGTATCGACGTAACCTGTGAGACTGCACCGCATTATCTCGTTCTGACCGAAAACGACCTTAAAGAAGACGGAAGGTTTAAAATGAATCCTCCCGTTCGTTCCGAAAGCGACAGGAAAGCGCTTATCGACGGAATCAAAGACGGCACCGTCGATATGATAGCAACCGACCACGCACCCCATTCGGCGGAGGAAAAATCGAAGGGGCTGAAGGGAAGCGCGTTTGGCATAACGGGATTGGAAACCGCGTTTCCCGTTTTGTACACGAAACTTGTAAAGACGGGCGAAATATCGCTTGAAACGCTGATAAAACTGATGTGCGTGAATCCCAGAGAAAGATTCGGGTTACCGAAAAGCAGAGACGATTTTGCGATATTCGATTTAAAAACGCCGTTCAGAATAAACTCACGGGAGTTTTTGTCAAAAGGAAAAAGTACGCCGTTTGACGGCGAAGAAGTATATGGAAAATGCATTTTGACGGTATGCGGAGGGAAGGTCGTATGGCAAGACAGTATGATAGAAAACTTATAATGGAGGACGGAAGCGAATATTACGGCTACGCTTTCGGCGCGAAAGAGGAAAGAGTGCTTGAAATAGTTTTCAACACCTCTATGGCGGGGTATCAGGAAATCGTTTCGGACCCGTCGTATACTTTTCAGGGCGTGGTTGCGACTTATCCTTTAATCGGGAATTACGGCATAAATAAAGACGATAACGAAACGGTAACGCCTACGCTCGGCGCGCTGATAGTGTCCGAATATAACGACGAGCCTTCTAATTTCCGCAGTGAAAAGACGCTGTCGGAATGGCTCGAGGAGTGCGGTATTCCCGGAATCGAGGGGATAGATACGCGCAAACTCGCAAGAAGCATCCGCGATTTCGGAAGCAGAAAAGGAATTATACCTTCCGCAGACGTGAGCGTTGAGGAGGGTCTGAAAAGAATATCCGTGACGCCCGAAAGAAAGGACGCCGTTTCTACC
>JBJETX010000115.1:0-16504 GCA_051883535.1 Christensenellales bacterium | reverse complement strand
CTTTCATCTTCGTACTCCTTATTTATATTGTATCACAATAATGCGTAAAACGGCGGGTTTTGGCAATAATATTTTTTTCCTTGATTACGCGGGGATAAAGTAATATAATTAAATAAAAAACGGAGTGCGTATGAAGAAATTATTTAACGAGTTCAAAAAGTTTATCAACAGAGGCAACGTCGTTGACCTTGCCGTAGGTATGATTATCGGGTCCGCGTTTACCGCGATAGTAAATTCTTTGGTAAAAGGAATACTTACTCCCCTTATCAACTGGATACCCGGCGCGGACGGAACGGGAGCGTTGCAGACGGTACTCCGTCAGGCGGTGCTCGACGCGGAAGGCAACGTCGTTACCGAAGCGCTCATACTTGACTGGGGTTCCGTGATTTCCGCGATTATCACCTTCCTCTGTACGGCGGCGGTACTGTTCCTGCTCGTAAAACTGTTTAATAAGATAAAAGAAACGGGCGCAAAAGTAAAAGAAAAAGCCGAAGAAGTGGCGGACAACATAAAAGACAACATTAAAAACGGGTTCGGAAAAGACGACGGCGAGAAAGAAGCGGCGGCGACCGAAGAGACGACGGAAGAAACGGCGGGCGAAGAAACGCCTGCGGCTGCGGAAACCCCTGTGGAAGAGGCAGAAAAGAAGGAAACGACGGAAGACCTGCTCAGACAGATAGTGGAACTCCTTAAAGACGGCAAAACGATTCGTACCGACGAGGAAGAAAAGGCGTAATATCGGGCAAAAATTCATAACGTAAGGCGAGCAAAGGCTATGCCGGAGAGGACGATCGGACATTGATGAAGAAATTAAAGTTATTTTTTACCGTTCCGCGTATTATAATACTGAGTTTTGCGGCGTTGATATTTTTCGGCGCGTTTCTTCTCGCATTGCCGATATCTTCGTCCGCAAGGGTATGGACGGACTTTTCCGACGCTTTGTTTACCGCGACGAGCGCGACCTGCGTAACCGGACTCGTCGTTTTCGACACGGCGACCTACTGGAGTTATTTCGGACAGGCGGTTATACTCATTCTGATTCAGATAGGCGGAATAGGGTGTATGACGCTTATATCGCTGTTCTATTTTACTCTCAATAAAAGAATATCTCTGAAAAACCGTATGGTGTTTATGCAGGCGGCGGGCGCGATAGAACTGAGCGACGTAGTGCGGTTGGTAAAACATATCGTGTTATGGGTGGTCAGCGCGGAATTCGTCGGCGCGGTCGTACTGTGTACGCAGTTCGTACCTGCGTTCGGGTGGGGATACGGCGTCTGGGCGTCGGTATTTACCTCGATATCGGCTTTCTGCAACGCGGGATTCGATATTTTCGGCGTGATTTCGCCGTTCTGTTCTCTTACGCCGTTTGCGTCCAACGTAGTGGTAAATCTTACGGTCTGCGCGTTGATTATTTTCGGCGGTTTGGGCTTTTTGGTGTGGAGCGACTTGTTTATTCATAAATTCAGACTCGGGAAATGCCTGTTGCATACCAAAATAGTTTTGGTAACTTCTCTGGCTCTTATTCTGGGCGGCTGGGTGATTTTCGGCTTTTCCGAATCCGACGCGGCGTTTGCCGGAATGAGCGTCGGAGACAAGGTTCTGGCGGCGTTTTTTCAGTCGGTGACTACGAGGACGGCGGGGTTCAATTCCGTGCCGCTCGGCGAACTTTCCGCGGCAGGCGAGGCGGCGACCGTCGCTCTTATGTTTATCGGAGGAAGTCCGGGTTCTACCGCGGGCGGAATCAAGACGACGACGTTTACCGTGGCGATTCTGGCGGCGTTTTCGGGGATAAAGAGAGACAAGACGGTGACGGCGTTCAAAAAGAGATTGGACGAATCCACCGTCAAACAGGCGTTCAGCGTTATCTTTTTATATCTTGCGGTAACCGTCGCGGCTGTGATAATAATCGGTCTTGCGGAAAATATTCCGGTCGGAGACGTCGTTTTCGAGACGGTTTCCGCGATAGCGACCGTCGGACTTACGAAAGGAATAACGACTTCCCTCGGCACTTTGTCGGAAATGATTATTGCGCTGTGTATGTTCTTGGGAAGGATAGGGTGTATGACGTTCGTGCTGTCGTTGCGGGAGAGTTCGCGTCCCGAGCCCGTGCAACGACCCGTAGGTAAAATTTTAATAGGATAGGAGAAAAAATGAAATCGGTACTTGTTATAGGAATGGGAAAAGCGGGAGCGTATCTCGCTTCGAAATTGCAGGAACTCGGAAACGAGGTTATGATTATCGACAAAAACGAAGACACCGTACAGGCGCTTGCCGCGGAGTTTACCGACGCGAAAATCTGCGATTGCACCAACGAAAACGTGGTACGCGCGCTTGACGTGGGAGCGTTCGACGTGTGTTTCGTTATGATAGGGGAAGATTTTCAGGCTTCGCTCGTCGTTACCGCGCTTCTGAAAAAGTACGGAGCAAAATACGTCGTGGCGAAAGCGCAACAGGACATACAGATTACTTTGCTTAAATTTATCGGCGCGGACGAAATAGTTTTTCCCGAAAGGGATATTGCCGAACGGCTCGCCGTCAAGTTCAACTTCAAAAACATTTACGACTTTACGCCCCTTCCCGACGATTACGCGATATTCGAGATATCGATACCCGAGGAATGGGACGGGAAAACGCTGTCCGAACTCAGTCTGCGTTCGCAATACGGAGTCAACATAATCGCGCTGAAAAGCGAAACGGGAGAAATCCGTATGCCGTCGCCCGCGGACGCGTTGAGCGCGAAAGGACACGCGATTGTCGTCGGGAAAAAGAAAAACGTTTATAAATTAACGGATAAAAAAGCGTAATAATTCAAAACGGAATAAAAAAGGGAAACGCAACGGCGTTTCCCTTTTTCGCAAACCGCGAAGGTATTACCATTTATTGTGGACTTTTTCGGCGAAACCGAGTTTGTCGTGAATCTCGATAACGGTTCCGTCGTCGAGAACGGCTTTGCCGCTGAATTTTCCGAATACCTGATGAGGTATCATACAGAAAACTTTAAGGTCGACAGGTTCGTATCTGTCGATAATCGGGGTGAAATCCATATAGAAACGCCCGTCGTTGGAAGTGAAAGTCCACGGGGACATATAGTCGTCGTTGCCCTCGGCGTCTTTCGGAATATTGAAGGTGACTTCGTCTATCTTATGGCTTTTTCCGCCGTAGAACAGCATATTCTCCGTCGCTTCCGTGTTGTTGCCGAAACCGTAACCGACGTTGAACCCGAAAGTTTTCCCGTCTTCGAGAGTGGTTTGCAGGCTGCCCCAGTACCATGTGTTGTCGTACGTCCATACGCCTCTGCCCCAGTCGAGAGTTGCTTGCGCTCCGTTTTCTTTATTGAGAACGTATTTTTTGTCCCCGAAAGAGAAACTTCCGTTCGCGCTCATACAGTTTATTTTCTGATTGTAATAGAAACGACCTTTTTTGTCGAACGGGGTTGCGATTACCATACTCTCTTCGGGAACGTCGGCGAGCGTGACGTCAAAGGAAAGAGTTTCGCCGTTTTTGCCGAGTTTCGGGTACTTTCCGTATATTCTGCGCTTCGTGCCGTCGTTGAGGAAAGTCATTTCCACCGCGCCGTTTTTGTATTTGCTGTCTCCGACGACAGAAGTGCGCGGAAGATGAAGTTTGCCCATCGGGAAGAGTATTACCGAACTACCCGTAACCTGCCATACTTCTTCAAAATCGAGTACGGTCGCGCTCAACGCGCCGATATAACCCATATCCGCTATGGTAAGGCAAACGGCGCATTTGTCGTTGCCGATATAGTAATAATCCCACTCTTTGAGAAGAGCCTTGCTCGCGGTGACGTTTTCGCGGTTGTATTCCCAAAGAAGTTTTTTGGCGTAACCGGGTTGAGCGACATTGCCGTTTTCGTCGAGAAGTTTCTGTATTTTGGTGATTTCCGTCTGCTTCATAATTAACCTCTATATAATATTTAATTATTTATAATATATATCATTATAGTATCCGTTCGGAAAAGTGTCAATACCCCAATCCGGGCGGACGTATCGTCTTTCTCTGCGCCCGTAAAACGAAGAGAAAACTCTTTCGGGGTAAAAAATTTCTTCCCGAAAAAATTTTTTATTTTTTTTGTAAAAACGCTTTACAAATAAAAATCGAGGGTATATAATGTGAGCATAAACGCTTTAACAAAGTAAAGTGCTAAAACGATAAAGCAATAAAGTATAAAGGAGAAACAAAAATGAAAAAGACGATTATCAAAGTAATAATAGCCGCTATGGCAGTTGTGCTTACGTTCGGAATGTGCATAGGCTTTGCCGCGTGCAGCGATACCAAGACGGTTACCGTAGGATATACGCTTTATCCTCCGATGAACTATGAAGACGACAACGGGAACCTCGTCGGTTTCGATACCGAACTTGCGACCAAAGTTTTCGAAGAACTCGGATACAAAGTCGTGTTCAAGGAAATCGAATGGAACAAGAAATACACCGACCTTAACGCAGGCACGATAGACTGCATCTGGAACGGATTTACCTCCAACGGCAGCGACGACGGCACGCCGAGATCGGAACTCGTGGATTTCAGTTACAACTATATGAAGAACTATCAGGCGGTAGTCGTAAAAGCGAGTGAAATCGCCAATTACACCGACAAGACCACTTCTTTCGTAGGCAAGAAAGGATACGTTGAAGAAGGCAGCGCGGGACAGGAATACGTCGAAGCGTTCACCGACGCGATCGTAGACGTAGCGACCACTCAGATGAGCGCGGTAATGCAGGTTAAATCCAGCGCGGCGGACTTTGCGGTAGTTGACTATCTGCTTGCCAACAGCGTAGTAGGCAAAGGCGATTACAGCGACCTCGCGTTCGTTGAAAACCTCAATTCCGAAATCGAATACTACGGTATCGGATTCAAGAAAGGAAGCGAACTCACCGCGAAAGTAAACGCTCTGCTTGAAAAATATGCGGAAGACGGTTCCCTTGCAGAACTTGCCGCCAAATATCAACTCTCCAACGCGGTAATCCTCGATTATTCCTCCCAGAAATAATCCGTACGATAAATAACCGATAACCAAACAGAAAAAGGAAAACGGTCTGCGGCGCGATTGCGCCGCAGACAAAAGTATTTTAATATGAATTTTTTACAAGTAACGCTTTATCTTCTCGACGGGTTCAAACTGACGTGTCTGCTGTTTGCGCTCACTCTGATAATAAGTTTACCGCTCGGTTTACTTATTTCCTTCTGTACGATGAGTAAAATAAAACCCGTCAGTTACATTTTCCGCGTAATAGTGTGGATTGTCCGCGGAATACCCCTTATGTTGCAGATTTTCATAATCTACTACGTTCCCGGATTTCTCAACTTCAATCTTTTTGCAAAGGTGGATATGTTCTTCTATCTGAACACGGGAATGAAAGATATGGGGCGTTTTATTGCGGTCGTAATCGCTTTCTCGTTCAATTACGCGTGTTATTTTTCGGAAATTTTCCGCGGCGGGATACAGAGCATACCCAACGGACAGTACGAAGCCTGCGCGGTATTGGGAATGACCAAGAGAGAGACTTTCTTCCATATCATTCTGCCGCAGGTAATCAAACGTATCGTGCCGCCGATGAGCAACGAAGTAATAACGCTCGTCAAAGACACCGCGCTTTCCCGCGTTATCCTCGTCAGCGAACTTATTATGCAGGCGGAAAAACTTATGGCGTCCGCCCTTATATGGCCGCTGTTTTATTCGGGCGCGTTCTACCTGATTTTCGTGGGAGTGCTGACGCTTCTGTTCAATTATATCGAGAAAAAACTCAGTTACTATAAGGTGTGATATGGCGTTACTTGAAATAAAAAACCTGACTAAAAAATTCGGAGACAACGAAGTTCTCAAAGGCATAGATCTCGACCTCGAAAAAGGGGAAGTAATGTCGATAATCGGTTCGTCCGGGAGCGGCAAAACGACGCTTTTAAGATGTCTCAATTACCTTGAAACCGCGGATTCGGGAACTATCGTCCTCGACGGAGAAACGATATTCGACGGCGCGTCGAAAGAGAAAAAGAGCGCGGAAGAAATAAGGCAGAAACGCCTTAACCTCGGACTCGTTTTTCAGTCGTTCAACCTGTTTCCGCATTACAGCGTGTTAAAGAACGTCACGCTTGCGCCTACGCTCAACGCAAAGAACAAACTGACCGCGGAGATGAAGAAAAACAAAGGAGACAAGGCTGCCCGCAAACCGAAATCCGTTTATAAAAAAGAAAAGGCGGAAGTTATTTCGTCGACAGAAAAAGAGGCGATTGAGGTTCTTAAACGCGTTGGTTTGGGAGACAAATTAAAGGCATATCCTTGCGAACTGTCGGGCGGACAACAGCAGAGAGTAGCGATTGCGCGCGCGCTTATGATGAAGCCTAAGATACTTTGTTTCGACGAGCCGACGAGCGCGCTCGACCCCGAACTTACGGGCGAGGTGCTTCGCGTTATCAAGGAACTCAAAGACGACGGCAGAACGATGATAATCGTTACTCACGAAATGGGATTTGCCAAGAGCGTTTCCGACAAAGTTATCTTTATGTCGGACGGGGTCGTTGCGGAGAGCGGTTCGCCGCGCGAAGTGTTCGACAATCCGAAAAACCCCGTTACCAAGGCGTTTCTCGCGAACTCTCTCGAATCGGAGTTCAAGGCGTAAAGACGAAAAACGACGCAAAAAACCGCGCCCCGTTCGTACGGAAGCGCGGTTTGTTTTTTATAAGTAATATTATTTTTGCGGAGGCGTTTCGTCGAGATAGGACGCTTCGGTGTCGGACAAGTGAAAAAGAAGCGCGACGGGGTATTTATAGAAAGCGTCGCTCATCGCGTAATCGCCGCCGATTACGCGCCTGTCGAAGCCTCCCATATGCCAGTTGATTGCGATTGCCTCTTCCCTCGTAAGGCGCATAAAGCCGCTGATCATATACACGGATTTTTCGCCGTGTCCGTACGGAAGGGAGTCTTCCACGGTGTAGTACGGGCGTTTTTCCCATTCGCCGTTTTCGTTCTTTACGTTGCGGTAGTCGACCTTATAGAAATTGGTTTTGCACACGTCGTGCAAAAGGGCGATGATCGCCGCGCTTTCCGGGCTTATTATCTCTTCCCAGTCGCCTTCGTATTCGGTGTCGAGGTGCTGAATAAAACGGTAATAGGTTTTTACGCTGTGTTCGCACAAACCGCCTTCGAACGCGGAGTGGAACTTTGTCGACGCGGGCGCGGTGAAAAAGTCCGATTTGTTTTTCAGCCAGTCGAGCAGTTTGTCCGAGCCTTCGCGCGTTATGTTTTGCGTATAGATATTGATAAATTCGGCTTTGTAGTCTTTTATTCCGTAGTCCATAATTGCCTCCTTGCGTAGTTTTTAATGAAATCAAGTTGTTTTTGCCGCGTGGTAAGCGGCGAGTTTGCCAAAGCGCGTTCTTCGAGCAGGGCGTTCAATGCGGACTGACGGCGGTTTTCGGGCAGACAGTCGATTCCGAGCAGGTCTTTTCCGCTTACGAGCAGTTCGGAAACGGAAAAAGGAACGCCTTCTTCGAGCATTGAATTCAGTTCGTTCGTTATGGCGTCAGCGGCGGGCAGAGAACGGGAGTCCGCTTTTCCGCTGCCGTAGTAATCCGCGTATTTGAGTCTGACTAATTTTTCGGCTATGTTGCGGTTATGAAGCAAAAACCGTCTGAGCGTGTTTTGCCTTACGTCGCCGTTAAGGTTGAACATATGGTTTTCAACGAGGCGCGCGGTTTCTTCCACGACGGCGGAAGGATAACGCAGTTCGGTGAGGATTTTTCTCGTCATAACGCCGCCTTCGCGGTCGTGACCGCGGTACAACCCCGTCGTAAGTTTCATTTTCGGTTTTGCCACGTCGTGCATAAGGGCGGCGAGGCGCACCTCGGGAGAAGCCGCTTTTACCGTCTGCAATATGTGCTCGAATACGTCGTAAGCGTGAAAATCCGAGCGTTGAGTCATGCCTTTGCCGAGACATACGTCGGGCAGAATCCGTTCGAGAACGCCGATTTCGTCGAGGATTTTCAGACCGCGGTACTGCGCGTGTTCCACGCCGTAAAACGTATCCGCCGTTAAAATCTTGTCGAGTTCGTCGCGTATGCGTTCTTTGCTGATTTCGTCTATAAGAAAGCGGTTTTCCTTTGCCGCCGAGAGAACGTCTTCGTCGGGAGTAAAACCGAGAGCGGCGGCAAAGCGCGCGAGCCGCATAAGGCGTAGTCCGTCCTCGGAGAAAACGGCTTGCGGCGAGCGCGTGGAGCGTAACCGCTTGTTTTCAAGGTCGTCGAGCCCGCCGAGAGGGTCTACGATTTTTTCGTTTTTTATATCGTAATAAACGGCGTTTACCGTAAAATCACGGCGCGACGCGTCCGCGTTTATATCCGAGCAGGGGATAACGACGGCGGGGCGGTGACCGCCCGCATAACTGTCGAAACGGAAAGCGGTGTATTCGTAATGCGTTTCGCCGTCTCCGATTATCAGAGTGAGAAGTTTTTTACTGCCGTCTTTAACCGTAAAACGCGACGAAGCAAGAGTTTTTTTCACTTCGTCGGGGGAAAGCGCGGCGGTAACGTCGATATCCGAAGGGGAAAAGCCGAGTAAAGAATCGCGCACGAATCCGCCCACCGCGTACAGCGGAACGGGGAAAAGCGCGGCAAGTTCTTTAAGCGACGCGGGTGCGTTAATTTTCATAAATTTCCGGTTTGAGAACTCCTATATGGGGGAAGTTGCGGTATCTCTGATTATAATCGAGACCGTATCCCACGACGAACTCGTCGGGCACGGTGAAACCGACGTAATCTCCCTCGATGGAAACCTTTCTGCGCGAGGGTTTGTCGAGAAGGGAACAGATTTTCAGCGATTTGGGACGGCGTTCGAGCATAATGCGTTTGAGATATGCGAGCGTGGTGCCGGTGTCGATAATGTCTTCGACGATAATGACGTTTTTCCCTTCTATCGGCATGGAAATGTCGGTGTTTATGCGGACTTCTCCGCTCGATTGCGTTCCTTTATAACTTGAAACGGACATAAATTCGATATAAGAAGATTCCTTTATCCGACGGGTAAGGTCGCATAAGAAGTAACAACTTCCGCGAAGTATGCCGACGAAAATAACTTCTTCTCCGGCAAAATCTGCGTTGATTTGGTCCGCAAGTTCTTTTACGCGCGCGTCAATCCGATCGGCGGTAATTAAAATTTTTCCGATGTCGTTAGTCATTATAAGTACTCCCTGATAATATGTAGAATTTTTTTCGTTTCTTCGGTAATTTTTACCTCGTCGGCGGTATCGCGCCCGAAAACCGCGTATACGACGCTTCCTTTCGCAAGCACGAGGATTGCGTCTTTATCGGGCTTGGAGAGTTTTTCGCCGTTGAGATAATCGCTTAAAAGTTTTCTTTTGCCGTTTACGCGCTTGAAAGAATCGCCCGCCCTGCGCGTGCGTACGACGCATCCTGCGGGCAACTTATCCGCGTCGATCGACGCGCCTTTGAGAAGTTCGTTTCCAGATTTAACGTAGTACCTCGCGCCGGCGAAAGAATAAATCCCGTCTTCGACGAACGGAACGGGCGTAAAGTCGTCGCTTTTTCCCGAGGTGACGATAACGCCGTCTCCGAACTTTACGCAGACGAGATCAAAAGGTAGATTTATCGAGGTGTTGTTGGGTTTATCTTTAAGAGCGCATACGCTTTCGAGATGTCTGCTTTCAAAGTCCTGCAAAAAGCCCATATCGCGTATTGCGTTCATTACGGCATACTTTTGTAAAATTAAAGGATACCCAAATAAGTGTTTTAAGTGAAATCCGTTACGCTGTTTTTCCGCTTTCGGACAGACGGACGAGAGGTATTCGTCGGCTTCGAGCGCGCATTCGGACAGTCGTGCAATCGCTGCGGACACGTCGTTGAAACGGGTGTTTACGAGCGGCATAATTTCGTTGCGTATGAAGTTGCGCGTGTAGTCGGAGGACAGGTTCGTTTCGTCGGTGACGAAGGGAACGGAGTGTTCTTTTGCGTACGCTTCTATCTGCTTGCGCGTGTAAGAGATGAACGGACGGACGTAATCGTCGCGGTCGCCTATCCCCGCAAGTCCGCGCAGACCCGTGCCGCGAAAGACGCGCATAAGTACGGTTTCCGCGTTGTCGTCGGCGTGATGCGCGAGCGCGATTTTATTTACCGCGCCGGAAGAGAGCAGTTCGTCGAAAAAATCGTAGCGGAGTCGGCGCGCGCAGGTTTCGAGACTTTCGCCGGGGAGCAGGGAGGAGAACACGTCCACCGAGCGCGTGACGAAAGGCAGGTTGTTCAGCCGACAGTAAGAGCGCACGAAGTCTGTGTCGCGCAGGGACGATTCGCCGCGTATGCCGTGTTCCACGTTTATTACGACGAGGTCCTGTCCTGCGGCGCAGTACGCGTGCAGAAGGCACATGCTGTCTATGCCTCCGCTTACCGCAACGCCCATTTTTCCGTCGATTTTTTCCACTTCGGGTTTCATAAATACATTCTACACTTTTTTCCGATAAATATCAATAATATAACGGAGCAAAACGGCTTCCGCAAGGGAAGCCGTCCGTTCGATGTTCGGTTGTTTCCGTTATTCCGCGGGAGCGGAGATTTCGCGGTACATAGCCGCCATTTCTTCCTTGCCCATAAATTTGGGAACGGGGTAGAGGGGGTTCGCTTCCTTGTAAGAGCGTTCCACCATCTGCGGAATATCTTCTTCTTTGATGCCTTTTATCTGCGTGGGAATATCCATATAAGCGTTCATATCTTTTATCGCCTGAATAAACGCTTTGGCTTTCGCTTCGGTAGAAGCGCCCTTGATGCCCACCGCGTTTGCAAGTTCGCTGAGGGGTTGGTAAACGCTTGCTCCGTAGTAGTCGAGAACATGGGGAAGTATTACCGCGTTTGCGAGTCCGTGAGGAACGCCGTACTGTCCGCCGAGCGTGTGCGCTATCGAATGAACGTATCCGACGTAAGCGCGCGTGAACGCTTCGCCCGCGAAGAAGGAAGCCCATTGCATATTCTTACGTTTCTTGACGTCGCTTCCGTCGTCGTATACCGCTTTGAGGTTTTCGAAAATAAGTTTGGTTGCCTTAACCGACCAGTCTCTCGTCTTCGGCGTATTGCTCTTACCGATATAGGCTTCCACGGCGTGCGTGAGCGCGTCCATACCCGTCGTAGACGTGATGTGTTTGGGCAAGCCGAGTGTGAGCGTCGGGTCGAGAACGGCGTATTTGGGGATGAGAACGGGGTCGTTTATCGGATATTTTTCGTGAGTTTCGGGGTTGGAAACCACGGCGGCAACCGTCGCTTCGCTGCCCGTTCCCGAAGTGGTGGGAATAGCGAAAATCACGGGAAGTTTTTTCATAACTTTAAGCGTGCCTTTCATCTGAGGAATGGTTTTGCCGGGGCGCGCGACGCGGCAACCTACGCCTTTTGCGCAGTCCATCGGAGAACCGCCGCCGAAAGCGATAATTCCTTCGCAGGCGTTTTCCTTATACATAGCGTAAGCCTCTTCTATGTTGGAAATCGTGGGGTTGGGAACGGTTTTGTCGTATACGCAATACTTGACGTTCTTTTCTTCCAGACCCGCTTTCAGTCCGTCGATAAGGTGGAGTTTGTTATGTAAAACGTCGTCGGTAACGATGAGAACGGAAGAGAGTCCTTCTTTAACCACAGAGGAAGGAAGTTTGTCGAGACCGTCGATAATCGTCGGTTCGCGGAAATTCATAACTTTCATTCCCACGCGCATACCGGCTTGGTAAATTCTGCAAAAAGCCTTCTGAAATACATTCATAAAAACCTCCAAAGAGCATAAAGATATTTTTATTTTATGATAGATATAGTAACACCCGAGCGTATTTTTTGCAATCGTTTTAAGCAAAAAAGAGCGCGCGGTTATCGGCGATTAAAGTTTCGGAGAGCGGATAAACGACGATTTATTCTCCGCGCCGTTTGCCGCGGTTAATACGGATGACGGCGGCGAGAATCGCGATAAGCAGTACGAGGCAAACCGCGCTTTCCGCGACGGTCAGCGCGAAAAAGACGTATATGCTGCTTCTGAATCCGAAAAGACCCGCGCCCGCAATCGCGGCGAAAGCGTTGTTTCTGCGTTGAGCGAGCCTGCTGTGCAGAGAAAACAGAACCGAGATCTCGATTATCATAAGGATAAACAAAATCAGCGCGGACAGCGCGTAAGGCGTTCCGTCGTCGTCCTGCCACAATAAAAATTTCGTGTTGGAAACGTCGGTTACGAACACGGCGTTTCCGTTTTCCACCCGGCACGGAACGTAGGTTAAAACGCCGTCGCTTTTTTCTATCGCCACGGTGTAATTGCGGTTCTCGTCGGCGACGGGAATCCTTACTTCCATAACCGAATCGCGCGAATTGCTTACGACTATTTCGTAAGAGGCAATTATAGATTGAAAATCCGTCGGTTTTTCGTATTTTTCGGCATAAACCGACGCGTCCGTCGGAGTTGATTTTACGGTGACTTCCGAAGTGAAACCGCTTTCGAGTTTAACGCTCACGGGAGACGAGTCCGAGGAAAACACGCTCGGATATACGGTAAATTTTCTGTTTTCCTGAACGAAAGCCAGCGTATAGTTGCCCGACGGATTTTTAAGGCGCGCGCCGAGAACGTAATCGCCGCTTTCGGTGATAACGGCGCACTCTTTTTCCACCGTGCCTCTTTCGTTGAGTTTGCGGTAAACGAGTTCCGCGTTTTCTTCGTCCGATCCGACGAGTCCTTCGACGGTGAATCCGAACGAAAGCGAGCCGCCCTCTTCGAGGACGTATTCCTCGTACGCGCGGATGTCCGCGGTAAGAACGAGCAGTCTCGGCGCGACGACGTACGAAGAAGGAATTACCGTCACCGCGTAACGCGGATTGCTCCATTCGCCGTCAAGAGCGTAAGTCCCCACCTCTCTTCCCGGGGATTTCACGACGGAAAACCCGACGTCGTCGAGAGTTTCTTCGTACGGAAAATCCGAATCCGAAGTAAACGACGGATTTACGAAGGGTTCGCCGTAAACGCTTAACGCGGCGTTTATGCGTACGGTTATCGGTTTAGGGGATATTTCCGCAAAACCGTAAGCGGCGGGCGCGGAGTAATCGGGCGAAGTGACGCGCGCCGTAACGGGAAAAACTCCGACCGAGGCGGGTAAAGGCGAGAACTCCGCGCAAAGCGAAGAAGCGTCGTCTCCGTCGGCGTACGAACCCGAAACGAGAACGACGGAATAAACCGTCGGGTCGCCGTAAACGGCTGGTTCGGCGGTAAACGAAAATTCTATTTCACGAGGCAGAATTTCGTGTTTTGCGCTCGCTACGGCGAGCAGATAACCCGAATCGTCGCAGTCGGCGGCTATATCGTAAACGCCTGCGTGAACAGAGGGAACCGAGACGTTCAGTCTGGGCGACGGGAGAAGGGGAGACGTTCCGTTTATCACGTAAGAGAACGTCGGTTCGTCGCCGTAAAAACTGCTGCCGTCGTCAAAAACCGCGGTAATCGGTCTGCGCGAAACCGTAAGAGTCGTTTCCTTCGCCGTCGCCGCGTAATTGTCCGCAACTATGCGGTATCCGACGGAATATTGCCCGACGGACATTCCGACGGAGTAGCCCGTAACGAAACCTTTTTCGTCAAGAACGGAAACGTCTTCGCCCGCGACGAAACCGTCGATACGGACGTCTTCATCCGAAGGGAGAGCGTCGCCGTATAAAATTTCCATAGGGGATAAAGTGATTCCGAGGGTTGCCTTTTTAACGGTATATTCTCGGGACAAACCCGAGGACGGAAGGGAGTAATCGCCTTTGTCCGCGCCTTCGAGTCCGGTAATTCTCGCGCGGAAAACGCCCGAGTCAATCGAAGAATTGCCTACGCACGAAAAATAAACGTCGTCACCCGAAACGGCGTTTTGGGGTCTCGGATATACGCCTTGAAGTTGCCCGTTATACGTAAATCCTACGGAATTATCGTATTCGGGCGCGCCGTCGTACGGGTGGGTGAGCCATGTGGCGTAAAGCGTGACGGGTTTGATTTCCACGAAAGTTTCGCCCGTTGCGGACGCGTCGTTTTCCGTTACGGTGAGGACGTATCTGCCGCCGTCGGAAACGTGGGTGACGGTAAGTTCTTTCGAGGAAGAAATTTCCGTTCCGTTTTTAGTCCAGGAATACGTCGCGCCGTCTCCGAATCCCGATACCGCGGGCGTGATTTTACGGGAGTTGCCGTCGTAAGTAAAAGATACGGACGCCGACAGAGAAACGGTGTGCGTCGCCGCGTGCGCCTCTTGCTCCGACGGAACGGCGAACGAGTAAACCGCCGCCGCAAACAGAACGGCGATTGCGATAAGTACGGATAGGCGGATTTTCTTAGTCATGGCGTATAAATTCTTTTTTTACCAATCTTCGGTTTTGTTGGTGTTTTTGAGGTCGTCGTAAAAATCCTTGTAGCGCGTGCGGAAGGACGCGGGTTCGGCTTCGGCGATATCGAAAGAACGCCTTTCGAGGGAATCCGCGTCGAACGGTTTTACTTTGGGTTTGGCGCAGACGGGCGTTCCGAGCACTATCGGGTACAGTTCGTGAAGGTCGCCGATGATTTTAACGCCGAAAGAGGAGAGTTTTTCGTCCGCGGAGTGTCCGCCCCTGAGGAGCACGCAGTCCGCGCCGATTGCGCGCGCGGTTTCGACGTCGTGTTCGGTGTCTCCGACGAGAAGAACGGACGCGTCGGGCGGCAGGGTTTCGGCGAATTTTTTCCCGTAAGAAATTTTCCCTTCGGCAAGATAATTGTCGGTCGAGAGAACTTTTTCGAAATAGCCGTCTATGCCGTACGCAGAAAGAGCGGATTCGAGAACGGTTCGTTCGCTCGCGCTCAGTATGTATTGTCTGATTCCTTTGCCCTTGAAAACGGCGAGAACTTCTTCGGCGTTCTTCCGCAAAGGCAGATCGCCGTTGTTTTCGGCGTAGTGGCGGTTGTACTCTTCGGCGAGAAGTTCGTAACTTTCTTCCCGAAAGGAAAAGCCGAGGTCGGTATAGTAGTCTCTGATGGGGAAACGGAACAGGCGGTAGTATCTGTCTTTGTCGAGGAGCGGCATATTCCGCGCTGACAAAGAACGGTTCACCGTGGCGATGCAGTAATCGACGTCGTCGAGAAGCGTGCCGTTCCAATCCCAGAAAACGTGAGTGTAGTTCATTTGTTTTTTAATCCCTGATTCCTTTGTACGCGCAATCGTATAGCGCGATTTTTTCGTTTATGACGGCGACGGCTTCTTCCGCCGACGTAACCTCGTAAACGCGGTCGTCGGGTATCGACGGATAGCGGTTGCGTTCGTCGACGCGTTGCCCCGCAAGTTTTGCCGACCATCCGTTTACGTTGGAAAAACCGACGACGAGGCGTTTCAACGCCCACGCGGAGGCTATTTCGCTCAGCGTTCCCGCGCCGCCGCCGATCGCTATAACCGCGTCCGCGTTGGCGACTATTACGTTGCGGTAAACGTCGAGTCCCGTCGCAACCACGATGTCGGCGTGTTCGCTCGCCGCCGTTCTGTCAAACGAAGGAACTATCGCAAGCGTGTCTCCTTCGCGGTAGGACGAGGCGTCTTTCGCGCCCCTGAAAGCCGCGTTCATAACGCCTTTAAGTCCGCCGCTTTGCACGCGGTAGCCGTTTTCGACGAGAAGTCTGCCCGTTTCGTATGCGAGACGCTCTTTCAGTCCGCCTTCCTCTATCGACGCGTCGCCGACAATCGCAACAATCTTTTTCATATCCATTCTCCTTTTATCCGTTTGCGGTAAAAATACCGCGTACGAATATTATATCCGACGGATTTCTTTTTATAATCTTAAATTCGGCGGCGCGGTCGCTTGCCGCCGACCGTAGCGGCGAAAAAAACGACTTTCCGCACTCGCGGCGCCTCGTGAAAACTCTTTCGATTAAACCGAATTACGGGTATCCTTACTTTACAAAACGGAAACCTTTAATTCGCGTATTTCGCGTGAGCGTTTACGGCGAAGCGCGCCGTAAACGCGCGGATTCGGCGCGTTTTCCGAGGGTCTGATTACGAAACAATGATAACCCATTATCGCGGGGGTGTCAAGCGCGGACGCCGCCTTGCGCAAGGGGCGGAGACGATGCGAAAACGGGCGCGGTGAAGAGGGTCGGACGGAGCGGAAACGGGAGGGCGGAGAGAGGGTAAAGTTTCTGCGACTTAATTTTGCCTTAAATTTATTATAAATATAAAAAGCGCGTTGACTTTTGCGCGCGTACGGGTTATAATGTGAGTGCGAAGAAAAAGGGTGAACTATGCTCTTTTGCGGGAGAGAAGCCCCTTTAGTTTCGGAGATAACGGAGAATTGATATGAAAACGAAGACGTCCAAAATTCTGAAAATCTTTATGATCCTGGTTTGCGTGGTTATCGCGCTGTGCCTCGTCGCGTGTTCGGAGAGAACGACCGAGGGTACGGGCGGAGATAAGCCTATAGACGATAACAACAATAACAACAACACGCCTTCGCTCAAGATGTCTCAGAAGGAAGCCTTCGCTTA
>JBJETX010000114.1:0-3769 GCA_051883535.1 Christensenellales bacterium | reverse complement strand
GGCGAAGTGGTGGAAAACCCGGCGTCGATAGTTAAAGAACTTGCCGAAAACAGCATAGACGCGGGAGCGCGGCATATATCGGTTTCCATAGAAAGCGGCGGAATAAAATCGATAACCGTTACCGACGACGGATGCGGAATAGAAAAGGACGATCTTCGCCTTGCCGTTATGCCGCACGCGACGAGTAAAATCGCATGCGCGGAAGATCTGGAAACTGTGGCGACTCTTGGATTCAGAGGCGAAGCGTTGGCTTCGATTGCAAGCGTCAGCAAACTCGAGATAAAAAGTCGTTTTATCGACGACGAAATCGCAGGATTTATCAGGGTGCACGGAGGGGAAATCATCGGAGAGGGCGATTGCGCGTTGAGCGCGGGAACGTCTATCTGCGTCGATTCGCTTTTTTACAACACTCCCGCGAGGTTCAAGTTCCTTAAACCGCCGAAAGGGGAAGAAAGTTCGGTTACGAGATTGATTTACGAACTCATGCTTGCCAATCCCGACGTTTCGTTCAAGTATACCGCGGACGGCAAGCAAATTTGTTATACCAACGGTTCGGGTATGGAAAACGCTTTATGCGCGGTGTTCGGAGACGAGATATGTAATAACCTGATTTATTTCCGCGCGGCGGAAAAAAACTATACGATTACGGGTTACGTCGGCAGACCCGCTACGGAAGCGATTCAGGGAAACCGCAACAAACAGGTTTATATAGTAAACGGCAGAGTTTTTACCGATCAGAACATTCCCGCGATAATACAAAACGCGTACGGCGAAAGGCTTATGAAAAGGACGTTCCCCGTAGCGGTGATAGATATAGTTATGCCGTTCGACGAGGTTGACGTAAACGTGCATCCCGGGAAAAAAGAGGTTCGTTTCGCCGAAAAGAAAATACTGAGCGGTATGATTTACGGGGCGATAAAGAAAGCGTTGGAAAAAGACGAGGAAGAACGCGAAGAGGAAATGCGGCTCGGAATGTTGCTTTCTCCCGAAACGAAAGAGGATATTTGTCTTACTCTGCAACGCGTTATGGACGTCGTGGACGACGGAAACGACGTAATGGTTGCCGACGTTTCTAAGAACAAAATCAAAGAACTGATGAAAAAGTATTCGGTAAGCGAGAGCGACCTCGGACCGATTAAAAAGGAAAAAACGCGCGATTACGATATTTTTCCGCCCGAATACTATGAAAACAGCGATAAACTTTTTGAAAACGACGGCGTAGAATCGGAACCGTATCACGCTCCGCCGTCCGTTCCGAAAGAAAACCTTCTGGACGGTCTTTCCCCCGAAATCGTCGGACAACTTGCGCGCAAGCCTTTTTCCGCAGACGTGTCCACGGGTAAAAAATTCATTCCCGCGTACGTTGACGAAGAAGAGGCGGTGCAGGAAGAAGAAACTTTGCGCGGAGTGCGACGCGAATATCAGGCGACGCTTATTTCCGACGAAGAAGAGGAAATCAGACCGCAATATCGCGTTGTCGGACAGGTGTTCGATACGTATATCATCGTGGAAAGCGGTAAAAAACTGTTTTTTATCGACCAACACGCCGCGCACGAAAGAATACTGTACGATAAACTTATGGAAGAGTGTTCGAAACAGGTAAGAGCGCAGAGTTTCGTCGTTCCTTATTATAAGAAACTTTCCGATGAAGAACTGGAAATATTCAAAGCCAACGAGGACAATCTGTGGGCTCTCGGGTTCGATACGATAGTCAAAAACGGCAGCCTCGAAATCGTGTCCGCGCCGTGTGCGCTTGCCGATATAAACCTTGACGAGTTCGTTTATTCGGTTATCGAACAGGGCGGAGAGATCCGTTATCTTAAAGATTTGTCGCAGATAAAAGCAAGATTTGCAAGGATTGCCTGCCGAAGCGCGATTAAAGGCGGAATGCGGCTCGCTCCGGAAGAAATCGAATACGTTATGCAATACTTTTTCAAAGAGAATATGCCTTTGCAATGTCCGCACGGCAGACCAACCATCGTTATGCTTACGAAGAGCGACGTAGAAAAGTGGTTTAAGCGTATAGTCTGAACGGGGTGAACGATTATGATAGTCATCGGCGGCGCGACCGCAACGGGTAAAAGCGCGCTCGGAGTAGAAGTTGCAAAGAGAGTGGACGGAGAAATAATTGGCGCGGATTCGATGCAGATTTACCGTTATATGGATATCGGGACGGCGAAACCTACCGTTGAAGAAAAGGGCGGAATCGTTCACCATATGATAGATATCGTCGAGCCCGACGCAAGTTACAGCGTGGCGGAATATAAAAAACAGGCGACGGAAATAATCGAAGACGTAAAAAAAAGGGGAAAAGTTCCCGTAATAGTAGGGGGTACGGGGTTATATATAAACTCTCTTTTGTACGATTATTCGCCTTTTGCAAGCGACGCCGCGTTGCGTAAAAAACTTGGCGAAGAATACGAACTGAACGGCGCGGATTATATGCACGAGAAACTCTGCTCGATTGACCCGAAGGCGGGGGAAGTAATCCATAAAAACAACGTAAAACGCGTTTTGCGCGCGCTCGAAGTTAAAATTCTTACGGGTGAATCGCTCGTAGGTAAATGCGACCGCGATTTTTCCGTTCCCGCACTTACGTATGCGCTCGGCGGAGGAGACAGGGAATCTCTTTACGAAAAAATCAACCTTCGCGTAAAAAAAATGTTTGAAAACGGACTGGAAGAAGAGGTTTCGGGACTATTGAGGGATAAAAAAGTTACTTTCGGGTGTCAGAGTATGCAGGCTATCGGATATAAGGAATTCAGACCGTATTTTGACGGAGAATCGACGATAGATGAAGTAACAGACAAAATAATGCAACATACGAGAAATTACGCAAAACGGCAGATAACCTGGTTCAAAAGCATAGAAACGGCAATTTGGCTCCAAGAGGGGACAATCGAGGAAAAAGCAGACAGAATAGCAGGGGATTATTACGGATTTTTTTGCCGTTTATAATTGATGACGGAGGATGATTTATGTTTATCGATAACGTAGACGAATATATACGTAAATGTGAAAAAGCCGCGGAAAAAGAGTTTGCCGCATTGGACGACGTTGCGCTTTACAATCAGAAAAAAGTGCTTGACGCGTTCAGGGAAAACCGCGTCGCGGCTGTTCATTTTACCCCGTCTACCGGGTACGGGTACGACGACGTAGGCAGGGAAACGCTCTGCAAACTGTTTGCCGCCGTAATGGGTGCGGAAGACGCGGTCGTTTCCCCGTTGATTGCGAACGGAACGCACGCGCTTACGCTCGCGCTTTTCGCTTTGCTTAGACCCGGAGATACGCTTCTGAGCGTGACGGGTAAGCCGTACGATACGCTCGACGAGGTAATAAGCGGTGAGGGTAACGGCTCGTTAAGGGATTTCGGAATAAATTTCGTAAAGACGGAATTAACGGAAAACGGCGAAATTGATTTCGAGAATATAGAAAAAGCGATAAAAAAGCGCAAACCCAAGGTCGTTTTTATTCAAAGGAGCAAAGGCTACGCGTGGCGTGACGCGCTCAGCGTGGAAAAAATAGGCGAAGCAATAGCAAAAATAAAAGAAATTTGCGCGGACGCCGTGTTTGTCGTGGATAACTGCTACGGCGAGTTCGTGCAGAAAAAAGAACCCACCGAAGTGGGCGCGGACGTTATCGTCGGTTCGCTGATTAAAAATCCGGGCGGCGGCATTGCGCCCACGGGCGGTTATATTTGCGGAAAAAAAGAATATATCCGCTCGGTTGCGTATCGTCTTACCGCGCCTTCCCTCGGAATGGAAGTCGG
>JBJETX010000113.1:0-3787 GCA_051883535.1 Christensenellales bacterium | reverse complement strand
AGAGAGCATATCCATTTGCCGTTCTCTTTCTTCGGGGGACGGAAACTGTTTTAATTTATCAATAATTTTATAATAATCTGCAAGGTTTTTACGGTAAATTGTAATAATCTTGGAAATATCAACGCTATAAGCGTCCAGTATCCTTATGTGTTCGGGAACGCGCAAAAGCGTCTGATGTTCGTTTTGCGTATGGGTGTCGACGAGTAATCCGACTACTTTACGAAGCAGGGATAAGGTAACCACTCTGTGGTTTATGCGACATTCGCTTCTTTCGCTCGTCATCGTTCTCGATACGATAACGCTGTCGTCTCCCCCGTCGATATCCGCTTCGGTAAGGATTGCCGATACCTCGTCGTAATTTTTCAGGTCGGTGAAAACGACTTCGACTTTTGCCGTCGTTTCGCCGTAACGAATCAGAGAGCGGTCCGCTCTGTCGCCGAGAACGAAGTTAATTGAGTCGATGATAATCGATTTGCCTGCGCCCGTCTCGCCGCTCAGGATATTGAGTCCTTTCTTGAATTCGAGATTTAATTCCTGTATCAGGGCGATATTTTTTACCGACAGATATGAAATCATTTAAGATACTCCTTCAAAGTGGACACTATGGCGGGTGCGTCGTCTATGCTTTTTGCCACGACAAGCACCGTATCGTCTCCCGAAACCGTGCCGAGTATTTCCGGCATATGAAGTTTGTCGAGGAAAAACGCCGCTCCGTTTGCGCTTCCGCCGCTTGTTTTGATGACGATAATATTAAGCGAAGCCTCGATTGAAAGAACGCTTTCCTTAAAAATATTCGCGATTTTGTTTCCTATTGCGGGTTTGTCTGATTCAAACGCATATTTGAATTTACGCGTCGTGCCCGCAACTTTTACAAGTCCGAGTTCGTTTATATCGCGTGAAACGGTCGCCTGAGTGGTGTCGAACCCTTGCGATTTCAGCGCCTCGGTCAATTCTCCTTGCGTGGCGATTTCCTGTTCGGCGATAATTTTCTTGATTGCTTCGTGTCTCGTGCCTCTTTTCATTGTATAATTAGTCACCTTTTTTGTTTATTTATATAAATTATACAATAATTATGTTTTTTATGCAATATTATCCGCAATATTGGGTATACGAATTTATAAAATTATTTAGACAGCAACATCAGGTATTCCTGATTTTTGTTAGGGAACGGGTGGGGCGCTTCGATTACGGAAATTACCGAAAATCCTATTCCTTTGGCGAAGGCGGCAATATCGTTCACGACGGCAAGTCTCGTCTTTTCGTTCTTAATTACGCCGCTTTTCGGAATAGATTTTTTATCGAGTTCGAATTGCGGTTTGATCAGAAAAACCGCGTTTCCGCTTTCCAGTACGTTAAAAGCCGCGGGCAGTACGTATTTAAGGCTGATGAAACTCAGGTCGCCCGTAATAAATTCAATTTTATCCGCAAAATCATCTTTTTCGATATATCTCGCGTTGGTTTTATCCATAACGGTTACGCGTTCGTCGCGTATTAGTTTTTCGGGCAACGCGCATACGCCTATATCCAGCGCATAGACTTTTTTCGCTCCGTTATTCAGAAGCGTTTCAGTAAATCCGCCGTTAGCCGCTCCGAGATCGAGGCAAACTTTGTTTATTACAGACATTTGAGTTCCGAATTCTTCAAACGCTTTTTCGAGTTTGATGCCGCCGAGACTCGCCGAATAATCTTCCGTAACCGTTATTTCGTCGTTAACTCCGACGGGGAAAGCGGGTTTAGTGCATTTTTTGCCGTTTACGAGCACTCGTCCGAGTTCGACGAGGTTTTTGGCGCGGGTTCGCGTGTCCGCAAGGTTATTTTCGTATAGGAAAACGTCTAATCTCATTTGTTTTTAGAAAATATGCTCAGAACTTTGCCTGCAAACAGCATCAATTCTTTGGATTTTTTTATGGCGATCGTTTTGAAGAAAGCCTTGCCGCCTACCGTAAGAGCGGCGACTATGCTGCTCGTAAGTATGTTGAAAAGGTATTCGTTAGGGTTGTTTGCGGCAAACATTATGACGATAGCGGCAGAGCAGGATCCGCTGATTATTCCGCACATATCGCCTATTACGTCCGCGCAGATATTCGATACTTTTTCCGCGTTTTTGACGAGTTTAACCGCTTGTGACGCACCTTTTACCTTGCGAGACGCCATTGAAAGCAAGGGCGCGATGTCGCAGGAAGTAGCGGCTACGCCTATCGTGTCGAAAATAATGCTTACGACTATAAGTAGGAAAAGCATCAGAATGGAAACCACGACGTTCGATTTGCTAGAAGTGATTTCCGTAATAAAACTCACGACTATGGAAAGCACCAGAGTTACGACGGTAATTTTTATCGTCCATACGGTGCTTTTCGACAGTTTTTTCTTTTCTTTCTTTTGTTCGGGTTTTGAAGTGTTTATGTCGTTTTCTTTCATATTATAAAAAAATTGGTGGCATAAATTAAGTAAACCTTGCGTCATTGGTTCGGTAGGTTTTCCCCTCATCTCACTTTCCGTCGCCGAAAAAGCAGTTTCCTTTTAAGAAATGAGCAACAGGATTACTCGATGTTGAACCGAATCGCCACTCAGAACACACTATAATCCTTAATTTAATGACAGTCTAGAAGATTTCCTTGGCAAGATTAAAATAGTTTATCCGCTTTTGCAGCCGTCGTTTCAAAGGTCGATAGCAATAATCCGTTGGCCAATGGATTATTGCGTGAAGCCTCATTCCCGCCGGTCACTCACGGCAAGCTACGCTGCACACAGATATTTATTACCGCAATGCAGGTTTACACCCACTCAGCAAAGACTTTAACGAAAGGTCTTCGCCGCGATGGGTCTCCGCGATAATTGGGTCGGCATCCGTATGCCGTTACGGATCGCCCAAGAATCTTAACTCCCAGCATCAGCCCCGGTTTGGGCAACCAAAGCCAACACCAGAAACTTCAACGATGTGCTCTTTAACGGTAGTTTATCCCCGTCTTCGCTATTTTGCACTTGACTAGAATACTGCGCCACCACGTTTACAATATTAACATATATGCGGAAAAAATGCAAGTAATTACGATTTTTTAATAGGTTCTCCGCGAAAGCATTAAGCAAAATTCAAGTAACGGTTTTCCTTCGGGGAATCCGTCAAGCGCGCGTTTTGCCGCAAGCGTGGTTCTTTCGAGTAATTCTTTTGTCGCTTTTTCTCCGATAACGCTGACGAAAGAAGCGTCCTCGTGCTTTTCTTTGTCGAGAAGGTCGTCCGAAGCCTGAAAACCAAGTCCGACGGCACGCGCAAAAGTAGATAAGGCGGATTTTTTGCGATTATCGCCTGAATTGAGGCAGGGAGCCATAATAGAAGCGTAAATCAACGCCCCCGTTTTTTTCGTGCATATATCGGTATAAATGCCCAAATCGAATTTGTCGGTTACGAATTCGCCTGTCTGACCGCCTATCATACCGTTGATTCCCGCGCAATCGGCTATCAACTTCGCGCCCTGCGCATGCGACGGATCTTCGGCTGTTTTTGTAAACAACAGTTCGTAAGCCGCGTTGAGAAGCGCGTCTCCCGCAAGCAAAGCGATCGCTTCGCCGAATTTTTTATGTACGGTGGGCTTTCCTCTCCTGTAATCGTCGTTATCCATACAAGGTAAATCGTCGTGTATCAGACTGTAAGTATGGATAAGTTCTATCGCCGTAGCGAATACGAAAGCGGTTCGTTCGTCTTCACCCGAAAAATCGCAGGCAAGGAAACAAAGTTGCGGTCTGACGCGTTTTCCGCCGCCGAAAAGGGCGTATTCGCACGCCTCTTTCA
>JBJETX010000112.1:0-16589 GCA_051883535.1 Christensenellales bacterium | reverse complement strand
AAAAGACGTATTGCTCGCACAGATCGGACAGGCGGCGGGTGTCGGTTCGCCCGACGGATATCTGCCGACTACGGGAGACGTGAACCTGCGCGAAAACAACGTGCATTACGTCAAAGAAGAGTTGAGAATCCGTTTCCTGTGGGGGAACAATTACGACTCCGTAGTAAGCAAACTTTCGGGATTCGTAAGAAAGGCGTATCCCGAAGTGGAAGACGCGTCGGTAAAGAATTACGCAATCAACCTGCTGATGACGTGGGACGCGATAAGCGAGAACGAGAGACAGGAAATAATCGGACTTGCCAAAGAGTATATGCGCGGCGAAAACGAATATCTCGGAGACAACTATACCGACGATATGTGCACGCGCGACGCATACGCTTTGCTTGCGATAAACGAGAGATACGATTATACCTCGGACATCAACAGGCTGCGCGGCGGCGGTAACAACAACGTGCTTGCCACCGTACTGATAAGCGTGGAAAACGGCGGAGCGGTTTACGTCGGAACGGTTACCGTCAAGGTGCTGTTTGCGGACTACTCGCCGATAGCGTACTACCGCAAGAGGGGCAACGCCTACGAAAACGTTACCGCCGCGCTTACGAAAGCGGACTACCTTGCGGCGGTCGGCAGCGGAAGACCGTTCTGCGACGAACTATATATCGCGGTGCGCGCGGAGTATTGGAATTCCGACGAAGGGAAAACGGCGTACGAGACCGACGGACTCAATTCGGTCGTGCCTTACGACAATATCGGCGACGATATGTACAAACTGTTGCAGATATTCTCGGACAGGAACGCCGTGGACCGTACGGGAGCGAAACGCGACTGCGTGGGAACGGACGGAGCGGACTTACAATATCTGATAAAGGTTTCGGATATAGAATGGACGTACGACGAAAACACGGGCAGGATAACGTCAAAGAGTTTCTCGCTTGACGGAACGAAATACGAGTACGACCTGCTGCAGATGATATTGCAATAACGATTCCGTGAAAGAACGGAGAACGGGAAATAACGCTTGAAACGAGAGCGGAGGAAAAGATGACGAAAAAACGTACGAAATTATTATTGTTTCTGCTGACGCTGACGGTTATCGCGGCGATGATCGGTATGATTGCGTGTACCGACGGAGGGACCGACGAACCCGACGAGCCGGACAAACCGGGCGTCGTAGACGACAACGCGATGACGTTCGGTCAGTATATGAACAAAATCAACGCCGGATTGAAGGCTTCGGAAAGCGCGATTTCCGAAGCGGTCGATTACCACGTTTCGAGCGAATATACGGTGTATACGAGAGAGGAAAATCTTACGGTAAAATACGAGGCGATATACAGAGAAAACCGCCGCGACGGGATTTACCATATCCGTATTTTCGACAACAACAACCATCTTGAAAGACTCAACGCATATTACGACTCCTCGGATTTGTACGTTACCGTTAAGGAAGAGCATTATGCGATTGAAGACTTCGGAACGTTGCTCATTTTCGATACTTTTTCCGCTTTTCTCGATTTGCTCGATCTCGGAGAATTCGTTTACGGGAAAGAGATGCAGACTTATTTTTCCGAAACGACGGTTCTGTCGAGTATCGTAGGAGTAAAGAACCTCGGGTACGTCAAAACGGGAGAGAATAAAGAACGCGTGACGGTAGCCGACGTCGATATGGGAATAATTATGGGACAGATCAACGCGCAGGTAGCCGCGTGGAAAAACCGTATCGGCAATGCGTTCGACGCGGTAACCGATCATTATCTCGGATTCAGTTTCAGCAGAATACTCGAAATGGAATTCCGTTCCATAGAAGTGAAAAACGTGGATTTCAACATCGAATCGGGCAGAATAGGGTCTACGGAAATGGGCGTAAGCGGCAGAATGGGCGACAACACGCCTTATCTCGTTTCCGCGAGTTACGCTTACGACGAGACGACGACGGAGATTAAAGAGGCAAAGAGCCTGCCGACGGATTACGTCTACGCGCCCGTCACGCCCGGACGCGGAGCGTTCGCGGGGAAAACCACGCTGCCGACGATGAGGGACAGCGATTTCGATTTTTCCCTCGATTACAACTTAAATGCGGTAAACAACGCGGATAACGAGTTCACCGTGCGCGTTTACGATCAGTTGTCGACTTCGGATTCGCTCAACGCATCCAACAAGTACGACAATATCAGCGAGATAGTAAGCGCGTATTATTACGACGAAACGCTGTACGTCAATACGGAAGGCGCGTACGATTACATAGGAACGACGATCGCGCTCAACGCGTTGAGACTGCCCAAAGTATATTTTTCGGGATTGAACGTAACGGGTATAATGTCGCTTGCTTATACCGATTTATTGCAGATACTCGGTTTGATTACCACGCCGCCCGAACAGACGGGCACGGTCAACGACAGACTGATCGACAGCGTAATTGCCGCGATAGAAAGCGACGTGGCGAATAAAGAAATACGCATAACGGTCACCGAAGCGTTGATAAAGCAGATCCGCGGAGACGATACGGATCTCGCTGTGCTTCTCGGGGAGACGCTCGGGGTGGACAGCGAAACCATTCTCAGATATTTCGGAAACGACTTTTTCCAACTGCTGAGCGTAGTTATCCGTTATAATTTCGGAACGGGAATACTCGGAATAGACGTTTATAACGGAACGGAACTCGTTATGAGTACGGATATGGAAAACGTCGGATACAACGGAATAACCCTGCCGCACGACCTGAACGAACTCAACTACACGGAATTCAAAGAACCCGAGATAATCACGGTAACCTACGATATAGAATTAAACCCGTACGGAGCGGAAACCGTCAGCGTATCCGAGTTTATCGGAGCGTTCGTCGGAGACGCGACGGGAATAAACACGCCGTATATACTCTCGACGGGACAATATCTGTCCGTGCGAGGCAGAATGAGCGAATACTACGTTTCCGACGCCAACGGAGAACGTAAACCCGTTACCACTATGGATTTACGGTTCGTATCCGTAAACAAAGGAACGGGCGAAGAAACGTTGATTATGACGCTTACGACGAATCCGTTCGATCTCGGACAACTGCTCGTCGGACTGTACAGCGCGATAGGCGATTACGACGGCTCGGACGGCGGAATAAAATACGTTATCGACCGCGAGAAGGTGGCGGAACAACTCGAAAATCTCACCGAAGGGGAAAATATTTTCTCGGGGAATACGGGTTTAAGCGCGTTTTTATCCATATATAACGCGGCGGAAAAGAACGCCAAGACTTATACGGACGACGGGTATTTCTGCGTTGACCTCACCGTCAGCGACAAAAAAGACCCCGTCAGCGAACTTATAGGAATAGAAGATACCAACGCAAGGATAAAATGCAAGATAGGTTTCGACGTGCTCGATCTGAGCGCGGTGGACGCGGACTCGTACTCCGACCCGTTCGTGCATATCCCCGAGGACGTTTCCGCAACGAGTATTTATTCGGACGGAAGCAAGTGGAAGGAAACCGCGGTCGTTACGGTAAGCGGAAAGAGAATTACCCTTAAACCGACTTACCGCGAGGACAGTATCAAGATAGAAACGGGGAAGAACGATTATAACCCCGTCGCGGAGATTTTCGGTAAAGAATTCGGATATGCATTGCATATCGTAAGCGTTACGGGGACCTACAAAGTAAAGAGCGTTTCGCTTAGCGGAGATATGCTGATAATAGACCCCGCGTTTTCGAGTTCGTTGCCGGCTGAAATCGAAGTTATGTTCGAGGGCGGAGAAACGGGCAAACTCGCTTGTTCCATAGAGGGATTCCCCGATTCGAGGGTTACGCCCGACGGATACAATCTGCCGTTGCTTGCCGGCGTGACGGAAGGAATGGAAAAATACAGGCTGACTATCGGCAGAAACAGCATAGCGAGTATCGAAAAAGACGTGTACATAGCGGTCATCAACCGCAGAGTGAAAGCGAAGGAAGATTCTTCGGGTAACGATATGATTTACGTGACGGGTTCCGAACAGATACCCGTCGTGGCGGAATACGACGCCGACCCGTATACTTACGCGATGACGAAACGGTTGCGCGCGGAAGAGGGGGCGGAATACGACTATCTTACCGAGCAACTGAATCTTAACAGGGATACCGTACAATTCGAGAACCTGTACGGTTACGAAAAGGCGATAGACGACAAGACGGGAGAGGAAGTGCTCGTTCCGCTGTATTACGACGCGGAGGGGTATAACTGGTTCTATCTGCATACCGCCGGACTTGAATGGAATATGTCGGACGAAGCGTTTTCCTGGAGAGGAGAAACGCGTTACGCCGTTGCGACGTACGGAGACGAAGCAAACGGATACTCCGTTAAAATAGCGATAAAGATAAACGTCAGAAGCAAGATAGTGCGCGGAGTAAGAATAGACTCCGCCGCGGAAGGGGCGTATACCGTAGACTATCTTAAAGAAGAGACGTACGTTATACCCACGTCAACCACGGGCGAACATACGGTAAGGGTGTATTTCGAGGACGATACGAGCCGTATAGTTTCCCTTACGAGACCCGCCATTCTCGGCGACGACGAGTACTGCGCCGCTTACGTTTACGGCGAATTGCTGTGGGCGGACGCGGACGGAATAGGCGAAAGGCTTGAAGAACAGGGAACGAACGGACTGTTCACCACGGGAACGGGTACGACGAACGTAACGACCGCGGCGTTCGGCGGAGAGATATGCGACGATTCCCAGACGGTGTCGCTGAACGTGATTGCGCCGAGCAGAGCGATGTCCGCGAAAGACACCGTAAGTATGTCGTTGGTGACGGAAATCGAAGAAGACGGCACGATGCATACGCCCGTTCCCGTTACCGTCAGCAAAGCGCAGTTCGAGAAGCCGTCCGGCAGCGACGACGAGATTAAACCGTTCGGTATAAATCCTTATAATAAACAGGCGTGCCTGCCCGATACGATCTGGCTCTACGTTCCCGTAACGATGGACGAAAACGGCAGAAAAGAATGGACGGAATATCCCGTGGAATGGCTTACTACGGGCAAACCCGGTTCGGCGGACGCGGCGAAAGAACTCAACATTATTAAACTCAACGACAACGGGAAATACGTTCTTGCGCACCCCGTAACGCAGGAAACGAAACTCGTGGTATACGGAATCGTCGGCAACGCGTATAACCATAAGATAACCGTTACTATGAGCCTGCTCAATATGGCGAGCGACATAAAGAATTACGAATTGTATCTGTCGGACGGAAGCGTGTTCGACAAGAACGAATCCGCGTCGGTGGACCCGTACCTCGACTATTCGTCGGCGATTCCCTCCTCGTTCAGCGCGGTGCTCGGAAGCGGACAGACGGTGGAAGGAGCGACGGACTGGTATTACGGCGAATATCCGATAATCAGATCGGGAAGATACCTTGCGGCGGAATACGACGGAATGTATTCGGAGAACGGTTATTATATCTTCCCGCGCGAAGGCGGACAGTTCAGCCTCGAAATGACGGTCGCCGAAGGCGAAGTGCGCAACCAACTGTATCTCGAAGTCAGGGTCGACTCGCGCGACGTTTACGCAAAATACGAAGTTTCGGGCGAAACCGTCGTCAGAATAAGCGATTACGTCGACATTTTCGCAACGGGCAGAACGGACGGCGAAGTGTACGCCGGAGAGCCGTCTCCCGGATATACGAATATAAACTATTACACCGCGTACAGTTCGGTTTTCCTCAGAAGAATAGAACAACTTATAGCCGCCGGCGGAGTGGGCGTCGCGGGATTTGCCTTCGAGCAGACGGGATTGAATAATCTGTACGCAAAGAAAGTCGTATGGAACACGGGCGTGCTCGCAGCGATTGCGCAAGGGTTGAAAAAACCCAACTCGGGCAGAACGTTTACGCTCGGCGGGACCATCGATTACGGAACGGTCAACGAAACCACGGTAACCGTGCTCGTGACGATAGACGAGATGACGGCGTCGCTGGTGGACGTGGGGCTTACCAAGAGCGAGGATATGCGGCTGAAAGAGGTTTATACGATTGCAAACGACCTCGATTCGGACGGAAGAATCAGTCTTACCGCGGGCGGAGAGGGCAAAAAACTCGTAGACGCGGCGTATTATCGCAACGAACAGTACAAGCAGTATTTCGGGTCGAGCGAGGGATATACCGATCTGGATTTTGCCAACGTGATCTATTTCGAGATTGATAAAATCCATATGCTGAGCGCGTATGCGAACGGACTGTATACGTCGCCGTACGATTATTTCGTATATCTTTTCGACAATATCGAACTTAAATTCACGAGTGAAAAAACCGTTAAAGCGACGGCAAAGAACGCGATAAATCTCGGCAACCGCAACGCGGAATACTTCAATTCCTGCCTGCTGGGACTTAACGAAGATATGATATACAGAGACGAAAGCGGAAGAGCGATCTGCTACGCTTTCCTGATACTCGAAAAACTTTCCGAGGGTTCGGCGACGGACAGAACGCTGGTAATCGTGTCCGCCAACAAGGCGAACGCGACCGAATTGCAGAGAGAGGACGAGATAGACGCGCTGAACGAAGACCTGACGGAGTTGTATCCAGAGAGATTCGAACTTCCCGGAGTAATCGAAGTCGTATACGAAAAAGAGGACGGAACGGGCAGTTATACCGCGAGATACGCAGTTGACGCCTGGACGCCGACGCTGAAGAGTTACTTCGGAAGTTTCGACCCGATAAGCGCGATAGAGGCGCGTTATATCAATATAATAGACGGAAGTTCGTACGGATTCAGTTTCGAACTGCCCGATATGGCTTCGGCGGATAATCTTATAAAGACGTTCTATTACACGGTGGAATTCCGTAAGAAGAACGTAATGAGCGTTAACTACGACGCTTCGGCGCGGTCTTCGGTTTACGATATAGACGGCGGAAAGATTTACGTCGTCAACTCGTACGCGTTCCTTACCAAGGACGTAAACGCGGAGATAGGCAAAGAATACGTTTTCAACACCGAAGCCGTGCCTACGGTATTGGGAATGAGAACGACGACGGGAGCGTTTCAGGCAGGCGCGAACGACAATTACCGCGTGAGATGGACGTTTACCGAAAACGCGGCGTTCGGCGAGGAGATATTCGCAAAAGGTACGGTTAAAGCCGACGGAAGCAATCCCGGAGTGCTTATCGCAACGTATACGTTCGACAGTTACTACGACAGGGCGGGCAATCATCTTACGCAGACTCTCGAACTGTACCTCGTGCTTGAACCTATGGAGTTTTACGCGATAGAGAGCGACGAACTCAAGATAATCGCAGGCAACGACGAAGGGGAGAACGAAAAACTCAACACGATAGAGATAGACCCGTACGGAGATACGGGGTATAACGGCAATTTCATTCTGCCGACGACGATAACGCTGATATTCAACGGCACGAGAAAGTACACGTTCAGCGGAGCGACTTATATGCTGACCGACGAGAAAGGAACGCCGATGAGGGAAATCAGCAATATCCCGTACGGAGAGAAAGGACATAAACTTACCTACGACTATACGCCGGACCCGTCCGAACTGAAACTTATGCTGTACGTAAGGGGATATTCGAGAGATCTCGGAACGGGAATACGGATAAATATCAAGTTCCTGAAAAGGACGATAACCGATTCGAAGATTCCCAACGCGACGTACGGCGACGAGGGAACGTTTGCGTACGAAACCGATTCTTCGGGGAATACGGTTATGGAAAACGGCGAGCCGAAAAAGAAAATTTATTACGCGTACGCCGATTACGCGTTCGCTTACGAATTAAACGGAGACGAACTTTCGGTAAGCGGCAAAATGCCCGTGTATTATATCGACCCGTACAACTCGGCTACGTTCGCCCTGCCGACGAAAGCGGCGTTTGAATTTGCCGAAACCGCGCCGGGAGTGTACGTCGAATACAACATAACCGGGTGGCAGTATTATAACGTGGAGACGCGTTCTTACAGGGATTTCACCACTATTGCCGACGGCGACGAACCCGGAGCGAAAGACAGATTTTATCAGACGCTGTCTTCGGACGGGAAGAATTACCGTTGCTATTTCAAGCCGAGCGCGGACAGTTATAAGGGCGCGTATTATCCGTTGCGCGGATATATAAGCGTCGGAGACGAGAGTCAGTATTTCGAGATTATCTGCGTCGTGCTTAACCGTTCGCTCAGAACGAGCGCGATTTTAAGAGACGAATATACGGTAAGTTACGATTTTGCCGATCCGATTGCCGCGATGTTGCAGGATATTCCCGCAATGCTCGGCGCGGACGCGTTCGTCGATTACGACAGATACAACGACAAGTTCACGGTTTCCGCAAAGAGAGGGTCGTCCGAAGGCGTTTACACGTTTACGATCGGCGAAGACGGACAGTTCAGCCGTAAAGTAAGCGGAACCGCGACGAATTTCGCCGTCGTGCCCGAACTTTTGTGGGATGAAGAATACGATACCGACGGAGACGGAGTTCCCGACACGCTGTTCGACGAACTTACGACAAAAGGGTTTACGGGAACGATAGGCGGCAATCTGTATTACGGGGACGGAAACCTCAACGCGCTGTTCGATTACTACGGAATTAAAGTCAATTACGACTACGACAGACTCGTAGCCGCGCTTATGTGGGATACTCTGTTCGCCGCGGACGGAAGCGTGAGCAACGCTTTCAGTTCGTCGGCGCGTAACGCAATCGAAAAGGAAAGCGCGCTCCTCGAACAGCAGGTCGTTCACGCGGCGTACGATATAATTCTTGCGGTAACGGGAACGGAAGAGGAAGTCGCCGCGGGCAAGGCGTTGAGCGAGGAAAACAAACAGGCGCTCGGAACTTCGATATTCGAGACCGTGTTGCAGGAAATGAACCGCGAAGCGCAGATAAGCGGAGCGGGCGACTACGATCCGAACGACGCGGAAGATATGATTTATATCGCGTACAGGATATATCTCAACGTCAAAGAGGAGTACGACGCGTGGTCGGTTTCCCGCGGAGAAAAGACGGCGAAAGCGGAAATATACGAGGTATGGGCGTATAATATCGCCGAATACCGCAGACAGGACGTGACGGCGTCGCGGCAGATAAGCGGCAATCAGAGTTTCAAAGCCGAGCATTTCCTCAAAATATTCAACACCGACGGAACGCTGAACACCGAGGAAAAGAACAGACTTTCTTCGGCGATGACCACGCTCAGGGCGGGTTTGTATATCAGCATAAACGTCGATTTGTGGCAGGAAGTATACGACAATGCGAATCCTTCCGAACGCGCCGTAATGGACGGCTACGCGGCGAGGAACCTGACTACGGGCAATCCGTCGCTTGGACTCAGTATAGCGTGCGACCTGTTCAAAGCGGACAAGGACGATCTGACCGGACTCGGAACGAAAGGCGAGGGAGCGAGCGCGGATATCAGCATTCCGCTTATTAACTTCGATTCGATTACCGTAGAAGGTGCGGATACGAATATAATAAGGTTCAACAAGTTTAACTTCGCAAGCGTGGACAAGGCGTTTTCCGTGCGGTTCGAACTCAGTTACGAAGAAATCTATCAGAAAATGATAGACGAGGCGAGGGAGAACGCAATCAAGAACTTCCGCGACGACAAGAAGAGCGATTCTCTTACCGAATTCGCGGAAAAGGCGATAAGGGAAGCGGTGGACGGCATTGCTCCGAAGGAGAAAAACGCGGACGGAGAATACGAAGTTATCGACGGAATGAAGTACGGTTCCTCCTCGTTCGGATACGATATGTGGATTGCCGGAAACAGAAAATCGAGTTACGCGTCTTTCTGGAACGCGTTGCTTACCTACAGATACGACGACGCGGTAAAAGTTATTACGGCAAACGTCGCGTCGCTCGGTTGTTACGCCGATTTTGCGAATGATTTCGTCGTATCGTCGGCGGAAGCGGCGGCGGTCGAAGCCGCGCTGAGAATGATAAAAGTTCCCGCTATGGCGGAAGCGATTATCGCAAACATAGAAAAGGAATACGACTTCGATTCCGCGGCGGGCAGACGCGCGGGAGTACGCGCGGCGGCAGAATACGTTTATACCGGAAACGCGTCGGTAACGACGATGTACGAAGCGTACGAAGCGATAGGACTTGACGGAAATTACGCGCTCGACAACGCATACGACGTAACGGAAACGATATGGAACACGGTGGTAAAAACTTTCGTAAACACGGCGTTTCCGCAGATTGCCGAACTGAAAATCGCGCAAATCAAAGCCGATTATCCCATGGACGCGGCGACGGGCAGAAGGGACGCGGTAAGAGCGTTTGCCGAATATCTGGTCGAAGAAGACGCGTTAATCAAGCGGCTTAACGCGATTTACGACAAAGCGGAAGGAGAAAAACGCGCGACGCTCGCGACGGTTCTTCTTGCGGGGAACAGCGCGGACGCAAACATTCAGAACGCGGTAGCCGAAGCGGGCGACGGCAACAGGGAACTCGGATACGCCGTACTGTTCGACCACGCATACGACGAGATCGTCGATCTGATGTACGCGTTTATTGCGGCGACGCCCGGGGCGGGCGACGGAGTAGAGTTCGAAACGCTCGTAAACACTTACGAATCCAATCCGAGAATGAAGGGCATAATCTCGTATTTCTGTATGGTAAGTTCGGACAGCGCGCTTTCCAAAGCGGCGAATACGTACTTCGTTTTCCTTACGGACTACGCGAAAGGCAAGACTTCGCCTTACGACAAACTGCTTGAAAACCCGACTCCTTCGGGATATACTGCCGAACAACTCGAAAAATTCGTCGGCGGCGAACTTAGCGGCGATTGTCTGCTGTACTACGCCAAACCCACGGAAGCGTATTTCAACGCGATAAAAGCGAACGCGTCGGGCTTGGGTATGACGGAGGCGGAAATCGCGCTTGCGCTCGGCAGAATGACGCTTTATAACGTCGTTTACGACAAAGCGTCCACGGCGAACAAGAATCTTATGGACGCGATGGCGACCGAAGCGCGCGCTCCGGGAAGAACGCAGGCTATGAACAAGATGTTCGCAAAAGTAAACGACAGTATCGCGGGCAACCTTGAAAAATATTACAACAACGATACGAACGTTACGAACAACCTTGCGTATTATTCCTTCGTCGCTCTCGTGGAAGAGGCTATCGGAGAGGGAACGGAAAAGGGAACCGCGTATGAAAAATACGAGGCGGAATATATTGCGGACAACGAGTATATTTACAGTTTCGACTTGCTCGGAGAGTTGAAAAAGAAATACGAAGAGAGCAAAACTCTGCAGTCGGGCAGCCTGACGAGCGTAGGGTTTATCGCCAACGAGATTTACGCGAAATACTTCGAGAATCCCGGATATCTTACGATAACCGAGTACGGAGACGACGCGTACGATGAAAATTATCTGCTTGCCGAACTCGAAAAGACGATTGAGCGTAAAGGTATGGCGGCGGTCGATTATGAAAAAACCGTTACGGGATATATGAAAGATACGTTGCTCAGGGCGTTGGCGTATTATTACGATAACGTTGCCGACGAAAGTCAGAAAGACGTCGTGGCGGAAGTATCTGAAATGTATATCGGCGTCGCCGTAGGCGGAGATCTGGAGAGAGCGTATATAATCGCGGCGAATTCCGGCAGAGCGGCGGGTTCGATCGGTATCAATATTTACCGCGACCTGCTTGACAGAAACGACCTCGGAACGGGCGCGGCGGCGGAGATAGACGCCTGCTATTATACCGTATGGCTCAACACGATAATCGGCGGAGCGGAAAAGACGATATCGGAATATCCGCAGTCCGGAATGGCGGGCAAAGTTCCGTTCACGACGAATAAAATTGCCGTAGGCAGAGTTATCAACGCGATAAGCGGAGAGTCGGAAAGCGCGGAAATCACGGGCGAAGCGGCTGACGCGGCGGATAAGATAGCCGCCGGGATTACGAGAAAAGCGATGAAGGACAGCGCGATGAGTTGTATCGGGTATACCGACGCATACGAAGCGACGGTACGCGCGAAACTTGCCGCGGCGGCGAAGAATTACGCGTACGACGGAATGTACGACGAAAAGACCGAAAGAGGCGTTTACGCGTACAGGGACGAACTCGACGATATTCTCGCGCAGTTGGTCGGAAGCGGTTCCGAACTCGACGAACTGACGTTCAACGAAACGCAGCGAGCGGAACTCGACGACAAGCTCAGCACGATGGAAGACGCCGTATTCAAAGCGGTAAAGACGGTGTTCTATTCCGAAATTTACGATAAAATCAAACTTCTCGGACTCAGCGCGGAAGAATTTGCGGCAAGGGCGTATACGTTTGTGACGGGAGAAACCGCGGTTGACGCGGCGACCGAACTGTTCGGAGAAGAGAAAAACGGAACGGGTGGTATCGTGGCGGCAATCGTCAACGAATTTATCGTCAACAACGGAGTGCTGATAGAAAACGGAGCGAACGCCGGATACGTCGAACGCCTGAAAGAATGGTGGAAGACGGGCGCGATACCCGAAGAAAACACGATGTACGGCAAACTCGGCGACGAAGAACAGGAAATTCTCGCGCAGGTACACAAGCAGGCGTATTATCAGACGAACGACCTTACGAGTTCGGCTTCGCTTACGCTCGAAGCGCGTAATCAGATTGCTTACGCGTCGATGCTTACGGGATTGTATCTATTCCTCAGGGACAAGGAGAACGAAATAAGCGCGATGCCGGCAGACTATTTCAGCGCGGGCAACGAGGACGAATACAAGGCGTACGTTATCGGGCTGATGCTCGAAGGCGACCTTATGAAGAACTCCGCGCACAGTCTTTCTCTTGCGCAGGCTAAACTATCCGCGCTGTGCGCGTCTCTCGCTTATCAAAAAGCGATGAAGTTTGCGGAAATGACGGGAGAAGGCGCGTTGGAGGCGTCCGACGTTACGACGGACGCGTACCTTGCGAAAATAAGCAAGGCGATAATCAGGGCGAACACGGTTATTCCTTCGTCGGTTGAAGGAGATACGACGGCGGACAGAGAAAAAATCTTCTACAGATACCTCGAAAAAGCCGTTAGTTACGTCGAATATACGTCCGTACTCGGTTCTGAGGATTACGACCGCGGAGCGGATATAAGAGTGGTTAATCCGCTCAGAAAATACGCCGACGCGAAGTATATCGCTATTACCGGATACGATATGCGCGGAGTGTCGTATATTGACGGCGAAAGCACGGAAACGTTCGGAATGACGTCGTTCGGAAAACTGCTCGCAAACGCGGGAGGGAATTATACGCAGGCATTGGCGAGCATATCGGACAGCCGTTTGGTTACGGCAAACGATTTCGTCAGCGAAGACCACGCGACGGCGGGCGACAGGCACGTTATTTACTTCGACCGCGCGGAATGGGATAAATATCTTACCGAAAGCGGCGATTACGACGCCAACGCGTATTATTCCAACAGAAACGTATTCATTGCGAACCCGAGCAAGACAGAACGGATTACCGACGTAAGCGGAGGATACGGATATACCAACGCAATCAAAGCCACGGGATTCGAGTACAGGCTGAGCGACTTTACCACGCTTGATCTGTTCTTCGGAACGGACGAAAGCAACCCGTACGACGAGGCGAAAGCGAACCTGCTTATGTTGGACGCGCTGTCTCCCGAACTGCCGGACGAAGCGTACGCCATCGGATACGTTACCGCGGGCGCGGGCGTGGAATACGGAATAAGACTCGGTAAAATCGGCATAACGGAATACTCGGACGAGTTCTATAAACTCGTATACAAAGCCACCGAGCCCGTCGAGGATTCGGCGTATAGTATAACGCTGAAAACGGCGAGCGGATACGTTTACAAGAAGATAGGCGGAATAAAGGTGGGATACCTCGACCGCAACGTGGAAAAGATATACCTCGAAACGGGAGCGTATACCGAAGGCAAGGCAAGACCGGAAACGAGCGGCGATTTCGTCAACCTGTATTCGATTTACGATTCGTCCGCGACGGGAGCGACCGCGGGCAAAAACGTGATTTACATCGATCCGACCGACGAAGAATTGCTGTTGACGGAGAAGAAACAGTACGTTCTTCCCGGAACCGTAGCGATACAGTGCGGAGAGGGCGAGAAGGTAGTCTTTACCGAAGTAGAATGGGATACGAGCAAAGTGACCTACGGGCTCAAAGGCACGGGAGCGGCGGGAATCGCGCTTAAAGTCAATTCCTACAAATACGTCGACGCGGACGGAAACACGCGGCACATAAAATACAATTTCACCGCGAATAAAGTCGTTATGGACGTGTACGACAAGGATAACGGACAACTGATTTCTTCCGCAGAATATATACTTTCCGCGGACGATATGATTGAGTGGAATACGGTACTCAGGGTAGGGGATCAGTCGTTGCAGAGCGTAAGCGAACTTTCCGAAGAAGGAAGTTATGAACTTCTTGCTACGGTGGGAGCGGACGGAATAGCCGACGCGACGACGCTCGGAGCAAAAATCAATCCGTATTATCCCGTTTATCCGACGCAACTGCAACTCGGACTTGCCGGAGATAATAAGATAATAGAACTTACGCAGGAAGACTGGACGCCCGACCTTACGAAACTTAACGCGATAAAGCGCGGCGACGTAAGCGGAGACCGTAACTTTACGGCGGCGTTCAATTATCTCGGATACGAAATCCGTCTGAGATTCTGCGCGATGGACATTACGATGCCCAAAGGAACGGTATTCGACGGAGGAACGATTTATCTCGTCAAGGGAGAGGGAGACGTCAAGACGCAGTTCGAGAAAAACTACGGCACGGCGTATTTCAACTTCAACGAAGACCCGGAAGGAGCGCCCGACTGGCAGAAAGTACCCGTTTCCCTCAAAAACTATAACGACGTCAGAATAAGCGAAGAGGGAGTTCAGGTCGTAGAAGGAATAATCGGCGGTACGGGAATAGGCGATATGGACGCGAACGCGACGTTCAGGGTTCAGGTAGTCAGCCTGAAGAATTTTGCGTTGCTTGACGGCGAGTTCAATCTGTATTCCGTTTACGATTATTACAGCGTGCCTTCGGACGGAAACAAGAAGGCGAACGGATCGGGAGACTCTCCCGCCGAGATGGGCGAGACGTATATCTTTATCGACAAAGACGGCGAAAGACGGTATTTCACCGCGTCGAACGCAGACCTCGAATACGACTTTATCAATAAGAAAGTGACGGTATCTGTGACTTACGATCTTGACGAAGAAACGGACGCGAGAATCAGTTACAACGCGTACGGCGACAGAAAGCGCGGATTTACGTTTACCGCGGAGATGAAGAACTATGAGAGAAGCGGCGTAAGCGATCCGACGTTCGATACCGACGATACGGACAAGATATGGAAGTGGACGGACGTGCCCAAGACTTCGGCAAAATATACCGACGCGATTTACTGGCCGATAGGCAGAGACATCAAGGCAAGCGATCTGCCGACGGTTACCGATAAAACGTCGGGAATAACGTTCAATCTTATGTGGGATTTGTCCGGACTCAACGTCAACCGCGCCAACGTCTCCGTTCCCGGAGAAGTCAACAACGGCGACGGAACGGTTATATACGGATATTATATGCTCAAAAACGGCGTATGGCAGGCGCTTGCGCTTACCGTTTATATCGAGAAAATCGACGTTACCGACGCGGTTGTCGGATTCGTTAAGGCAGACGGAACGGTAAATACCGCGAAATATCTCGAAAAGACTTACGACGCGCAATATTATACGTTGCCGTTCGACGCGGAAGCCGACGGAATGAAATTCCTGCGCGACGACGGAACGAAACAGGTTATTCCGTCCGAACGTTACGTTGTGGAATACTGCGCCGAAGCGGACGCGGATTACCGCGAATGGTCTACGACGAGATTGCCTCTCGACGCGGGATATTACTATATCAGAGTCAGGTTTGTCGAGGACGATTACAACGTTTATATCGCGTATACCGACGGCTGGCTGTTCAGGCTTTACGTAAGACCTTATACCGTGGATATGTCGGGACTCAGATTCGAGAACGAAGACGCGGAAACGAGCACGATAACGCAGGTCTACGGCGCGACGAACGCGTATCTCAACGTTATATCCGGATTGCCGTCGTTTACCCCGGCTAATTGGTTTACTCCCGGAGAAAAGGAATACCTGTTCAACGAATACAGAAAGACGTATTCCACCGACGAAAGGGCGAAAGCGGAAGTTTACCGCAACGTTTACGCGCGCGTGTCGGATAATATGAGAGAAATCATAGACGGCTGGTACAGCGAAGGGTTGAGCATACTGTCGGGAACGGCGGGATTTGCCGGACTTAGCGAAAGCGAACGCGACGTCGCCGTGAGGGCTTGGATTTACGACAATAAGATGGAGACCGACCTCAAAGTCGTAGAGGCAAAAATCGTAATAAATTATTATTACGACAGCCAGTTGCTTGAATTTGCGCCCACGGATTGCGGAAACTACACCGTGGAAATTCTCCTCGACGCGACCGACGGCAATTACGTTGCCGGAGATAAGGCGAAAAACCTTATTTTGCGGATAGAAAAGGACAGCGGACTGAATTATTCGATAGCAAACACGAACCTTATATACAACGGCAGGGCGCAGAATCCGGAAATCAGCGGATTGCATAAGAACGGAACGGTGCCTTACGGAGT
>JBJETX010000111.1:0-3802 GCA_051883535.1 Christensenellales bacterium | reverse complement strand
GGTTCTTGAATCTCACGGGAATATTGATCTTCATGTTAAGCCCCTTTCGTCCTGTCTGTTAAAATCAACATATATTCTTTCTTTTGTGGTTCCGCGCGGACTGACGGCAGTTTATAATGAAGGTACAATTCAACGTCAGGGAGGTAAAAGACAATGAATACTGATAAAATCTATGCGGAGCATATAGCAAACGAATACGCGCAGAAAGAGACGTCGAAAGCGATTGCGCTCAGGAAACTCGACGCCAAAGCAAAACGCCCCGCGAACATTTTCGCATACACTTTCGGAATTGTGTTTACACTTATTCTGGGCGTGGGAATGTGCCTTTGTATGGGTAAAATCGGAGAGGGAACGCAAGCGTTGTTCGTTGCGGGAATCATAATCGGAGTTATCGGAATTGCCGGCGTATTCGTAAACTATCCCATATACCGCAGAATACTCGAAAAAGGTAAGAAAAAATACGCGGCGGACATACTTGAACTTGCGAAACAAATCAGCGATAACGATTAAACGCGGAGGAGCGGCTTGTGAATAGGTCGGAGAGCAAATACTTTCATACGGCGGAGTTAATGGACGAAGCGTTGCTTATATTGATCGAAAAAAAGGATTTCGACTATATCACCGTTAAGGAAATCTGCGAAAAAGCGGGAGTCAATCGGTCAACGTTCTATCTTCACTACGAAAGCACCTGCGATTTGCTCGAAGAAACGCTCGAATACGTGAACCGCAGATTCGTCTCGTCGTTCGGCGAAGAAACGGTAAAGAAGTTCAGGTCGGCGACACGCGAGAATTTCATAAACGGCGGAGAACAACTTATTTGCCCCGAATACCTTATTCCGTATCTGGAATTCGTAAAAGAAAATAAGAGACTTTTTAGTTCCATACACAACAAGCCGCAGTTATTCCGGGTTGAAGAGACGTTTTCCGCTATGTACAAGGACATTTTCGGACCGACGATGGAAAAATTCGGCGTGCCGAAGGACGAACAGCCGTACGTTTTCTGGTACTACGCGAAAGGAACGCTTGCAATCGTTATGGAATGGGTGAAAAGAGATTGCGCCCTGCCTGTCGCTAAAATCACGGATATTATTATGCAATGTATCCCGCAATATAAAGGAAAATCCGACGATTAGGACGGAGAGAATATTTTCTCCGTCCTCGTCTTTGTCGGCAGGGGTGAAAAATGGTAAAAAACAAAGTATCCCGTTTTTTTAAGGACAAAGAATACCGTACGATTGTTACGGCGTTTTTTTCTTTCGTAATATCTCTGGCGTTTGCCGTATATAACGGCTATCTCGGATTACGGCTCGGTTCGGTATGGAACGGAGGTATCTGCGTTTATTATCTGCTCCTCATGAGCGTGCGCGGGATAATAGTTTATACGGAAAAAAGGGTTTCGACTGCGGAAAGTGCCGAGAAAGCGGAAAAGCGCAGAAAAACCTTCGTATTGACTTCGATTATGCTGTTTGTAATCGACGTTGCTCTGATTACTCCCGTCGCTATGATGACTATGTTCAAAAAGGACGTAAACATGGGAACGATTCCCGCGATTACTATGGCGACGTATACGACCTACAAAATTATAGCGGCGAGCGTAAATTACAAAAAGAACAGAAAACACGATAACCTGTCGGTCAGGCAGATAAGGCATATAGGATTTATCGACGCGCTCGTATCCGTTCTTACATTGCAGAACACGTTGATTATGGTAAACGGAAACGCTGCGGAAAACGAAAAGATGTTTATCCTGTCGGCGGTAACGAGCGGCGTGGTTATCGGAGTGATTCTTATGACCAACGTTATAAACCTCAGGCGCGGACTGAAAACGCGGGACGGCGGAGAACGAACGAAAAAAGCGCAAGCCTGACGGTTCGCGCTTTCTTTTTTACTTTAATCCGATTATTTATAGAATTATTTCTCGAACGCCTTGATAGCGGCGGACGTGCCTAAGTACACCCATTTGCCGTTCTGTTTTACGGGCATATCCTCGTCCTTGTTATCGCCTTTAATCTCGTCGTAAGCGTCTTTCGCGGCGGACGCGCTCTCGAAATAGAAAGCGAACATCGTGCCCGATCCCTCGGAAACGCTGACTTTCGTCGCGCTGAACGCGCCTTCGAGACCTTCATAACTGCGGCTTACCGACGCCACGGTATAACCGGCGTCTTCCATTTTCGACTTGGCTTTTTCCATATCGGAAGGAACGCACGCGAACAATACGCAGGCGACTATCGCAATCAAAGCGACGGTTAAAACGATTTTCAATGTTCTTTTCATAATTTTTTCACTCCTTTTTTTGAATAAAACTTTTCGATGATTTTCATTATAGCGCGGCGAGGCGGATTTGTCAACCCGTCGTTCCCTTTTCCTTACGAGTATAAAGCATACTTGCATTATAGTATATTAAAGGTAAAAGGTGACTATATTTGAAAATACGGGATACTAAACCGCGTAAAAAACTGCATTTTTTCGGCGCAAATCGCGCGAAAGCATTTTGAAAGAGAAAAACATTGACAAAAGCGGCTCCCTAAATTATAATTATAATATTATACTGAAGAATTCTTTTTTGAATTGTGAATAATAAACCTAAGGAGGAAAAGAGATGAAGATAACGAAAGCCGTTATTCCCGCGGCGGGATACGGGACGCGCTTTTTGCCGATAACGAAAGGCGTGCCGAAGGAGATGCTGCCTATCGTGGACAAGCCCGCGATTCAATACGTCGTGGAGGAGGCCGTCCGTTCGGGAATAAAAGATATAGTAATCGTTATCAGCAACAACAAAAAAGAGATAAAAAATTATTTCGGCAAAAGCGAGATATACGACAACCTCAAAGACAGGACTCTGCTTGAATCGGTTGACGAAATTCTCGACAACGCGAAGATAAGTTTCGTAGTACAGGAGCCGATGAGGGGAAACGGAGACGCCGTTCTCGTGGCGGAACGCGCCGTGGGCGACGAGCCGTTTGCCGTTTTGTTCGGGGACGACGTGATTTATACCAAAGGCACTCCGGTAATCGGGCAACTTGCCGCCGCGTACGATAAGACGGGGAAAACGATTGTCGGCGTTCAGAAATGTTCTCCCGAAATCGCTTCGAGGTGCGGAGTAATCCGTCCGGGAAAAACCGACGGCAGACTTACGGAGATCATTGAGATAGAAGAGAAACCGCCCGTGGACAAACTTCCCTCCGACCTCGTCAGTCTCGGAAGATTCGTTCTTACTCCGGATATTTTCCGTCAGTTAAGGGAAACTCCGTTGTTCAGAAACGAACTTTATCTTACGGTCGCGCTCAATTCCCTGATCGGGAGAGAAGGCGGATACGCTTACGAATTCGAAGGAATCAGGTACGACCTCGGCAACAAACTCGGTTTTTGTCAGGCGAACGTCGAATACGGTTTGCGTTCGGAAATTTTCGGAAAAGAATTTGCCGGTTATCTCAAAGGATTGGTGAAAGGATTATGAAATACGATTATCTCATAGTCGGAGCGGGACTTTTCGGAGCGGTTTTTGCGCGCGAGGCTACGGACGCGGGGAAAAAATGTCTGGTAATCGATAAGCGGGACCATATTGCCGGGAATATTTATTGCGAGAATATCGAGGGGATAAACGTTCATAAATACGGCGCGCACATTTTTCATACCAACGACGATAAAGTATGGGAGTACGCGAACAGATTTGCCGAGTTCAACGATTTTATTAACAGTCCGATTGCGGTTTATAAAGGAGAAAGGTACAACTTGCCTTTCAATATGAATACGTTTCATCAACTCTGGGACGTTACGACCGCGGAAGAAGCGCGAGCAATAA
>JBJETX010000110.1:0-3817 GCA_051883535.1 Christensenellales bacterium | reverse complement strand
TACGGAAGAGCAAAAGGAAATGTCAAAGATTGCAAGGGATATATATGCGAGATACGGCACGGACGGGAAGTATATTCTCGACAATCGCAAGTTCAAACTTATTATATGCCAAAGCAACGCCAAAAACGCCGATTTGCGGGCTTTATATCCGACCGCGATAATTAACCCGATAGGCGAGTGGACGGGCGGCACGGACGTGGACACGGGCGCGACGAATAGGAAACTCGGCTCGGATATGGCTGACAGCGTAACGGGCGGCGGATTGCACGGCAAAGATCTCTCAAAAGCGGACGTTTCCGTCAATATATACGCTTTCCGAAAGGCGCAGAAAACAGGCAAGGTTGTTGAATTGTGCTGCGCTATCGGCGACGAATATATCGACGGCAAGCCTTATTCCGAAATAGTGGAAGAAGCAAGAGAATATATAAAGTCCGTCGGCGGTTTTGAAAAGTTCGCCGAATGGGGCTTGTATTGAAACAAGTAAATTAGAATAAGCAAAAGCGGGCTTTTACACCCGCTTTTGTGTCGCTTTGTTATCAGAATGCGTCTTTGTGCCTATTCATTGTTTGCGTTTCAGGAGGTATAATAAGATTGTAAGATAAACAATATACGAAAAGGGGAAAAGAGAATGACAAACGAACAAGCAAAAAGGCTGGACGCGGCAATCGCGAAATACAACGAGGTTTCGGAAGAGAAAATGCACTGGTGGGAAGTAACGGCAAAAATCGTCGATCTAAACAATCAAAAAGAAGTTCAAGCGGCAATCGAAGTAATCGAGAAAATGGGGGAAGCAAAATGAAAAAAACGGTAGCAGATTATTTGAGAGTAGCAATAGCATATTATAACGAAGCACAAAAAGATAAATCAAAACACCTTACTTTTGACGAAGTAAAAAACAGCATAGCCGATATAAAAAACGACGACTGCGTAATAGATATGGCACAAGATATACACGCAATGACAGACGAACTAAAAGCAGGGGCATAAAGCCCTTGCTTTTTTTGTGTCGTATCGTTATCAAAACGGGTCTTTTGGCATATTCAAAGTATGCAAATTCCACGGTATACTATGTATGTAAGGTAAACAAAACGCAAAGGGGATTTGGAAATGCGAGTAAAAAACCACGCAAGAGAAATCGAAAAGGCTTTGAAGTTAGACGAGGGAAGCGTAAAGCATTTATACAACTTTGTTTTTAAAGGCACGAAAGGTGGCGACGCGGTAACAATTTACACAACGCCCGCAAACGATATTGAAACAATCGAAATTCAACTTGTAAAGGGGATATAAAAAATGAGGGTATTTAGTAAAGAAAAGTTTATCGAGGACGAGGGGCAAGAGGCGTATCTGAAATGTAAAGGTTGGGTGGACGAATGCGACGGGAAGCGGGTTGAAGGTGGCGAGGTTGACGGGTACTTATCGGATCGCGCGTGGGAAATAGAAGAATAAAAGCGGGGCGGTCTTGCGCCGCCTTGTTATCAAAATAACATATTTGACTAAAAAGGGGCGAATAAAATGAAATTTACAAAATACAGCGAACGCGGGAAAATAGAAAAGTATGTAAGCGAAAGAACGGTCATAACGTTTATGGTAGGGCGGAACACAATTTTCGTATCAAAGAAAACGCACGGAGGGAAACGTGAGTATGTAGATATGTTATTAAAAAGCGGATATGAAAGAAAAGCAAAGCGGGCGATTTAATCCCCGCTTTTTTTATTGTTCTGAAATGCGACACAATGTTATAATTTAAGATATAAACAGTTTGAAAAGGCGTAATTACGCGCCGTTTTGTTGGAAAGGGGCATATATTATGAAAATCATATTAAACGCGGGGCATACTCTTTCGGGCGCAGGTAGCGGCGCGGTCGGATATATAAACGAAAGCGCGGAAACACGAAAGGTCGTAAACACGGTTAAAAATTATTTAAGAAGCAAGGGGCATACGGTTGTCGTTGTAAACGTTGACAAGGCAAACACGCAAAGCGAATATTTGCAAGCGGTTGTAAAAGAGGCGAACAAGCACGCGAACGCGGATCAATTCGTAAGTATTCATTTTAACGCGGGCGGCGGTTACGGTTCGGAGTGTTATTCTTGGAAAGGCGAAAAGACAGCCGTCGCCGTCGGTATATGTGAGGAGTTGAGCAAGTGCGGTTTTCGTAACCGTGGAGTAAAAGACGGTTCAAGTCTTTATGTTATCAAAAAAACGGTAATGCCCGCAACGCTTGTCGAGGTTTGTTTCGTGGATAGCCGAAGCGATTATGAACTATATAAAAAACTCGGCGTAAGTAAAATTGCAAAAGCAATCGCCGACGGGATCGTAAAAAAATAGAAATACAACAAAAACACTTGACAAATCTATTAAAATGTGGTATGTGACGTGTGAGGGGGCAATAGTGCTGATTGAAAAAAGCGAGGCGGAAAGACTGCCTGAATACGTCAGTTAAACGGCGGGAACGCAACGGCTATTGCCTATAATTTTTAGAAATCATAAAAATGGAGGGGTTTATTATGGATTTTATAAACTATATTCGACCAGAGTTGTTACTCGTTGCGGTGGTGCTGTATTTTATCGGTTTCGGCTTGAAAAAGATAAAGAGATTGAAAGATAATTTTATACCGCTTATTCTCGGCGCGTGCGGTGTTATTGTTTGTTTCGTTTATCTCGGCATTGTCGAGGGATTCGGGTGGCAGTCGCTCGTAAGCGGAATTGTGCAAGGTGTATTATGCGCCGCAGCAAGTACATACGTTAATCAAGTAATAAAGCAAATGCGCAAACTCGGAGCGGACGAAACCGTTACGGATATTGCAGAAAAACTTGTCGAAAAGACGCAATCAGAAGACAAAAACAAAAAGTAAGGCGGTGTATATGAGTAGCGAAATATGGGTTGCAATAATAACAAGCGGGCTTTCGCTTATCGGTGTTCTTGCGACGGTAATTTGGGGCAATAAGAAGAACGAAAAGAGCGTCAAGGCGCAAACGGACTTGACGATTTATCGTATTAATCAGTTGGAACAGAAAGTAAATAAACATAATAATCTTATCGAAAGAATGTACAAACTTGAAGATCGCGTCAATCTTGACGAAGAAAAAATACGTGTGGCAAATCACCGTATTGACGACCTCGAAGAATATCACAAATAAGAGGGTGGTGTTATGGCTGGCAGACGGAATTTATACGATACGAATATAAAGCCGAATTTCGAGCAGATAGACAAAATGCTGAACGACGGCGCGTCGGAAAAACAATGCGCCGAAGCGTTGGGCGTTTCTTATGCTTCGTTCAATAATTACAAGGTGAAATATAAAGAACTTGACGACCTTTGCCGCAAGCCGCGAACAAAACTCGTTGAGAACTTGCGCAGCGCGTTAGTCAAACGTGCGCTCGGAATGAAAGTCGAAAAGAAAAAAATATACAGCAAAAAAGACGAGGACGGAAACGAAATCAAATATACCGAAATCACGATTGACGAACTTCCGCCCGACGTTGCGGCTCTCAACCTTGCGCTTAAAAACTATGACCGCGATAATTGGGCGAACGATCCGCAAACGCTTGCTTTGAAGCGCGAGGAATTAGACCTCAAAAAAGAACTTGCAGATTTCAAGGAGTGGTAAATTTGTATAACACACTTTCGGACTTTTACCGCTCCAAAGAGTGGGCGGACTTTCGGCAAGTAATAATCGCCGAGCGGACACGCGCCGACGGTTTCGTTTATGACGAAGTAACAGGAAAGCCGATAGTCAAAGCGTATGACCTTATCTTGCACCATAAAATCGAGTTGACGCTTGAAAACGTCAACGATTGCAATATCACGCTAAACC
>JBJETX010000109.1:0-3821 GCA_051883535.1 Christensenellales bacterium | reverse complement strand
AGACCATAGGGCAGGGTTTACCTTTGCTTATGCCTAAAGGCGCGAAACTTTTTCAGATTCTGTCGCGTTTTGTAGAGGACGAAGAAGAAAAGAGAGGGTACGTCCGTACGAAAACTCCCTATATGGCAAAGAGAGAACTCTATAAAATAAGCGGACATTGGGATCATTATCTTGACAGTATGTTCGTAATGGGAGATCCCGAGGCGGAAGGCGAAGTTTTCGCGCTCAGACCGATGACTTGCCCGTTCCAATATACGATTTATAACAACGGGTTGAAATCGTACAGGGATCTGCCTTTGCGTTACGGCGAAACGAGTACGTTGTTCCGTAACGAATCAAGCGGAGAAATGCACGGGCTGATAAGGGTAAGACAGTTTACCATCAGCGAAGGACATCTTATTTGTCGCCCCGATCAGATAGAACAGGAATTTAAAGGGTGTCTCGAACTTACCAAATACTGCCTTAAAAGCATAGGGCTTGACGGCGACGTGTCGTACCGTTTTTCGCGTTGGGATCCGAATAATACCGAAAAGTATATAAACGACCCCGAAAAATGGGAAAAAGCCGAAGCGGAAATGGAGAGAATCCTTAAAGACCTCGAAGTTCCGTATACCGAGGCGAGGGACGAAGCGGCGTTTTACGGACCCAAACTCGATATTCAGATTAAAAACGTACACGGCAAAGAGGATACGCTCGTAACAATTCAGATAGATATGTTCCTTGCGGAAAGATTCGATATGAGTTACGTTGACGAAAACGGATGCAAAGTAAGACCGTATATTATTCACAGAACCTCAATCGGCTGCTACGAGAGGACGATGGCGCTTATTCTCGAAAAATATGCGGGCGCGTTGCCTACCTGGATGAGTCCTACGCAGGTTAAAGTGCTTAGTCTTACCGAAAGAACGGAAGCCGACGCGGTTGCCTGCGCCGACGCGTTGAAGATGAAAGGCATCAGGGCGGAAGCGGACGTGCGCAACGAGAAAATCGGATATAAAATCCGTGAAGCGCAACTCGAAAAAGTGCCTTATATGCTGATAATCGGCGATAAAGAAAAGGAAAACGGAGTCGTAAGCGTAAGGAACCGCAAAACGGGCGATATGGGAACGATGACGATAGAAGAATTCGAAGCGTTGATTCTCAAAGAGGTGGAAGAAAAGACGCTCTGAACGCTTGACAACCGAGGAAAAAATTGATATTATAGCAATAAAGTAGATATATGCGTCTCACCGGAAGCAAATTGCGTAACGGTTTCTGTAATAAGATTTTTACGGGAAAGATGTGTATACTACTGCACATCTTTTTTATTGGAGGGCATGAACCATTTTTAAGGAATTGTTGATTAACGAGAGTATCGTTGACAAAGAAGTCCGGTTGATTGACGAAAAAGGGCAGCAACTCGGAGTAATGGCAAGGAGCGAAGCGCTCAGAATAGCGGAGTTCCGTAATTTGGATTTAGTCAATATCTCGCCTATGGCAAAACCGCCCGTGTGCAAGATAATGGACTATGGAAAATATCGCTTCGATATGATAAAGAAAGAAAAAGAGGCGAAAAAAGCACAAAAAGTCATTGAAGTCAAAGAAATCAAACTTTCGCAAACGATTGACGTCGGAGATATAAACGTAAGAGCGAAACAGACGAGAGAGTTTATCGAAGACGGCAACAAAGTCAAAGTATCTTTGAGAATGAAGGGCAGACAGCAGGAGCACCCCGAAATAAGCGTAGCCGTGCTTGAAAACTTTTACGAAAAGGTGAAAGACGTGGCGGCTATGGAAAAGAAACCTACTACGGAGAACAGAAGCGTTTTTATGATGCTTGCTCCGATTAGCAAGAAATAACAATAAACACATAAAGGAGAATTTGGAATTATGCCGAAAATGAAAACGCACAGCGGTGCGAAAAAGCGTTTCAGATTGACCGCTTCGGGAAAAATCAAGAGAGCGAAGCAGAACAAAAATCACATTCTTAATAAGAAAACGACCAAGAGAACGAGAAATCTTCGCAAAGGCGGCTATGTAGACGCTACGCAGCAGAAGACGATGACTACGCTCATGAGCGGTCAGAAATAACGGAGGTGTCCTATGAGAATTAAAAGAGCGGTAAACGCCGTTAAGAAAAGAAGAAAAATAATGAGAAGAGCGAAAGGTTACTTCGGTTCCAAATCGCGTTCTTACAGAATAGCCAGACAGGCTGTAATGAAATCCATGCAATACGCCTACGTTGGCAGAAGACTCAAAAAGAGAGACTTCCGTCAGATGTGGATAGCGCGTATCAACGCCGCGGCGAGAATGAACGATATTTCGTATTCCAAACTTATGTTCGGTCTTAAGACGGCAGGCATCGACCTCAACCGCAAGATTCTGGCTGACTTGGCGATATCCGACCCCAAAGCGTTTTCGGATTTGTGCGAAAAAGCGAAAGCCGCGATAAAATAAGAATTAAGTGGTTACCTGTTATAAGTAACCACTTTTTAATTACGTTATGTTGATTACTTCTTCGCAAAACGCCGCGCTGAAAAGATTGCGCGCTTTGTATAAGGATAAAAAGTATCGTAAGTCCGAGGGCGTATTCATTGCCGAGGGAGTAAACCTCGTCAAAGATATCCCCGACCGATTCGAAATCGACGAGTTATTCATAAAAGAAAGCCGCAAAGACGAACTTTCTTTTATCGCGGACAGATTCGGGAAAGAGCCTTACGTCGTAAAAGATGCGCTTTTCGACGCAACGTCGGATACGCGCACGCCTTCGGGAGTTATTGCCGTCGTAAAAAAGACCGAAGAAATAAAGTCGGCGGAAGGGGATATCGTACTTCTGCTCGACGGCATATCCGATTCGGGAAATCTCGGCACGATAATACGGACCGCCGCCGCCCGCGGGATAAAAACGGTAATCTGCGCCTCATGCGCCGACGCGTTTTCCCCGAAAACGGTAAGAGCGGCTATGAGCGGCACGTTCAGAACGGAGATAATAGAAACGGACGTCGGCGGCGCGCTCGGATTGCTTTCCGACTATCGTATCGTCGGGCTCGATATGGGCGGTAAATGTATCTATGGATACAAAAGAGAGGGCAAAACAGCCATAGCGGTCGGGAGCGAAGCGCACGGGCTCGGAGAGGAAGTAAGGAAGGCTGCCTCGGATACGGTTTCCATTCCCATGGAAAACGGGGTGGAATCGCTGAACGCGGCGGTAAGTATCAGCATTGCGATGTACTTAATACAATAAATACGGTAATAGGAGTCAACGAAATGAGCGGACACAGTAAATGGGCAAATATAAAGAACAAGAAAGGTAAAGCGGACGCCGCGCGCGGAAGCATTTTTACCAAAATCGGAAGAGAGATAGCGGTCGCGGTCAAAGCGGGCGGTCCGGATCCGAACAGTAACTCGAAACTGCGCGACGTTATCGCAAAGGCAAAACAGAACAATATGCCTAACGACAACATTATGCGTTCGATTAAGAAAGCGAGCGGAGAACTGAACACAGTCAACTACGAGGATATGCAATACGAAGGCTACGCCGCGGGCGGAGTAGCGGTTATCGTGGAAGCGCTTACCGACAACAAAAACAGAACGGCGGGCGACGTAAGACACGCGTTCGACAAATGCAACGCTTCGCTCGTCAGCACGGGTTGCGTTTCCTATCTTTTCAAAAAGAAAGGTCTCGTCGTGGTGGAAGCGGCGAAAGGAATGACGGAAGACGACGTTATGATGATTGCGCTCGAAGCGGGCGCCGACGACGTCGTCGGAGACGACGGAGTTTACGAGATTTACACTTTGCCGCAGGACGTCAATTCCGTTAAAGAAGAACTAGAAAAGGGCGG
>JBJETX010000108.1:0-16910 GCA_051883535.1 Christensenellales bacterium | reverse complement strand
AATATTTGTTGCAGGCTTCTCTGTTCTGGAAGTAAATATCGCCGTTCTGCGCGGTGCCTTTCTGAACGGGGTGTTCGGGGTTGAGCGCGCGGCTCTTGAAATCTTCCACGTCTTTCATATCGACGAGTTTTTTCATATCTTCGTAGTCGATAGCGTCGATTTTGCTGACTTCGTGGCTGGTGCGGAAACCGTCGAAGAAGTGCAGGAAAGGAACTTTGGATTTAAGGGTTGCGAGATGGCTTACGAGAGCGAGGTCCATAACTTCCTGAACGGAGTTACTGCAAAGCATAGCGAAACCGGTCTGACGGCAAGCCATAACGTCGGCGTGGTCGCCGAAGATGTTGAGCGCGTGGCTGGCGAGAGCGCGTGCCGAAACGTGGAATACGCAGGGCATAAGTTCGCCGGCGATTTTATACATATTGGGGATCATCAGGAGCAAGCCCTGCGAAGCCGTGAACGTCGTGGTGAGCGCGCCTGCGCAAAGGGAGCCGTGAACCGCGCCCGCCGCGCCTGCTTCCGATTGCATTTCCGCTATACGGAGTTGCTGACCGAACATATTCTTTCTTCCCTGAGCAGCCCACTCGTCAGAGTTTTCCGCCATAGGAGAAGAGGGTGTGATTGGGTAGATGGCGGCGACTTCGCTGAACGCATAAGCGACGTGAGCGGCAGCCGTATTACCGTCGATTGTCATTTTCTTACTCATTAGAACCTCCAAGTTATAATTTTATGAGTTGTTTGACGGTCGTTTCCGACCGAGTATGTTCATTCTGAAATATTATACATAATATTTATTGACAAGTCAATAATTTTCAGGATTACAAAACGCACATTTATCGACGTTTTCCATAATTTTACAAGGCGAAACGTTTCGCGGGGGTCGGCTTGCCGCGCACGAAAGCGCGCAAAGCGTCGTTTGTGCGGAAACGGCGAGAAAAAAGCGTATCCGACGCTTTCCGGCAAGAATTACGGGAAATCTTTTTTTCGTCGCGCCGTACGGCGTCGGACGCGGAGGGCAACGAAAAGAAAATTTATGTAAAAACGAAGTATAGGGTTCCGTATACCGCAGTAAAAAATCCTAAACTACGAAAAATTCAAAAAACGGCGTCGCGGGAAAGAAAGTAAAAAAGGACGTGCCGCGGAGCGAAAGATGAGAGGAAATTGCCCGAAAAACCGTCTTGACAGAAGATATTTTTTATAATATAATATTTTTTTGTAAAAAAATAACCTTAAAAAGCGAGGAAACAAATACGATGAAGAAAGTTTGTTCGGTAAACTCGAGAGCGGTTGCTTTTACGGCGATTCTCGTGCTGGCGGCGTTGCTCGTCGGTATCGGATGCGCGGGAATGGGCGCGTACGCCGCAGAGAACAGGACCAAAGAAACGAGGGTTGCGCATCTGACCGATACGCATATACTTCCGCAGGAATACAGCAATATCTATTCCGCGGATTTCATCGGCGATTCCGGGTCGTCTAAACTGCTTGCGCAGAGCGAAGCGGCTACGGTAACCGCGCTCGGCGAGATATACGAACTTGCCGTTTCGGGCGGAGACGCGCCTCATATTATTCTTCTTTCGGGAGACCTTACGAGTAACGGCGAATACGCGGCGCACCTGAGACTCGCGCATTATCTGACCGAACTTACCGCAAAAATGAGAGCGGTTCCCGGTTATGAAAAGTTTCAGGTTTTCATCATTCCCGGCAACCACGATATGTATAACGACCGTTCGGTAAGTTATATGCCGACGGAAGAAGAATTCGCCGCTTGCGCAAGCGACGAAGAGAAACTCGAACTTATGAAGAATTACACCGCGCGTTCGGTAAGGACGACCACGAGTAAAGACATATTCGAGATTTATTCCGATTTCGGTTACTGCAACTGTCCGGGAAGGAAAGAAGGCGTTCATAGCGGCGACTGCAAGATTGCGCAGGGAACGAAACTTACTTTCTTCTACGAAAGCGAATATTGGTTCGATTCGACGACCAAGAGGACGAATACGGCGGGCGGCGTGGAATACACGGGGTTCGATCCCCGTCCCGCAACGACCGCGGAGATGAACGCGTACGAAGAAAACGGATTGGATTTCGAGTATCTCGCGGACGCGGGCAGAATAGGGCTTTGCTCGTACGTAGCCACTCTTGACGGCGTTACCGTAGTAGGCGTGGACGCCAATTCGCGAGAATACACGGGAGAAACAAAAACCGAGGCGCAGAGAACCGCTTCCGGCTGGAACGAAACCACGGGCGGAATGACGACGACAGCGCAACTCAGATGGATAGTCGAGGAAACGCGCGACGAAGTAGCGGCGGATAACTTGATGCTCGCCAACTGCCACTTCAACAACATAGCGCACTTTACTTCGCAGGACGAGGTAATCAGCCTTTTCGTTCTCGATAACCTCGACGTATATACCGCGACGCTTGCCAACGCGGGAATAAGATACGCGTTCAGCGGACATCAGCACGCGTTCGACATCACCGATACGGTAACGCAGGAAGGAAACGTAATGTACGACATAGAGACGGGTTCTCTCGTTTCCTACGGGTCGGGATACAGAATCGTAAAATTCGTTCAGGAATGGAAAGACGGAAATTATTCGGAAACGCTTACGAGCACGGTATATTCTCTCGACAAGAACGCCGCCGACGGATTCTATTACGGCGTTTACAAACTGACGAGCGAACTCGAAGCGGGAGAGACCGCGCTTACCGAGAACGCGGCGAAACCAGAAGTGTTTTCCGCCGATTCCGTTCACCTGTATGATGGAACGGATTATCTGACGTTTGTAAAAGATTGTTTCGTCGACGACGAGGATAATAAAATCGGCATAGGAGATTATCTCGCCGAAGGACTCGGCAAAATGATTACCTTCGACGGAATGATCGGAGGCATTATTAACGATGGTCTTTACGATATGCTGCTCGGCGCAACCGGCGGAATGACGGCGGACAAGCCTTTCCTTAAAGCGTTATTGGAAGACCTTATCGGCGGTCTTTCCGAAGTTAATCTGCCTGCGTTCGTGGACAACGGCGACGGGACTTTCAAACTTACGGAAAACGCCGTTTCGGGCAACACCCTTCTCGACGTTGCGACCGATCTCGTCACCTGGTTGCTCGAATACGACTTTTCTTACGGAGAAAAGGCGGGCGGAGTCACGCTTGCCGAGATACTCGTCGATATTTACGGCGGACACCTTTCGGGAGCGCACGAAGACGAAATCTCCGATACGGTTAAACCGCTTATCGAAAAACTTTACGACGGCACTTTCGTTGACTTCCTTATAAGCACGCTGGTAAACAGCGTTATTCCCGAACTCGATTATCTGCTCGACGCGCCTATAAGATTCGATTCAAGGACGCCCGCGCTTGCCGAGGGAGCAGGGTTCGACATAACGCACGCAATCGACGTTTCCTCGAGCGGAATGCTTGACAACATTGTGAAAAACGTGCTTACGGGTTATTGTCTGAAAACGACGGACGCAAACGGTTATTCGTCTCTTAAACTCATCATCAAAGACGTGGCGGCGGTTGCTAAAGACCTGCTCGTTACTCCTGTGAGCGAAATTGCCGACAGAGAACTGAAAACTATGGCGCAAGTTATCAGACCGCTTATTTCCAAACTGGGAGACATCGGCAAATACGTCGATATGGTGCTTGAATACGTCAATAAATATCTTGACGAAGGGAATATTTTGTCGGTGCTGAAAACCGAACTTCTGGATAAATACGTTACCGACGCGTTCTGCCGCAACCTCGGCGATTACGCCGCGTATATACTGACGGGAATGGGCGCGGACGATACGCCGGACGGAAGCCATTGGGGCAGCGGAGACAGAATGACGACTTACTGCGTGGTTAACGACGTCAACTTCAACGTAACGACGACCAAACTCAACGCGACGAGCCTGTACAACGGAAAAGCCTTCGTCCGCGCGAAAGGAACGGACGGGAAACTGACGGTCGAACCCACTACGGAGAACGGACTGCTTGCGAGCATGATAAGCGTTTCTTTCGACGGAGACGTCGCTACGGGCAAAAAAATCCGTTGGTATACTTCCATCGAACAGAACGTGTTCGATACGAACGCGCAAGGAGCGTACGAGTATTCTGTTCCCGAAAGTTATATAGAATATTCGGAGAACGAGAATATGAGCGGTTCGGTTAAGGTTAAAGCGGATTCCGTCAATATCGACAGAGAACTTCCGACAATCGACCTCGGAATCGCGTATTTTAACCTCAGTCACCGTTATAAATTCTATAATCAGCATACCGTAAGCCTCAGCGGACTCAAAGCGGGTACGACTTATTATTATCGTCTCGGAAGCGATAAATACGGCTGGACGGAAAAATATTCGTTCACTACCGCTTCGGACGGAGAGTTCCGCTTTATGGCGATTACCGACGTTCAGGGTTCGGTGGAGAGCAACTACGTCAGCAGTCTGCCCGCGCTTAAAAAGGCGGCGGAGTTCTTCGGCGAAGACGGCGCGGCGTTTATCGCGTCTCTCGGGGACAACGTGGACAACGGCAAAAACATAAAACAGTTCACCTGGTGGCTGGACGGACAGAAAGAAATATGGGCGAACAACACTTTCGTTACCGCGGGCGGAAACCACGAGGACGAAGAATACGCGCTCAGCAGCGTAATCGCGTTGCCTACCGAAGCGACGGTTAAAGAAACGGGACATTATTATTCGTACGATTACAATTACGCGCACTTTATCGTGCTCGATACCAACGACTTAAACGGAAACGAACTTTCCGAAGCGCAGACCGAGTGGCTCGTCGCGGACCTTGCCGCGAACGCGGAAAACGCCGACACGAAATGGACGATAGTAATGCTGCATAAAGGTCCGTACACCGCGGGAAGTCACGCGTTCGACGCCGACGTAATCGGATTGAGAGCGCAACTTACGCCGCTGTTTGCGGATAACGGAGTGGATCTCGTTCTGCAGGGACACGACCATACCTATACGGTAAGCGAATATATCGGACGCGACGGACAGCCCGTGGAAGTAAAGGCTTCGTCCGACGGAACGGTAAGCAAACCCGAAGGCGTGCTGTATATAAACCTCGGGACCATGGGCGACAAGTATTACGATTATATTTACAGCGACGAGGTAAGCATAATCAAGAGAACTTCCGTTGACGAGAGACTCGAAAAATACGTTACGGCGGAAGGATACCTTGAACTCAAAGAAACGCCCGTATTTGCGGATATCAAAGTGGAGAAGAACAAACTTACCGTAGCGACGTACACGATAGTGGACGGAGAAGTCGTGCCGGTGGATACGATAAAAATATCGAAAGGCGGAATCGATTGGAACGCGCTTACGCCCAATCAGATTGCCGCGATAGCCTCGGTGGCGGCGGCAGTGGCGGTAATAATAATTCTTTGCGCGATAGGAGTTTCGGCGAGAAAGAAAAAGAATCAGTGGACTAAATAGGACCGCAAGAAAAACGCAGAGCGAAACGGCGATACGCCGTTTCGCTTCTCATATCAAAAGAAAAAGAGGTAATAAAAGTGGGAAAGAAAAGAACGCGAAAACCGTGGTCGGTAACGAAAAAAATCGTCGTTTTCGGAATAATCGGATTGATTGTCGCCGTGCTTTTGCTGAATCTGGTTATTCTGCCCCTTACCGCGACGGCGGCGAGGAAGGGATATTCGGGAGACGCGATTGAGAAAAGTCCGTACATAGAAGAAACGACTAAATTATCCGCGCACAGAGCGGGCGGCGGAGAAGCGCCGGAAGAAACGCTTGCGGCGTTCAGACTTTGTATGGAAAACGAGGAATACGCCGTGGATATTCTCGAATTCGATTTGCATATAACGAAAGACGGAGAACTCGTTCTTTTGCACGACGACACCCTCGACAGAACTTCCGACGCGTGCGAAACGTTCGGAAAAACCGACGCGTTCGTCAAAGACTATACTCTCGAAGAGATAAAGAGGCTCAATATGGGAGAAAATTTCGTCGCGCCCGACGGAACGACGCCGTATAAGGGATTGAGAGGAGACGACGTGCCGGACGACGTAAGAATTCTTACCCTCGACGAGATACTCGATTACGTGGAAAATCGGGTGAGAACGGACGGAGATATGAATTATATCATCGAGATAAAGGACGAAGGAAACCCGGGAAAGAAAGCGATGGATAAACTGTATGAAAAAATGCAGGAGTACGATATAACCGACCGAACCATAGTGGGGACTTTCAACGCGGATATAACGGCGTATATAGACGAAAAATATTCGGAAGAGGTTACGCGTTCGGCGAGCATTATCGAAGCGTTGCATTTTTACTTTTCCTTCCTGTACGGGGCGGACCTCGGAGAAGTGAAATACGGAGTGTTGCAACTTCCGTATAAAGCGGCTTTTTATAATTTCGGAACGAAAGAGATAATAGACTACGCGCATAGTTACGGAATCGCCGCGCAGTATTGGACGATAAACGAAGCGGAACAGATAAAGGAACTTAAAGAGAACGGAGCGGACGCGGTTATGACGGATTATCCCGCCGTCGGGTACGAAGTGCTGTACGGAAACGGGGGTAAATAGCGATGAAATATAAAGTATATTGTATAATACACACGCCGAAAGACAGACATATTATGAAAGAAATCGTCGTGGACGCGACCTGCGACGCCGACGCGATAAAAGGCGCGGAAGAAAAGTTCAATAAATACCTGTCGAGAGTGGGCTATCGGGTGGAAGTCGTTTTCTACGACCCGCAGGAACCTATACGAGTATAACGAAAAAAGCGATAATAAAACGAAAAAACCTCACAATCGAGGTTTTTTCGTTTTTTTTGTAGTAGTTTACCGATTATTCTTCGCTGATTGCTTCGCAGGGGCAAACGTCCGCACAGCTTCCGCAGCTGATGCACTGGTCTGCGTCGATTACATATTTGTCAGCGCCTTCGCTGATTGCGCCTACGGGGCACGTTTCCGCACAGGTTCCGCAGCTTACGCATTTTTCACCGATTACATATGCCATAGTTAAAATCTCCTTTATGAATTTTTACTTATTATATCATTTATACGCGATAAATGTCAATAATTATGTCAAAGACTGTTTATGAAAATATTGGTATAATCTGCATTCTATTCCCGAATTATAAAGTTTTCGGTTTTTATCGCATTTTTTGCCCAGATTTTTTTCAAAATCGGGCGCGCAGGTGATTGCAAACAGGCTCCAGTTATCGAGATTGCGCCATACTTCTCCGAGCGTTCTGTAAACGGCGGCGGCTTCTTTCGGCGTCAGCAGGCGTTCCCCGTAAGGCGGGTTCGTCACCATGCAGCCGTTTTTTAACGAGCAGCGAAAATCTTTGACGTCCTGAACCTGTAAATGGATTTTGTCGCGCACCCCCGCCCTGACGGCGTGACGGGACGCGAGAGAAATTGCGTCGGGATTTACGTCGAACCCGTAAAAATGAAGTTTTCGGTCGGGCGTTTCCTTGTCGAGAGCCTCTTCGTAAGCGAGTTTATACGCGTTTCCGTCGAAGAAATCCCACTTTGCGTAGTCAAAACCGCGATTTTTGCCGGGCGCGATACCGAGGGCTTTTCTTGCGGCTTCGATAACGATTGTTCCGCTTCCGCAGAACGGGTCGCAGAACGGGTTTTCGGGTGAAAAATCGCTGTACGACAGCATAGCGCAGGCAAGATTTTCTTTTATCGGCGCTTCGCCTACGAGGTCGCGCCAGCCGCGTTTATGCAATCCGTCTCCCGACGTGTTCAGCATAACGGTTGCTTCGTCCGAAGAAATAACGAATTCCACGCGGTAGTATTCGCCGTTTTCGGGGAACAGTTTCTTGCGGTATTTTTTCGACAATGAAGTGAGAATAGCCTTTTTTACAACGCTCTGACAACTGCTGACGGCAAAAAGTCGACTGTTGCGGCACTTGCCGTTTACGATAATCCGTGCGTTGAAAGGGATTATATCTCCGAACGGGAAAGAAGATACGCCGTCGAAAAGTTCGTCGAAAGTCGTCGCTTTGAAAGAACACAGAGTTATATACACTCTGTCCGCGCAGGAAAGAAACATATTCAGACGGGCGACGTCCGTTGCCGTGCCGTCAACGTTAATTCCTCCGTCCAACGCCTTTGCGGACGGGAATCCGAGAGTGCGGAGTTCGTTTTTTACAGCGCTTTCCACGCCCGAAGCGGCGGTTACGGTTATTTTGTATTTTTGCATATCGATATTTTACAACAAAGAGAATTAAGATTGCAAGGGGTTCGCGCCCCGTTTGAGCGGGGTTCGTATAAAATTCAGCCTTATTTGACTGACGACAGAACTTAACCGATGGAAAAAATTATCGGTTTTAATAAATCCCTTCGGCATACTTCTATAAACCGAAAGCGCTTGAAAAAGGAAGGATAATAATGTATACTTTGTTTATGGCAATTTATAAACAAGACGATATAGTTACGCTCGATATAAGCGGTTACGGCGCGGACGGCGAAGGAGTGGCGAAAGCCGACGGTTTCGTGTTTTTCGTTCCGTTTGCCGCAAAAGGAGAAAAGGTAAAGGCAAAAATTCTCCACGTTAACCGGAAAAATCTCGTTTTCTGCGAATTGAAAGAAGTTATAGAACCTTCGGATGAACGAATGAAACCGCCGTGCAACAGGTTTACGCGGTGCGGCGGTTGCGATATAATGCACCTTACGTATCGTGAACAGTTGAAAATAAAGAGGGATAATATCGTCGCTTTGCTCAGGAAAAACGCCGGGATTGCCGACGCGGAAGTGGACGAAGTCGTGCCGTGTTTTGCGCCTTACGGGTACAGGAACAAGATACAACTGCCTTTCGGAACGGTAAACGGCGAAGTCGCTATGGGGTTTTACCGGGAAAACAGCCATAAAATAGTCTCGATAACGAAATGTTTTCTGCACGGAGAATGGGTGGAGAAACTGATAAAAGTATTCGTCGGGTTTGCGAAAACGCACGGACTTACGGCGTACGACGACGGCAGAAAAAGCGGTTTGCTGAGACATATGGTGGCGAGGAAACTGAACTGCGGTTTTTGCATTACCGTGGTAACCAATCAAAAGAAACTGCCGTTTGCGGACGATTTGATAAAGAGACTTGACGAGGAACTCGGAGAAAATTACGCGTTGTTCAATTCCGTGAAAAAGGCGCAGGATAACGTGATAATGGGCGAGACGATTTTCGCGTTGAAAGAAAGGGAAACGTATGCGGAAATTCTCGGTGTAAAACTTGAAATAAATCCGTATTCGTTTTTACAACTTAACGACGAAATAAGGGATAAAATTTACGAAAGGATAGTACGGGAAATCGGTGGAGAAAGCGGAGAAAAGGTCGTTATAGACGCATACGCAGGCGTGGGCGCGCTCGGGGCGATATTGGCGAAAAACGGAGCGACCGTATACAATATAGAAATAGTAAAAGAAGCGACGGAAGACGGGAAAAAACTTGCGGAAGAAAACGGACTTAGCGCAAGGGTGTTCAACGTAAACGGCGACGCGGCGGAGATACTGCCGGAAATTCTCAAAAAGACCGAGGAAAAAGAGAGGACGATAATCCTTGATCCGCCGAGAAAAGGGTGCGGAGAAAAAGTGCTGAAAGCGATAGCGGAAGCGGACAAAGCGGATAGAATTTTCTACGTAAGTTGCAATCCGGCAACGCTTACGAGGGATTTGAGAATTCTATGCGACGGAGGATATGAAATCGAAAAAATAACGCCGTACGATATGTTTCCGCAGACCAAACACGTGGAGACGTTCGTAAAATTGAAGAAAAAATAGTTCCTCAAATAACAGGTAAGAACGATACGTCTTAGACAATTCGGAAAAAGTTATGGGTTATTTAGTCGATCGATTTATATAGAGAAAATAAATAATACGGGAGGGAAAAATGGTCTTTAAGAAACGGAGAAAGGCGCAAAACATCGACGAAAACCAATTTGAACAAGGAAAAAACTTGTCTGAAATAACGGAATATTTATTATCGGATGCAAGAACAGTTCTGGAAAACAAAAAAACGATAAAGGTTCCTATTGCGGAGCTGGCTTCATTGGGCGCAGGAGTTGCATCGCTTATTCCTGCTTTTAATACTGCGACAACTACAACAACGCTTGCGACGGACGGGCTTTTTAGAATTGCAAATTATGCGAAAGGCGACGTGTTGAAGATGGCTAAAAACGGAAATGCTTGGGGCGCAATGAAAACTGCAAGCGGGAAGTCAAAAATGGTTCAACTGTCTTCCGTAGACTCGCTTACGGCAACGTCGCAGACTGTGGCTGCAATCAATCCTGCAACGTTAATGATGGCGGCGACTTTGTATTCTATTGAAAAGCAGCTTGGAGATATCGCCGAAACGCAGAAACAAATACTATCTTTTCTTGAAATAAAAGAAGAAGCGAGCGTGGAAGGTGACCTTGAAGCATTAACGGAGCTTATCAATAATTACAAATATAATTGGGACAATGATTTGTACGTTCAAAACGCATATAAAATGGTTATGGATATTAAAAGAACGGCGAGAAGCAATATGCTGACTTGTCAGAAAAAAGCTTCCGGAGTTTTATCCTCAAAAAAGTTAACCGTTACGCAGAAACATATAAAAACATTGCTTGAAGAATTAGAAAAGAGATTTAAGTATTACAGGCTTTCATTATATACATATTCTCTTGCATCAATGATGGAGATTATGTTAGGCGGCAATTATAAAGAAGAATATATAGCCGGAGTAAAAGATGAAATCAGCAAATTGTCCGGTACTTATAGAGGATTATTTGAAGAAGGTTCATTATACCTTGAAAAAATAGGCGGGACCGCTATTACCACTAACGTATTAAAAGGTATTGGCTCTGCCGGAGAAGCTATCGGGAAGTTTATTGGCAGCATTCCTCTTGTAAAAGAAGGTCAGGTCGATGAGTTTTTACAAGACAGCGGATCTCGGATAAAGAATAACGCTGTGGAAAGGGGAAACGATGCGGTGCATCGGTTTTCTGCGCTCGGCAATACCGGAACACGCGTTTTTATGGATAAAATGGAAGATATGATAAAAATTTTCAACCATACGGAGCAAATCTTATTTGACGACAAACAAATATATTTGGTAGAGGATTAAAGGAACAGAAAAACCGGAGCATTAAGTAATTCAAAGTATTTTCCGCAAATGAAACACGTCGAGACGTTGGTGGGACTACAACGGAAAGAAGGGTAAAACATATGCAAATTCTGACTTGTTCAATGTGATAATACAACCGGACCGTAGGAACACATAAAATTTTTGTGCCTCGCAACAGGGAACACAGCATAATCCGTTAATAATCTATAAAGCAGGGACGGTAACGGTCTCTGCTTTTTGTATGAGTCAGGTTTTTCTGTGTAAAATGTTCAACTTAAAATCCAATTTTTAGATTTTTAATTGAAATTTTTATGGTGAATATGTTATAATTGTCAAAACGGATTATTTATTAAGGATGGTGCCGTAAATGGCTGTCAGTTATAAAAAACTATGGAAACTTCTCATTGATAAGGATATGAAGAAAAAAGACCTTCGTCTTGCTACGGGTATTACTACGACTGCCCTTGCAAAACTCGGTAAAAACGAACACGTCAATACCGAGATTTTAGCGAAAATATGTAAAGTTTTAGAATGTGATATAGGGGACATTATGGAAATTGTGGAGGAAGAGAATGACTAACGAACTTCAATTTGTTTTGTATAACATTGACAAAGAGGATGTGAAAGTTAAAGTTGCCGTTCAGGACGAAACTCTTTGGGCTACCCAACGTGGTATGGCAGAACTTTTTGAGGTTTCTGTTCCTACTATCAATGAGCACATTAAAAACATTTACGAATCAGAGGAATTGGATAAAGAATCAACTATTAGGAATTTCCGAATAGTTCAAACCGAGGGTACGCGTCAAGTGGCTCGCGATATAGATTTTTACAATCTCGATGTCGTAATATCGGTTGGTTATCGTGTAAATTCTCGTCGCGCAACACAATTCCGTATATGGGCGACGAAGGTATTAAAAGAATTTATAAAGAAAGGTTTTGTGCTGGATGATGAACGTTTAAAACAGGGCGAAACCGTTTTCGGCAAAGACTATTTCCGTGAACTTTTGGAAAGAGTTCGCTCTATTCGTGCAAGCGAGCGCAGAATATGGCAACAGATTACCGATATCTTTGCGGAGTGTAGCGTCGACTACGATAAAAATTCGCCAATAACGCAGGAATTTTATGCAACCGTTCAGAACAAGTTTCACTACGCTATAACGGGACAAACCGCTGCCGAGATTATCTATGAAAAGGCAGATAGCACGAAAGACAATATGGGGCTTACGACCTGGAAAAATTCTCCCGACGGCAGAATATTAAAATCCGACGTGACGATTGCCAAAAATTATCTTGACGAAAAGCAGATAAGAAAATTGGAAAGGACCGTTTCGGGATTCTTTGATTATGTGGAAGATTTAATCGAAGAGGAACAAGCCTTTACGATGCAACAGTTTGCTGAATCAATCAATGCCTTTTTGGAATTCAGAAAGTATAAAATTTTACAGGGCAATGGTACCGTTTCAAAGCGTGATGCAGACCGCAAAGCAACGCAGGAGTACGACTTATTTAACAAAACGCAAAGAATTACCTCCGACTTCGATAAAGAAGTTAAAAAAATGCTTGGCGAAAAAAAAGAAGATTAAAATCTTTATAAATATGTCAGAGTTGTCAGTGTGGTAGAATAAATCAACAGGAGAGAATTAAGGAGGCAATTATGAAGTTGGAAGAATTCGAGAAATTGTCAAGCGGAGGCGAGTTATACGATTCGGGAGATCCGTCGATTATCGTGCGGCAGTTCGGATTGCAGGACAAAGTTCGCCGTTATAACAAAACGCATTGCTCGCCGCTCGGATACCTGATTCGTTCGGTAAAACTCAAAAAAATGTTTGCTTCCGTAGGGAAAGGGGTTTATATTGAACCGCCGTTTTATGCTAACTGGGGCGGAAAACATTGCCATTTCGGCGACGGCGTTTATGCGAATTTCAATCTTACGCTTGTTGACGACGGGAAAATCACGGTGGGAAACCACGTAATGTTCGGACCGAACGTAACTCTTTGCACCGCGACACACCCGATTGCGCCCGAATTGAGGGAAAAGGCAATTCAATATAATCTTCCCGTTACGATAGGAGATAACTGTTGGCTTGGAGCCGGCGTTACGGTATTGCCGGGCGTTACGATAGGGGAAAACAGCGTTATAGGAGCCGGAAGCGTGGTAAATAAAGATATTCCGGCAAACGTGGTGGCGGTCGGAGTTCCGTGTAAGGTAGTGCGGGAAATAACCGACGAAGACCGCGCGTTTTACCGCAAGACCATACCTATTCCGCAAAAACTGTTCGATAAAAAAGAAGATTAACGGGAGTATGTTTATAAACAAAAAAAATCCGAGCGAGATTAAACTTTGCGTTCGGATTTTCTTATCGGTTTTTTTGTTTTATGCGGGGATACAAACGGCATAGTAGCCGCCATTGAAGGATGTTATTTCGTATCCGAGGACTCTGTATTGATCGTATTGAGAAACGACGTTTATAAGGATATAGCCCGATTCGGTGTGCGAAAAAGGCGTCACGGATAGAAACATACCGGTTTTCCGCAAATTCGATATGGCAATCAATTCGGGGGTAGCGGCAACTTTTACTATATAGTCGCCTCTTGAGCCTGTGGCAACTCTCGTACCTTCTTTTACGGCTGCGGCAACGGTGGCGGAGTATTGTGATAAATCGGAGCTCTGGTTATTATTCGGAACGCTTGTATTTGTTTCTTCGTCTTTGGAAAAAGCTTTCGACAGCATATTGCCGTTCCCGTCAAAATATTCCACATGATAATAGCCGTAGTTTACCGTATTCATTTCAATACGGGTTCCACACCACGACATAGCATTATCACTATTCCATTCGGATACTTGGCGATAGCCTTTGGACAGTAAAATTTCGCAAAGCGTATTGTATTTGTTTTCATTATCCCAAGTCCAGTGATAAAGAGTTCCGCCTGCGTAGCTTGCAAATGTGTAGCCGTCCGGGGTAATGCCGAAGAAGTTTTTTGCCGTTCCGTCGACTGAATCCGTGTTTAAAACGGGATTGGCGGTTTCGTCGGAACTTGATGAAACGAATTCATTATCGGTGCCGAAAATGCCGCTTTCATTCCATTTTGCATATACTTTCATATTCTTTGAAAGCGGCGCATCAAGGATGGAATTGATGTTGAAAGGTTTTTCCCAGATGCCGTTATCCCAATACCAACCGGCAAAAACATAGCCTTCTTTTACCGGGTCGTCAGGCATTTCTATCGTTTTCGTACCGTTTGTTTTTATCGTTGCGTAATGGACGTCGTCAACAATGAAATTTACGTCCATGTTTATGTTTGAACAAGCGGTCAACGAAACGGTTGCGAGGGCAACTATAATAACGACAAATAAAAACTTTTTCATAATAACCTCCATTAAGAATTATTTTTCGGGGGGATTTCCCCAGTCGTTTAATGATTTAATTAACGATAAGTTCATATCCGTTGCTTCCACATACGGGAAATAAGGATTATAGTAATACGTATCGTTATTATCGAGTCTGATGCAAACATACAGCCTGGTGCGCGTTGTGCCGCCGAAACTGTTTTCCGCGCCGTAATCGAGATATACTATATACCTGTCGTAGTCGTCTTTATCTACAATATCGGTGGCATACCAAATTGCCGAATTAGGGTTTTTCAGATTATCAATAACCAATGATTTTGCACAAGTTACGGCTAAGTCTTCTTTGCTTACGAGGAGTCCGCCCCCGTTGCATTGGGTGAGCAGGACTACCAGCAAAATGACGGCAAGAACAACGCAGGCAACGATAATAAGGATTTTTTTCTTAGAGAAAGTGGGTTTTGTCGTAATTGCCCCGACATTCTGAGCCGGTTTAATATCGGGACTCTTATCATAATTGGACTCAGAATCAAGCGAGTTTTTTACGTTAACTTCATCTGAGTATTGTCTGTTTCCGCAGTGCTCACAGAACGTGGCGTCGTCGGCTATCTGCTTTCCGCAATTGATACAGTATTTCATAGATCACCACCTATATCAAAGAATCTACTTTTGAAACATATACGGCGCCGAAACCGCGAAGTCCGACCTGTAATCTGTCGCCCGGATTTACAAGTATAGACGGCTTGCCAAAGCAACCGCTCATTTTGATAACGACCGTTACTTGTTTGTTGCAAATAAAACTTGTTGTTTCACCCTGTCTGCATTTTGCAATAACCGACCCGTTGTATAATACCTCACACCCGTTATTAAACATTTGCCCGGGAACAACAGGGAATTTTATATAAACTTTATTACTATTTTGAGGTTGTGCGGTCGACTGGTCCGTGTTGCCAATTCGGGTTCCGCAAAACGAACAAAAACATGCGCTGCCGGGTATCTCTTTTCCGCATTTGCTACAAAACATAGGGATCATCCTCCTTGTGTTATCTTTAGGACATTATAAGTTAGGTATTACCTAATTGTCAAGCGATTTTAGGTAATACTTAATATAATAACGGTATGGAATATCCTTTGAGTAACAGAATCAGCTTGAATATAAAAGAAGCGATTGAACATTCCGGGAAAACAAAAACGGAGATAGCAAAGGCTTTGGGCGTGTCCAAGCCTACCGTTTCTCAATACATTTCGGGGAGAATTCAGCCGTCGCTGACGACGTTGTCTTTGCTGTGTAATTTCATTGAATGTTCCGCAGACGATATTCTTTGCGTAAAAAAAGATTAACGTGGGAAGAAATGAATACGCTAATCGCTTGTTGCGGATTGGATTGTGAAAAATGTGACGCGCGGATTGCCACGCTGAACAACGACGATAAATTGCGCGAAAAGACGGCAAAAACGTGGAGCGACCTGAACGGCGTCGAGATAACCAAAGAAATGATAAATTGTCTCGGTTGTCGCGCGGAAGGAGTTAAAACGCCGTTTTGCGACGGACTTTGTCCTATACGGAAATGCGTGAAAAGCAAAGGGTTCGATACTTGCGGAGATTGCCATGCAATCGAAAGTTGTACAACGTTGGCAATGGTGACCGCTACCAATAAAAACGCGCTTAATAATCTCAGAGATTGCAGCAAACGGCAGAAATAAGGTATAATGTTTTACGGGTGGTAAAAAGATTCGGAGGAGAAAGATGAATACGGAAAATAACAATGAAGTAAAAATCAATACGGAAAAGAGTATTGCGGTTAAAGATAACGAGGGAAAAAGTATCGAGGCAAAAGACAAAGCGGAAACGAAAGAAAAGGTAAAAGTATTTGTTGATAAAGCCGTTATAGTTGGTAAAAAAGCGGGGACTAATATAAAAAAGGGGACGGAAATAGTAATTAATAAGTGCAAGAAAGCAAGTTTTGAACATAGGATGAGAAAATACCGCCCCCTTTTCCCTGACGAATACAACAGTCCGAATTTCAATATTCCCAATATAATACATATCGTAGACGACGCAGTCAGAAGAGATATAGACGTCTGCGAAGGGGCAATAGGTTGGCTTGAAAAGGTAAACGGTGTTGAAGTGTTCAATCTTTATGACGAATGGGTTAAGGAATGCGGAATACAGTTTATTCCGTTTGCGAAATGCGACGAAGTCTATTGCGTGGATAACTTCGACCGTAATAAATTTAATAAAAAAGATTACATATTCGGGAAAGCAACGGAAGAAAAACTTGCGGAACTCGAACATATCGCGTATTCGTTGGGGGCGAAAAGTTGTTCAATCGAAATAGTGGATATGGAAGAAGAGAAAAATTTTGCGTCAAAGAAAGTAAAGTCAGCACAAAGAAACAGTAAGTCAGAAATAAATAACGACGTTGAATCAAAGAATAAGAATCAAAAAAGCGGACGGATAGTATCTTCGTTTGAAGGG
>JBJETX010000107.1:0-3886 GCA_051883535.1 Christensenellales bacterium | reverse complement strand
TAAGGCGGCAGAGGAACTTCGCCTACGCGGCCGAGAATTTCCTCGAAAACGCCTTCGTATTCGAATTCGATAGTCCTTACGCCGTCCTCGGAAGCAATATTCTCTATTTTGAGTTTAAGTTCGGAGTTGACGGTAAGATAAGTTCCGATTTTCGCTTTTCTCGCGGGGCGCAGTAATGCTTCCCAACGTTTAAGATCAATTCTTTTCAGAAGAAGAACTTCGAATTTTCTGCCCGAATCGTTATAAGCGAAAAGTCTCGCGTTTATAACCCTCGTGTTGTTCACGACGAGCAAATCTCCTTTTTGCAGGATGTTTTCAAGATCGTAAAAGTGCAAATCTTTCGTTTCGTCCGTCGTTTTGTTATAATAAAGCATCCGCGCGCTGTCACGAGGTTCAATCGGGGTCTGCGCAATCAGTTCGGGCGGAAGTTCGTAAAAGAAATCGCTTTTTACCATATTATATCCCCGTTTTCATCGGTAAACAGACCGTTTTCGCCGAGTTCCTGTTTTCTGTAACCGAAATGTTTATACGCGCCGGGAGTACATACTCTTCCGCGCGGAGTGCGCGCAATAAAACCGAGTTGCAAAAGGTACGGTTCGTACACGTCCTCGATCGTATTCGCGTCTTCTCCGCTTGCGGCGGCAAGAGTGTCGAGTCCGACGGGACCTCCCGAAAATTTTTCTATAATAGTCCTTACTATCCCCGCGTCCGTTTTGTCAAGACCGAGTTCGTCTATTTCGAGCAATCCAAGGGCTTTTTTTGCGAGCGCGACGTTTATCGAAGACATATTTTCGTACTCGGCAAAGTCGCGCACACGGCGAAGAAGTCGGTTTGCGATACGCGGCGTTCCCCTCGAACGCCTTGCGATTTCTTCCGCGGCGTCGGGTTCTATGCTGATATTGAGAATATTTGCCGAACGGTTTACGATAATCGCAAGTTCTTCCTTGGTATACATTTCAAGTCTGCATATAACGCCGAAACGGTCCCGAAGGGGCGCGCTGAGCATTCCCGCTTTCGTCGTTGCGCCTACGAGGGTGAAAGGTTCGATAGGTATGCGCATAGTGCGTGCGCTCGGACCTTTGCCCGTAACTATATCGAGCGCGCTGTCCTCCATCGCCGAATAGAGTATTTCCTCCACGGTGGGGTTGAGTCTATGTATTTCGTCGATAAAAAGAACGTCGCCTTTCTGCATATTCGTCAGAATTGCCGCAAGATCTCCCGCGCGTTCTATTGCAGGTCCGGTCGTAACGCGAATCGAAGCGCGCATTTCCGTGGCGATTATATGACTTAACGTCGTTTTTCCGAGTCCGGGCGGACCGTAAAGAAGAACGTGATCGAGAGGTTCTTTTCGTTTCTGCGCCGAATGCATAAAGACTTTGAGGTTTTCTTTTACCTTGCTTTGCCCGACGTAATCGTCAAGTTTTTTCGGGCGGAGAGCGTTTTCCGCTTCGTCAATATCAAGTCTTTCCGAATCGACTATCCGTTCTTCGCTTCTCGTAGGAGGCGTATATTTTGTAGATGAAATATAAAATTGCTCGTCTGCCATTTTATCCTCTTATCAATTAAGACTTTTTAATGCCAAGGCAATAAGTTCCTGCAAGTCTCTTGCTTTGTTTCTTACCGAACGGACGGCTTTTACCGCTTCGGACTGAGTAAATCCGAGACCGCGCAGAGCGTAAATCGCGTCCTGAGTATCCGCGTCCGAGTCAAGCGCGTCGTCGGTCTGTTCGACTACGAGGTTGTCGAGCGCGTCGTCCATAGCGGCGTCGATGTTTTCTTTCAGTTCGAGAATGATTCTTTCCGCCGTTTTCTTACCGATGCCTTTAACCTGCGAAAGAGTTTTGATGTCTTTGTTGATTATCGCAACCATAAGTTTATTGAGCGCGATACCCGACAATATGCTCAGCGCGGCTTTCGGACCTACGCCCGAAACCGTAATGAGTTTAAGAAACATATTCTTTTCTTCCTTGGTGTAAAACCCGTAGAGGAATATTCCGTCTTCCCTTATGTTGAGGTAAGTGTATAACTGAACGTAGGTGCTCGACCCTATCTGAGAAATCGTAGACGAACTGACGAACGCTTCGTAGCCGATTCCGCCGTTGTCTATCGTGATACAACCGTTCCCCGTTTCCGTAACTTGTCCTTTGATGTAACCTATCAACTGTCCTCCTGCTCTATATGCCGAAAAGTCCCGAAGTCCGGCTTACCTGCGCGTGCGTAACCGCTACCGCGAGCGCGTCCGCGGCGTCGTCGGGCTTTGGCACGGAATCGAGTTTAAGCAAAACTTTTACCATGTACTGAATTTGCTTTTTGTCCGCAAGTCCGTATCCCGTAAGAGCCTGTTTGATTTGCATCGGCGTATACTCGTAAAGGTTTTTGCATTTATTGTAAACCGTAAGGAGTATCGCTCCGCGCGCCTCGGCAACGGCTATCGCCGTTTTTTGGTTGTTCTGAAAAAAAAGTTCCTCTATGGCAACCGCTTCGGGGCGGTATTTGTCGATTATGTAATCGAAACCGTCGGCAATGATTTTAAGGCGTTTCGGAAGCGAATCTTCTTTCGGAGTCTGAATAACGCCGTATTCGATCGGACGAATTTTATTTCCGCCGAGAGATTCGACTACGCCGAAACCGACCGTTCCGTAACCCGGGTCGATACCTAATATAACCATAGATTAAATATTAAACTAAAAGATAAAAATAGTCAACTTAAATAACCCAACACGGAATTTATAAGATTTTGTAAATCTCTTCTCTCGCTTCGGGGAAATCCGTTACCGAACGGTTTTTATCTCGCGGAAGTTCGACTTCGTATAAAACGGTATTATTGCCGAGAACGATTATTTTATCGGAAAGAAGTATCGCTTCGTCGATGTCGTGAGTGACGAGAACGGTCGTTCTGCCGTATTCCTCGTTAAGGTAAGAAAATAAACCGATAATCCTCTTTTTTAAGGAAATATCCAACGCTTTGAAGGGTTCGTCCATAAGCATTACGTCGGAATCGTACGCAAAAGCGCGCGCAAGAGATACGCGTTGCGCCATTCCTCCGCTGAGCGAGGACGGATATGCGTCTTTTTCACCGCACAGTTCCACTTTTTTCAATACGTCTTCTATTATCTTTTCTCTTTCGCGCTTGTTTTTTATTTGATTTTTTATTACGAAATCTATGTTCTGACCGACCGTCAGATGGTTAAGCAGAACGGGCGACTGAAAAACGTAACTGATTTTATCCGATTCTTTTTCAACAATGCCGTTGTAAACGACGCTACCCGTGATAATGTTTAACAAAGACGTTTTTCCGCAACCCGACGCCCCCATAATGCAAGTGACTTTTTTGTCGGGTATTTCCAAAGAAAAGTCGGAAAACACCTTTTTTTCTCCGTAATTCAAAGATACGCCGATTAGTTTCATTTTCCCCACCTGATAAATATTTTTTTAAGTATAGCGACGAAAATCTCCGACGCGAAACTAAGCGCTATCGCCATTAACGTCCACGCGAGAAGGTATTCTATCTCGAAAGAAGCGTAAGCAACCTGAATTTTTCCGCCTATTCCGGGCGAAACGCTCGTCAGTATTTCCGCGGCGATTACGACTTTCATCGTCAGGGACAAAGTCGATTTCGACGTGTCGAAAATATTTTCCGATATGGACAAGATAAATATGTTGAAGATTTTACTTACGGGACTTACTTTATATATTTTAGCCATCTGCAAAAGGTTTTCGTCTATTCACTTTATCGCGCTGAAAAACGACGAATACATAATCGGAAACGCTATGAGAAAACCCACTACAACCGTCATAACGTCGGTCGTCATAAACGCGTAAATTATCAGAATGACGGCTACCGTAGGCGCGGCGCGCAGAAAAGCGACGATCGGAGATAGAATTC
>JBJETX010000106.1:0-3907 GCA_051883535.1 Christensenellales bacterium | reverse complement strand
AAAATCCGAAAATAGAAAAATTAATCTTCATATTTTAGGAAATGGAAATGGTTTTATCAAAATTCCTTTGCATAAATTCTCTCCACAGACAAGGATTGTTTATGTGGGAGATTTAGATGACATTGCAACGGGAGAATACTTAAGAACAGAGGTGGATTTTGTAGTTGCATATAACGAGGTCGCACTAAAAGTTGCCAATTTTTCTGTTCCAGTGGTTATTCCTATGCTTTCCGAAAAAAAAGGAGATAATGATAGTTTTTTATGGCTCTCTGATATAAGAAAGTTTGTTTATGAAAGAGACAATGAAAAAGAGTCAGGAGGTAAAACAATTGGTCAAATTATAGACCAAATTCTCACAAATGATAATAAAAGCAGTATTGCAAAATTATGCTTTACCTTTGTTGATAACCACGCAAAGATTAAAAGAATTGCAGAAGCATTCTTAGATATGTTGAGCAAGCAAACTGGTATTTTATTGCCGCAGGCGCTTGATAATAAGTTTATTAACGCACAGCTCGAAGAGTATTTATTGTATAAGCAAAGTACAAAAAGCGTTTCGTCTTACAATGATTTTCTTAAAGAAAAAAATACTAAACAATGCACAAAAAGAGAAAAGAGAAGCAAATCGTTAAGATTAAAAGAATGGCTTCTAAGTAATGTTTTTAACAAAGCGTTATATGCAGATTACTATGATGTAAATAATTCTTATAAAAAGAAAATAGCGCGAATAAAAAAGAAAATACCGAAGCAGGGCAACATCAAAGTGGGATTCATTGTAGTGTTCAATAGCGTATTTCAGTATAGACCTATTTTTGAACGAATGATTGAAGATTCAAATTTTGATCCTTTCATAATAATAGCGCCAAATGTATCCAGGACACATAAATATATGGTGGAAACATATGAAGAGGCATATGTCAGTCTTAAGGAACAATATGGGAAAAGAGTGTTGAATGGCTATGATATGGAAGAGGGAGAATTTATAAGATTACGCAATGAGTTCAGCATATTATTTTTCTGTAATCCGTATAAACATCTCGTGCATCCGTATCATCATGTCGAATATTTTCTCGACAAAGACGTGTTGCCGATATATTCGAGTTACGGTTTCGCCGCGCTTAAATTCTGGGACGAAGTGATAGCCACGCCGTTTTACAATTATATGTGGAAATGCACGCTTGAAACGGAAAGCAACCTCGAACACCTGAAAAAAACCGAGAAAATCCGAGGTAAAAACGGAGTGGTTACGGGATACCTCAAGATGGATAAACTTGCGGAACTTAAACCCGTTCCCCATGTCCGTAAAAGGATTATGATTTGTCCTCATCACACCGTGTGGGGGTGGAAAAATCTCAATATAGGCAATTTTCTTTCGTACGCGGAGTACTTTCAACGTCTGCCCGAAATGTTCCCCGACGTGGACTTTATATTCCGTCCGCATCCGTTGTTGTTCGCCAATCTGAAACTCCATAAAGTATGGACGCAGGCGCAGATAGACGAGTATATGGCAAGACTGCTTGCTCATCCGAATATGGTGTACGACACGAGCGGCGACTATATGCAGGTTTTTGCGGACAGCGACGCCATGATACACGATTGCGGTTCTTTCATAGGAGAATATCTGTATACTATGAAACCGTGTTGTTATATGCTTAAATCGGAAGACGCGGTAAAAACCACTCTCGTTCCGCTCGGACAAAAATGTATGGAGCAATACTATCACGCGTTTTGCGAGGAAGACATTACGCGGTTTATCAAAGAAGTGGTAATAGACGGCAACGACCCGATGAAAGAACAACGGGAACGGTTTGCCAAGAACGAACTTATGGTCAACTTCCCGCACGCTGCCGATTCTGTGATAAATATGATTAAAAAAGAACTCGGGATTAAAGAATAAACTTAACGCCGTGATGAAAAGGAAATCCGAATTTAATCTTAAAGCATAGGCGGTATTGACTTTTAACAGGCGTTATTTTATAATATTTATATTATGAATTCTGTGAAAATCGTTGAAATCAAAGAGGATATCAGGTCGCGGAACAACGCGCAGGCTTCGGAAATCAGAGAGAGTCTTCTGCGCAGAAAAATTTTTTTCCTTAACGTTATGTCGTCCCCCGGAAGCGGCAAGACGACTTTTATCGTAAATCTCGTAAATAGGCTGAAAAAAGACTTCTCGATAGGCGTTATCGAGGCGGATATCGACTCCGACGTCGACGCAAAAACGATAGACGCTTTAACGGGCGTTAAAACCGTTCAGATTCATACCGCAGGCGCGTGCCATCTTACCTGTCAGATGTCGGGAGAAGCGCTTGACGCCCTCGGAACGGAAGGCCTCGATATGGTAGTTCTCGAGAATATCGGAAACCTCGTCTGTCCCGCCGAATTCGACACGGGCGCGACGAAAAATCTCGTCCTTTTATCCGTGCCCGAAGGAGACGACAAACCCCTCAAATATCCGCTTATGTTCGAAGTCGCTTCCGCCGTGGCGGTTACCAAATCCGACGTCGCTCCGGCGTTTGATTTTTCCTTTGAACAGGTTGAAAAAAATATCCGTTTAAGAAACGGCGATATCCCCGTATTCTTTACCTCCGCGGTGAAAAACGAGGGTATGGACGCCGTCGAAAAATACGTCAGACAAGAAATAAACAAGGTAAAAAATGCTTAACGACAACGCGGAAAAACAGCGCGCTTTTTTTGACGGAATCGCTCCTTTCTGGCGGGAAAACGACTCGCTCGGAGAACCTGAAATAAACGCTTTGCTTGCTTTAACGGGCGTTGAACCGGGAGACGAAGTTCTCGACGTCGCCTGCGGAGCGGGAGTTCTCGACGGCGCGCTCGTCGCGCTCGGTTGCGAGGTTGACGCAATCGACGTATCGCCGAAAATGATAGAAAAAGCGAAGCGCAATCCGAAAAACGAGGGAGCGCACTTTCTCGTTGCAGATTTTTACGGGTTTTCTCCCGAAAAAGAATACGATTATCTGCTTGTTTTCGACGCTTATCCGCATTTTCCCGACAAGCGGAAATTTGCGGAAAAAGCCTGCGAACTGCTGAAAAGAGGAGGGGAACTGCATATCTTTTTCGACAGCGGAAGGGACGCGATAAACGCGCGGCACGACGGTAGTCGGGCGGACGTATCCGTGCCGCTTTCAAGCGCGGAAGAAGAGGCGGCGGCGTTTATCGGAGCGTTTGAAATTCTTGACCTCGAAGACGGTGCAAGCCGTTATCGCATAGCGTTGAAAAAAAAGTAAATTGCATATTTACTTTTCACCTGCGCTGTGATAAAATTAAGAAAAAATAACTTATAAAGGAGATAAATGCATGAAAAACACGGAACAAAGAATTTGTATTATCGGCGGCGGTCCTGCGGGAACGAGCGCGGCAATGTACCTGGAAAAAGCCGGATACGACAACTACGTCATTTACGAAAAAACGGGCAGAGTCGGCGGCAAGGCGTTTTCACCTTTAATGAAAGTAAAAAACAGCGAAGGCAAATGGGAAGACCGCACCATCGAAATGGGCGCGGTTATGGGTTGCGACACGTATTTTGCCGTTCAGGAATGCGAAGAGTTCGGCGGAGCGACGCACGCGGACGGACCCGCTATGGGCAGAAGATTTATGAAAGTTGACGGAACGCCTCAGGAATCTTCCAAAATCGCGCTTCTGAAAAAATTCATAAAAATGAAAAAACTCTCAAGACTTCTTGAGACCAAATACAAGGGATACGACGTCAACGGACACCGCGGCGTTTCCGAGGGAAGATACGAAGGACTTTGTCCGTCGCCCAAGATGAAACTCGCGCACATAGAGGGCGAAAACCCCAATCTTAAAGAGTTGAGCATGCCTTTCTCGGAATTCCTCAAACTCAACAAATGCGAGGACGCCACGCTCGTATGGAAAGGACCGTTCA
>JBJETX010000105.1:0-17133 GCA_051883535.1 Christensenellales bacterium | reverse complement strand
CCGCAGAGTAGATAAAGAAACGCATATCGTAACCGACGAAGTTTCCTATCTTACCGCCGACGAAGAAGATAAATATATAGTCGCACAGGCGAACGAACCTCTCGACGAAAACAGCAGATTCGTAAACAACAGGGTTATCTGCCGTTACCGCGACGATATTAAAGAATTCCCGTCGGAAAAAGTAGATTATATGGACGTTGACCCGAAACAACTCGTTTCCGTGGCGGCAAGCCTTATTCCCTTCCTTGAAAACGACGACGCGAACCGTGCGCTTATGGGAAGCAACATGCAACGTCAGGCGGTACCGCTGCTCAGACCCGAAGCGCCTATCGTAGGTACGGGTATGGAGCATAAAGTCGCTTACGACAGCGGCGTTTGCGTGATAGCGAAGAGAAGCGGCGTAGTAAAGAGCGTTACCGCGGACGAAATCGTGGTTACCGCGGACGAAGGCGGCGAAGACGTTTACGAACTGCTCAAATTCAAGAGAAGCAATCAGGACACCTGCGTAAATCAGAAACCCATCGTTTCCAAGCACGACAGAGTGCTTAAAGGCGAAGTCCTCAGCGACGGACCCGCTACGCAGAACGGCGAACTTGCGCTCGGACGCAACATACTTATAGGATTTATGACCTGGGAAGGTTATAACTACGAGGACGCTATCCTTATCAGCGAAGAACTCGTAAAGCACGACCTTTTCACCACTATCCATATAGAAGAATACGAACTCGAAGCGCGCGACACCAAACTCGGCGAAGAGAACATCACGAGAGATATCCCCAACGTCAGCGAAGATTTGCTCAAAAACCTCGACGAAGAAGGTATCGTAATGATAGGTTCGGAAGTCAAGAGCGGAGATTACCTCGTAGGTAAAGTTACTCCGAAGGGCGAAACCGAACTCACTCCCGAAGAGAGACTGCTCCGCGCGATATTCGGCGAGAAATCGAGAGAAGTCAGGGACGTTTCCCTTAAAGTGCCTCACGGTTGCGGCGGTATCGTAGTCGGCGTTAAGATTCTTACCAGAGAAAACAAAGACGAACTCGATCCGGGCGTAAACAAACTCATCAGAGTTTACATCGCGCAGAAACGTAAAATCTCCGTAGGCGACAAGATGGCGGGACGTCACGGAAACAAGGGTGTTATTTCCAGAGTACTGCCCAAAGAAGATATGCCTTTCCTTGCGGACGGCACGCCTTTGCAGATAGTTCTCAACCCCCTCGGCGTTCCTTCCCGTATGAACATCGGACAGGTTCTCGAAGTGCATCTCGGACTCGTTGCGAAGATGCTCGGAATTAAAGTCGCTACGCCCGTATTCGACGGCGCGACGGAAAACGACATTAAAGAACTCTTTATGCAGAACGGACTTGCGAAGAAAGATTGCGACGGAAACCTGTTCGTGGACGGAAAAGTTCAACTTTACGACGGAAGAACGGGCGAACCTTTCGAAAATCAGGTTACGGTCGGATATATGTATATGCTCAAACTCAACCACCTCGTCGACGACAAGATTCACGCGAGAAGCACGGGTCCTTACAGCCTCGTTACGCAACAGCCTCTCGGAGGTAAGGCGCAATTCGGCGGACAGCGTTTCGGTGAAATGGAAGTCTGGGCGTTGGAAGCGTACGGCGCGAGCCATATCCTTCAGGAAGTTCTTACGGTTAAATCCGACGATATCGTGGGCAGACAGAAAGTGTTCGACAGTATTATAAAGAACAACGTTACTACCGAACCCGGAATTCCCGAAGCGTTCAAGGTTTTGAAAAAAGAAATCCAGGCTCTCGGACTCGAAGTCAAACTCTTCACCGACGACAACGAAGAAATCAAACTTCCCGAAACGTACGACGACGACAGGGAACTCGACAGACCGATTCGTCCCGTCAAGGAAGACGTTCAGGAAGTCGATTTGTTCGAAAGCGAAGCGCAGGACGAACTTGCGAAAGACAAACTTTACGACGACGACGACACGCTGGGCTTAGGCGGAATGACGGATTACGGCGACATACTCGGAGGCAGCGGACTTGCGCAGAACGAGTACGACCTCGACGACATACTCGGAGACGGCAGCGAATTTATGGATATTGCGAAACAGGATTTCGATGAATCCGACGACGATGAGGACGACCTCAAAACGTTGATGGGAGCGGAAGAAATAGACGACTCCGGACTGGATAACGAAGAAATCCTCAACAGCACATTCGACGATAACGATATATAAGAGGCGAGATATGGTAGAAATAAACAACTTTGATTCGATACAAATAAGCATAGCGTCACCCGAAAAAATCAGAGAATGGTCTCACGGCGAAGTTACGAAGCCCGAAACCATAAACTACAGAACCCAGAAGCCCGAAAGAGACGGACTTTTCTGCGAGAGAATATTCGGACCCACCAAGGACTACGAGTGCCATTGCGGAAAGTATAAAAGAGTAAGGTACAGAGGCGTTACCTGCGACAAGTGCGGCGTTGAACTTACCAAAGCCAAGGTCCGCAGAGAGAGAATGGGACATATCGAACTTGCCGCTCCCGTCACGCATATCTGGTATTTCAGAGGCGTGCCGAGCAGAATAAGCACGATACTCAATATGAGCCCCAAGCAGGTCGAGCAGGTAATTTACTTCGGCGCGATGGTTGTACTCGATCCGGGCAGAACCAATTTCGTCAAGAAACAGGTAATAAAGGACGAAGAGTACCGCAAAGCGGTGGAAGAATTCGGACCCAACTGCTGCGTAGTGGGAATGGGTGCGGAAAGCCTGAAAATCCTTTTGCAGGAAATCGACCTCGAAAAAGAAAGAAACGAACTGAAAGAGATGCTCGCGCAGGAGAAGGAAGAGAGTCTCAAACGCACGAGAATAGCGAAGCGTCTTGAAATCGTGGAAGCGTTCTACAAATCGGGCAACAAACCCGAATGGATGGTTCTCGACGTTATCCCCGTACTTCCTCCGGATCTGCGTCCTATGGTTCCGCTTGACGGCGGAAGATTCGCGGCGAGCGACCTGAACGAACTTTACCGCAGAGTTATCAACCGTAACAACCGTCTGAAAAAGATGATCGAAGGCGGCGCGCCCGAGATCGTCGTCCGCAACGAAAAGAGAATGTTGCAGGAAGCGGTTGACGCGCTTATCGATAACGGCAGACACGGTAAACCCATCACGGGCGCGGGCAACAGACAACTTAAATGTCTGAGCGAGTTCCTCAGGGGTAAGAACGGCCGTTTCCGTCAGAACCTTCTCGGAAAACGTGTCGACTACTCAGGTCGTTCGGTTATCGTCGTAGGACCCGAACTGAAAATGTATCAGTGCGGTTTGCCGAAGGAAATGGCGCTCGAACTTTTCAAACCGTTCGTTTATCAGAAATTACAGGAAAAAGAAATCTGTCACAACATAAAGAGCGCGAAACGCGCGGTCGACAGAGTGAAACCCGAAGTATGGGACGTTCTCGAAGAGGTTATCAAAGACCATCCGGTTCTTCTTAACCGTGCGCCGACCCTTCACAGATTGGGTATTCAGGCGTTCGAGCCCGTTCTCGTCGAAGGAAGAGCAATCAAACTTCATCCGCTTGCCTGTACGGCGTTCAACGCGGACTTCGACGGCGACCAGATGGCGGTACACGTTCCTCTGAGTATCGAAGCGCAGGCAGAAGCGAGAATACTTATGCTTGCGAGCAACAATATTCTTAAACTGAGCGACGGTAACTCTATCGTTACGCCTACGCAGGATATGGTACTCGGTTCGTACTATCTTACGTTTGAAAAGACGGAAAAGCCCACGGCTCCGGAAGATATTGCTAAACTTCGTACTTTCAAGGACGCGGACGAAGCGAAAATGGCGTATCAACTCCACAATATCAAATTGCAGGATTGGATACGCGTTAGAATGAGCAAAGAAATAGACGGCAAAGTTTATAAGAAACTCATCGTTACGACGGTAGGAAAGATTATATTCAACGAAGCGATTCCGCAGGATCTCGGATTCGTGCCGAGAACCACGCCGGAAGAACAACTTGACCTCGAAATCAACTTCGTAATCAAGAAGAAAGGTCTCGGAGAAATAGTCAACAAGTGCTTCAAAGCCAAAGGTGCGACCGAAGTCAGTATCGTACTTGACAAAATCAAGGCGCTCGGGTACAGATTCTCCACTATCGGCGCGATAACGACCAGCGTTTTCGATATGAAAATACCCGGAAACAAGAAAGAAATCCTCAACAAAGCGGAAGAAAAAGTTCTTGCAATCGAAAAGAACTTTGCTCGCGGCAGAGCGACCGAAGAGGAAAGATATAATCAGGTTATCAAGGTATGGAGCGACGCGACGGACGAAGTTTCCAGAGACTTGCAGCAAAACTTCGTAAATTTCGATAAGGCCAATCCTATATGGATGATGGCTGACTCGGGCGCGCGTGGTAGCATGCAACAGATCAAGCAACTTTCCGGTATGCGCGGACTTATGGCGGACCCGACCGGTAAAACCATAGAAATCCCCGTTAAATCTTCCTTCCGTGAAGGACTTTCCGTTCTGGAATACTTCATTTCCAGTCACGGCGCGAGAAAAGGCGGAGCGGATACCGCGCTTAAAACGGCAGACTCCGGTTACCTTACGCGTCGTCTCGTAGACGTAAGTCAGGACGTAATCATCAACGAAGAAGATTGCGGAGACAAGAAAGGTATGGCGGTTAAAGCGTTGTACGACGTAAATAAACTGCTCATAGAAGGACTTGCGGAAAGAATTACCGGAAGATTCTCGGTAGAAGACATAATCGACCCGGAAACCGGCGAAATAATCGTTGCCGCGGGCGAGATGATAAGAGAAGAAAAAGCGGGCAAAGTAGTGAAAGCCGTAGGCGAAGACGGAGAAGTCAAGATAAGAAGCATACTTACCTGTAAGTCCAAGCGCGGCGTATGCGCGAAATGCTACGGCGCGAACATGGCGAGCACGAACCCCGTTAAACTCGGCGAAGCGGTCGGTATCATAGCGGCGCAGTCGATAGGCGAACCTGGAACGCAGCTTACGATGAGAACCTTCCATACCGGCGGCGTTGCGTCCAGCGCGGACATCACGCAAGGTCTTCCCCGTGTCGTAGAACTTGTCGAAGCGCGTAAACCGAAGGGACAGGCTACCGTTGCGGACGTCAAAGGTAAAGTTTTCGTCAAAGAAGAAGGCAATAACCGTACCGTAATAATTACGGGAGCGGACGGCAAACAGTTCGAATACAAGATTCCTTTCGGCGTAAAACTGCTTGTTGAAAGCGGAAACGAAATCGCCGCGGGCGATCCGTTGTTCGTCGGAAGCGTGGATCCGCACGATATTCTGAGAACCAAAGGCGTTACCGGCGTTCAGGAAATGATAATCAAAGAAATTCAGAACGCGTACCGTTCCAACGGCGTTCACATCAACGACAAGCATATCGAAGTTATCGTGAGAAAGATGTTGCGCAAGGTTAAAGTAAGAAACCCGAACGACACCGATCTCATCCTCAACGAACTCGTAGATATCTCGACGCTCGAAGAAGCGAACGAAAAGGCGTTGGAAAACGGCGGCACTCCGGCTACGGCTATGAGAGTTCTGCTCGGTATCAGTAAAGCCGCGCTTGCGACCGACTCCTTCCTTTCCGCGGCAAGTTTCCAGGAAACGGCAAGAGTTCTTACCGACGCGGCAATCAAGAGCAAGAAAGACCATCTGATCGGTTTGAAAGAAAACGTCATTATCGGTAAACTTATACCTGCCGGCACGGGAATGAAGAGATATGCCAATATCAAACTCGAAAGCCCCTTGTACGACAAAGCGGATATAAAAGAGGACAACTTCGACGAAGACAAGACGGCATTGGAAACCGAGGCTGACGCAGAATAAGCCACAATCCGAATAAAATGGGAGAACGCGTATTTAAGGAATCCGAAATTCAAATTGCGGTCTCCCTTTTTCGTAACATAGGAGAATTATATGAACAGATTATTTACTTCGGAAAGCGTAACCGAAGGGCATCCCGATAAAGTATGCGATCAGGTAAGCGACGCGATTCTTGACGCAATTTTAAGCGAAGACCCGAAAGCGCGCGTCGCTTGCGAATGTTGTTGCAAGGAAGACTTCCTGCTCGTTATGGGCGAGATCAGCACCAAGGCGGACGTCGATATAGACGCAATCGCGCGAAAGACGATTAAGGAAATAGGATACGACAAGGACGAGTACGGGTTTAACTATTCGACCGTGGAAATCGAACAGAGGGTAAACAGTCAGTCCCCCGATATAGCCATGAGCGTCGACGCCAGCCTCGAATATAAAAAAAGCGAGGATATTTTCGATACGATAGGAGCGGGAGATCAGGGGCTTATGTTCGGATATGCCGGAAGCGAAACGCCCGAACGTATGCCGCTTGCGATTATGCTCAGTCACAAACTGTGCAAGAGACTTGCGGAAGTGAGAAAGAACGGAGAAGTATCGTATCTGCGCCCGGACGGAAAAGCGCAGGTTACCGTGGAATATAACGACAAGAGAGAGCCGTTCAGAGTGGACACCGTGGTTTTGTCTACTCAGCACGACGACGGCGTGGACGTGGAGAAACTCAGAGAAGATATGAAACGTCTGGTTATTCTGCCGACGATAGACGCTTCTCTTATCGACGAAAATACTAAATTTTATATAAACCCCACGGGAAGATTTATCGTAGGCGGTCCGAAAGGCGACAGCGGACTTACGGGAAGAAAAATCATCGTGGATACTTACGGCGGATATATTCCGCACGGCGGCGGATGTTTCAGCGGAAAAGACGCGACGAAAGTCGACAGGAGCGCGACTTATTATGCAAGATACGTCGCAAAGAACCTCGTTGCGAGCGGCGCGTGCAAAGAATGCGAAATTCAGGTTGCGTACGCGATAGGGAAAGCGAATCCGGTAAGCGTTGACGTAAATACCTACGGAACGGGCAAGGTGGGCGACGATAAACTTGCGGAGATAGTCGGAAAAGTTTTCGACTTCAGACCGCTTGCAATAATTACCGCGCTCGGACTCGATAAACCGCAGTACGCGTCCACGGCGAGATACGGGCATTTCGGCAACGAAGAATACGCCTGGGAACGCACCGACAAAACGGAGGAGATAAAAAAATATTTGAATAAATGACTTACACGGGGAAAGTAAACGAGATTATTTATTCAAACGAAGAAAACGGTTACACCGTGCTGCTTTTTGATGCCGACGACGACGAATTTGTCGCAGTCGGCACTTTTCCGCCCGTGAGCGAAGGGGAAATGCTCAAAATTACGGGTGAATTCAAGGATAATAAAAAATACGGAGAACAATTTGCCGTCACGGAGGTGGATTTTGTCCGCCCGGAAGACGAATACGGCATAATAAAATACCTTTCAAGCGGTTTGTTCAAGGGTATAGGCGAACGCCTTGCGAAAGAGATAGTCGACAAGTTTGGAGTAAAAACCCTCGACGTTCTCGAAAACAACCCCGAAAGGTTGATAGAAGTCAGCGGAATCGGAAGAAAGAAACTGATGGAAATCATTATCTGTTATGAAAACACGCGCAGAATGAAAGAAAGCGTGCTTTTTCTGCAAAAACACGACGTTTCTATGAACCTTGCGCTCAAAATATATCGCAAATACGGCGACAGCACGATCGATATAATGAAAGCGAATCCTTACGTGCTCGTAGCGGACGTCGAGGGAGTAGGGTTTATTACCGCGGACAAAATCGCGTTGAAAATCGGAATCCCGAGGGACAGCGAATTCCGCATACGCGCCGGGATTACGCATACCTTGCAGGAAGGGTCGTCCAAAGGGGGGCATACCTGTCTTCCGCAGGAAGCGGTGATAGAGGGCGCGACGAAGTTGCTCGGATTGGAAAAGAGCCTCGTCGAAAGTTGTTATTGCGTAATGCACGACCTGAAGAGAGAAGAGGTTGACGGGCAGATACTCGTTGCCGATTCGGTGAATTATCATTCCGAGAACGCCATAGCCGCCAAACTTATTCAACTCAATCTTACCGTCAGGAGAAACGACGTCGACGTGGTTAAAGAACTCGACGTTTTTGAAAGACAGACGGGAATAATTCTCGACGTCACGCAACGCGCGGCGATAAAGAGCGTTTTCGACAACGGCGTTTCGGTAATAACGGGCGGTCCGGGAACGGGGAAAACCACACTCATAAAAGGGATAGTCAGCATACTTGAAAACCGCGGTAAACGCGCGGTTTTATGCGCCCCTACGGGCAGAGCGAGCAAGCGTATGATGGAAGCGACCGGCGTTGAAGCGAAGACGATACACAGACTGCTCGGAATGGACGGTATAGGGAAAACGGCGTGCTATAACGAAGGAACGCCCCTTCCTTGCGACGTAATCATCGTCGACGAAATAAGTATGGCGGATATTTACATTTTCAACGCGCTTACGAAAGCCGTGCCTCTCGGCGCGAGACTCGTACTCGTGGGGGATAAAGACCAATTGCCGAGCGTTGCGTGCGGAAATATCCTGAGCGACGTAATTAACAGCGGCATAATCAACGTCGTTTTTCTTACCGAAGTATATCGTCAGTCGGCATACAGTATGATCGTAGAGAACGCGCACCGCATAAACCGTGGTGAAATGCCGATTGTAAAAAATGCCAAAGACTTCTTTTTGAGTACCAAAAGCGACGTATGGGGAATCCGTAACGACGTTTTGACTATGATAAAAACGAGGATACCGAAGTTTATCGACGTACAATCCTCGGACGTGCAGGTGCTTTCCCCCGTAAGAAAAGGCGAACTCGGAGTGGAGGTGCTCAACTCGCTTTTGCAGGAAGAACTCAATCCCGACGGGGCGGAATTGATTTATAAAGACGTAAAATTCCGCGTCGGAGACAGAGTAATGCAGACCGCGAACAATTATCAGATCGAGTGGAGCAGAAGATTCGGTGCGGAGAGAAGAGGAACGGGAGTTTTCAACGGGGATATAGGAAAGATAACCGAAGTAGGGAAAGACAGACTCGTCGTGGAATACGACGACGGTAGAACGGTTATTTACGACGGCGGCGCGCTCGACGAACTTGCGCTTGCGTATTGTATAAGCGTGCATAAATCGCAGGGAAGCGAATTCCCCGTAGTGATACTCGTGCTCGGAAAAACCGCGCCTATGCTGCTGACGCGCAATCTCGTATACACAGCCGTTACGAGAGCAAAGAAAATGGTGGTAATAATAGGAGAAGAGAGCGTACTCAGGTATGCGATAGGCAATACTTACACGGCGAAAAGATATTCTTTGCTCAGGCACCTGTTGTTGAAAAATAAGGGTAAAGCGGAGTTGCTTTGGGGAAATGATTGATTTTAGAAAGGCGTTTAATAATTTTCTGGACGTAATTTTCCCTTTCGGCGTAACCTGTCTGTTTTGCGGCGAGGAAATCGAAGAAAACGAAAAATACGGGTTATGCGAAGATTGTCGTAAAAAACTTAATCGGGTAAAAGAAAGTTACGCGAAATACGACGGCGCGGAAGTATATTCTTCTTGCAGATACGAGGACGCGACGAGAAGCATTATTTTGGACGCGAAAGACGGCGACAGACCCGAACTTACTCGGGTTATGGCGTTTTATATAGCCGAAGTATACAGTAAAGAAAACCTCGGATGCGATTGTATAGCGTACGTTCCGTGCTCGAAGAAGAACTACGGCAAAAGAGGCTACGACCATATGAAAATCTGCGCGGGATTTTTGTCGGACGAACTCGGTTTACCCGTGCTGAAAGGGCTGAAACGTATAGGCGGAAAAAAGGATCAGACCGAGGTGTCGTTGCGGGAACGGCACGAAAACGTAAAAGGAAAATTCGTTTATCGCGGAGAAAAACTCGACGGTAAAAAGGTATTGCTTATCGACGATATAGTAACTACGGGAGCAACGTTGTCCGAGTGCGCCGCCGCCCTTGCTTCCGCGCAACCCGCTTCGACGGTTTGCGTGACTTTTGCAAGAGCGGAAAGTTCGTACGGCGGCGCGGAACGAACGGATTGAGTTTCTTCGATAAAATCAAACCCTTCGCTTGTGCGAAGGGCGTTTTTTTTATTTCGCGCTGTGCGAATAAGTGAGGAATTTTTTCAGGTTGTACAGATTATCGCTCAGGTCGACTTTATAAATATTCGGATTCATAAGCCGCAGATATTCTTCCCAGAATTCGCTTCTTACCAATTTCGAATAATCCGCTATTTCTTTAAGAGAAGGCGATTCGTATACCTGTTGCCCGTTGCGGAAAACCTCTACCATAAGGTCGCGCATCGAGTATTCCGTGAGAGTGGTTTTTTTCCACGTTTCCACGGGGTGGAATATCGTAAGAGGTTTCGTCGTGTCGAACACCTCGTTTTTGAGGCATATGAGATCGGCAAACGCCATCTTGTCCGCGTCGTATATACGGTATGTGGTCTTAATTCCCGGATTCGTTATTTTTTCCGTGGTATCGGACAATTTGATTTTTGCTTCCCAATGTCCGTTTTCTTCGAGCGCGCTCAGTTTATATACGCCGCCGAGAGCGGGCGTGAGGGAGGAGGTTATCAGTTTCGTTCCTACGCCGTAACTGTCTATTTTCGCGCCCTGTCTGTCGAGAGAGGAGAGAATATACTCGTCAAGGTCGCCGCTTACGCAGATTTTGCAATCCGAGTGTCCCGCGTCGTCGAGCATTTTTCTCGCTTTTTTCGTAAGGTACGCAAGGTCGCCGCTGTCCAATCTTATGCCGAGCGGTTTCAGTCCTTTCGCTTTCATTTCGTCAAATACCTTGATCGCGTTGGGAACGCCCGAACGAAGCGTATCGTAGGTGTCCACGAGGAGCAGGCAGTTGTTCGGATAGATGCGCGCGTATTCGCGGAACGCTTCGAGTTCGGAATCGAAACTCATTACCCAACTGTGAGCGTGAGTACCCGAACAGGGAACGCCGTACATTTTTGCTGTAAGCACGTTGCTTGTGGAAGCGCAACCGCCGATAATAGCGGCGCGCGCTCCGTAGATTCCCGCGTCGGGTCCTTGCGCGCGGCGCAAGCCGAATTCCATTACTATGCCTTTCGCTTCCTGGCATATTTTGAACGCTTTGGTAGCGATAAGCGTCTGGTGGTTGATGATATTCAGTATCGCCGTTTCCACGAGTTGCGCTTCGAACAGAGGCGCGGTGACCGTGAGGAGCGGTTCGCCCGGGAAAACGACTTCTCCTTCCCTGATTGCGGAAATCGAACCCGTAAAACGGAAGTTTTCGAGGCGATGAAGAAAATCTTCGCCGAAAATATTGAGACTGCGGAGATATTCTATATCGTCCTGCTCGAAATGAAGATTGTTGACATAGTCGATAACCTGTTCGAGTCCCGCGCAGATGGCAAAGTCGAGATGCTCTTTCTGACGGTAAAAGACGTCGAAATTAGCCATAACTTCCGCCTTGCCAGTTTGAAGGTAGGCGTTCATCATAGTAAGTTGATAAAGGTCGGTGAGAAGTGTGAGATTGCGCATTGTTATCCTCGTTTATAAGGCGACTTCCGTCGCTCCGTATTTTCTTATTTTAATGCAGAATACGTTTTCTTTCCCGAAAAATCCCGAAAGGGTTTTAACGTAAGACGCGCTTTTTTCGGTATCCACAAACGTAAGTATGGTACCCGCAAATCCGCCGCCGTGTACTCTGTAAGCGAGAGTGTCGGGATTGCGCGCGACTATGGCGAGCGCGAGAGGAACGGGCTGATTCGTATCTCCCGACGGATAGCAGTTCTGAAGAAGTTCGTAACTTGAAACGCCGCTTTCGTTTATCGTGCGGAGGAACGCTTTTTTATCGCCTTCGGAAACCGCTTTTTCCGCGGACCTGACGCGGTCGTTTTCCTCGAAGAAGTGAATCGCGCGGAGAACGGCTCTGCCCGAGAACTTTTCTTTAAGGTCGCCGAGCGCGGAGAAAAAGTCTTTTTCCGACACGTCGCCGAGAACTTTTTTATCGAAGTAAGCGGCAACGGATTCCATTTCCGTGCGGATAGCGGAATATTCTCCCGTGAGGTTGCAGTGGTCGCCGCCGCAGTTTACGATGACGAGGGATACGTCGTCGAACTTCCAGTCCGCGCTTTCTGAATAAGGTATTTCCGTGCCGAAGTTCATAAAACTTACGCCGCCGCGCGAAATGGTAAGTTGGTCCATAAGCCCCGAGGGTTTACCGAAATATACGTTTTCCGCAAATCTGCTTATTATCGCTTTTTCCACGAAGTCGATTTTGCCGTCGTTGTAAAGGACGTTGAGAATTTCGCATATGAGAAGTTCGAAAGCCGCGCTACTGCTTACGCCCGCGCCCTTGAAAATATTGCTCGACGCGTGAGCGGTGAACCCGCCGATTTTATAGCCGCGGTCGGCAAAACCTTTGCAAACGCCGCGAACCAACGCTTTGGTCGAACCGAAGAGTTGTCCGTCGACGGGAAGGTCGTTTACGTTTACGGTGAACGGCTCGTAGCCTTCGCTGCGTATCGTTATTATTCCGTCGTTAGTCTGTACGACCGCGCAGGCGACGTCGAGGTCGATGCTGCCGGCGATTACCAATCCGTGATTGTGGTCGGTGTGGTTGCCGACGAGTTCCGCTCTGCCCGGAGAAGAGAAAAAGCGGATTTTTCCGTCGAGGTCTTCGGTGAGCGCGGAATATCTTTCACAGATATCTTTAAGGTCCGCGTTGTATAGTTTTTTTACCGATTCGATGAAAACCGGATTGGTAAGAAGGGATTCTTTCGTTAAAGTCCTTGCCATTGCGTTCTCCTTTATGTTATACTTTGTAAAGTATAACACATACGGAAAATATTAGCAACGAATTTAACGGAATGAGAGGAAACGACAATGAACGGAACGGTTAAAACGATAGAAGATTTACTGTTGTACGCGGAAAACGAACTCGGACTGTGCGCCGAGGACAAAGCGTACGCGCGCAATCAACTTTACGAATTGTTTCAGGTTGAGCCCGAAGAGTGTACGCCCGAGGTTCGTCCGCTCGAAGAAATGACGGACGAACTCGTCTGTTACGGAATCGAACACGGCATTGCGGAAGAGGGTACCGAACTTAGGTTCGAGACGAGGATTCTCGGACTCGTTACGCCGTCTCCCGGGGAAGTCGTTATGAAATTCGACGCGTTGAAGGAAAACAGGGGCGCGGCGGCGGCAACGGATTACCTTTACAATCTGTCCGTAAAGAACAACTATATCCGTATCAACGACATAAGACGCAATATATGCTGGTACGCCGAAGGAAAAAAGGGGCAGATAGCGGTTACGATCAACCTTTCCAAACCCGAAAAAGACCCGAAACAGGTGCTTGCCGAAAAAGCCTTCAAAGGCAAAAAATATCCCAAATGCCTGCTTTGCATAGAGAATATAGGGTTCTGCGGAACGCCGGTTCACCCCGCGCGTCAGACGCTCAGAATCGTGCCGGTTACGCTCAACGGCGAAGGCTGGCATATGCAGTATTCTCCGTACGTCTATTACGACGAGCATTGCATAGTGTTCAGGGACAAGCACGTTCCTATGAAAATTACCGACCTCACGTTCGTCAGATTGCTTGAATTCGTAGAACAGTACCCCGATTATTTTCTGGGGAGCAACGCGGATTTGCCGATAGTAGGCGGTTCGATTCTCGCACACGACCACTATCAGGGCGGAAAGAAAGTTCTGCCGATGTTCTTTACGGGATTAAGGAAAATGTACGAAGTCAAAAACGGCGTCGCCGTAGGCGTGCGCGACTGGTACAACAGCGTGGTTACCGTAAAAGGAAAAGACAGGAACGCGGTCGCGCTGAAAGCGGCTGTAATCGCCGCGGCGTGGAAGGACTACACCGACGAAAGCGCGGACGTTATCTGCGCGACGGGAGAGGAACGACACAATACGGTTACGCCCGTAGCGAGTTTCGACGGCGTGGAATTCACCCTCGACCTTATACTGCGTAACAACCGTACGGACGAAAAACATCCTTTCGGAATTTTCCATCCCACGGAAGATATGCACAATATAAAGAAAGAATCCATCGGACTTATCGAAGCGATGGGATTGTTTATCCTTCCGGGAAGACTGAAAAACGAACTTTACGAACTGATGAAGGAAATGCGCAAGGAAAAACCCGACCTCGAAAGGATTTTCGGGGACGAGAAACTTTCCAAACATTCCGCGCTCATCGTGCAGGCAATGGCGGATAAAGGAACCGCTCTCGGGGAAGAGGAAGCGAGGAACGCCATTCTCGACAGGGTAAACGACGTATGCTTCCGCATACTGGAATGCACGGCGGTGTTCAAAAACGACGAACGGGGAGAGGCTGCGTTCGACAGGTTTATGAGCGTCGTTACCGACGGAGAAGGGATAAAAGGCGCGCCGAAAAAACGCGGCAGACCCCCGCTCGGAAAAATCTGACCGAAGGAACCTAACGAAAAGGAATATGAGACCTGACAGGCATATAAGCGCAAAGAGAATTGTTTTTTACGCCGTCGCGTTGCTGGCGGCGGCGTTTCTCGTTATGTCGCTTACCGCCTGTTCGGGGGAAATTACTTCTCTTTCGGCGAGCGTTTCCGCGTTGAGAGTAAAAGTCGGAGGAAGCGTCGATTTAAGCGAATATATCGAGAAAAAGGGCGGCGGAGAACTTATGTATTCGGCGGAAAACGCCGACGTCATCGAACTGCGCGGTTCGGTCGTGAAAGGGCTGAAAGAAGGTTCGGCGGCGGTAGTCGTGATGGGCGGGGAATTTACCGTACGCATCAATATCGAGGTAAGCGACGGAACGCGGGTAAATTTAACTTTTCCCGACGTTACGACGGTTTATACGGGAGACGAATACAACGTCGCGCCGGTAGGCGACTATCCCGATGGAACGGAGATAAAGTATTATCTTGACGGGGAACTGTTCACGGGCGCGAAAAACGCGGGAGTTTACGAAATCACCGCGGAAGTCGTTCTGCCCGACGGATATATCCTCGATTGCGACGATTTTACGGCGGTTCTTACGATAAATAAAGCGCATTACAATATGTCTGGGGTAACTTTCGCAAACAGAGTTTTCACGTACGACGGACTGGAAAAAACGGTGACAGTGGCAGGGATTCTCCCCGAAGGAATATCCGTGACGTACCGGGATAACCGCGCAGTCGAAGCGGGAACCTACCGCGCAACCGCCACGTTTTCGGGGGAAGACCCGAATTATGAGGAAATAGGAACGCTTACGAGCGTATTCAGAATAGAGCCCGCGCTCGTTACGCTTTCGGAAAAAGGGCTTGCCTCGACGGAAAAAACGTACGACGGCGAGAGCGTGGCGGCGGAAATAGACGGATTGCCTTCGGGCGCGGTCGTAGAATACTATCTGCTGTCGGATAAAAAAGAATACGTGCTTTGCGCTGAACCGATTGCTTTTACCGATTCGGGAGAATACGACTGGTACGCGCGGATTACTATCGACGGGAAAACGAACGCGAATTATCGGTTCGTCACCGAAAACGAAATAGTCGCTTTTTCGGAAACGGACGGCGGAAATTACGTATCGGATTATTTGCCGTCTGCGGTAAAAATCAACAAAGCGAAACTGTCAACGGGCAAGTTCGTACTGCGTTCTTCCGACGGAGAAACCGCGGATTCCGCGCTATACGGAAAGGACGTCGCGTTAGGACAGGGAGCGCAGGACGGCGGTTATTCGCTAAGGCTCGAAGGGGATATGCCTTTCGGGGTGAAAGGGGAATTCGAGGGCTCGGTAAGCGTCGGTTATTCGATAAACGGAACGGCGGATACGGAATCCCTGAAAAATCCGTTCGGGAACCTTGATAGCGGATTATACGTGGTGACCGCCGCGTATTCAATGCCCGACGGGTACGACGCGAATTACCTTGCGATAGAGGAAGTAACGTATAATCTGCGAATCAACAAGGCGACTTACGACGCGTCGGGAATCACTTTCGCTCCCGAAGGGAACGTATACGAAACCGAGTACGACGGGACGGTAAAAGTTTTTGCTGCGCAGGGAGTCGACGCGGAAGAGTTAAGCGTGGATTACGTTATCCGTAAGGACGGAATAACGAAGCAAGAAGTTCTTCACGCGGGCGCGTATAAGATAACCGCGAAATTTACCGTTTTGCAGGACGCTAATAATTACAACGCAATACCGGATATGACGATAGATTTTACGGTTAAACCGAGAAAAATCACGCTTACGGGCATTACGTTTGCCGATAAAGAAACGGTATATAACGGTGAAAACGTCGCTATGACGATTGCTACGGAAGACGCTCTGCCCGAAAAAGTAACCGTAGAATATCCGCAGGGAAGTAATTTCGTCAACGCGGGCGTTTACGACGTCAGCGCGAAATTCTATTACGATAAAGAGGTTGAAACCGAGGGGGATTATTCGTTTACGATAAACGGCAGCGCGGTTTCCGCGCTTTATGCCCGTCTGACGATAAAGAAAGCCGGGTACACCGCCGAACAGGTGGGAACGGTTACGCCGAAGCAGGGACTGAATTATTATTACGGAATGAAACTTTCCGCCGTGGGTTTTGAAAACAACGAAGACGGATTTTTAAGATGGGAAAAGCCCGACGACCTTATCGGAGAAATGACTTCGACGAAGGACGACGGCGTAGGAGAATACGCCGCGTATGCGGTTTATAACACGGATCCCGTCAACTACGAAAATTACAGGATCAGGGCGGCGTTCACTCTCGTAAAAGCGCAAATCAACCTTAAAGGAACTACCGTACCCGATCAGTTCGTCGCGCGGAACGCCGCGCCCGTAGTAAATTTTGAGGTGGATTATTCCAAAGAGACGGTAGCGAGTATACAATGGACGGGAACGAACGAAGCGACGGTTACCATCGTCGCGGAGAAACCGAACAATTACGTTGTTTCGGGGAACGCCGTATTCGAGAAAGTAAAGATATATTCTTACGATCCGAACGAATTTTCTTACAAGGCGGGAACCACGCTCATGACGGGATATAACGGCGCGGCGACGATTATTTCCGTTCCGTACGGAACGACGGAGACGAGCGCGAGAATTTTCGATACGACGGCGAGCGCGGTTGCGCGCGTTACGCAAATCAGCGTGCCGGAAACGGTCGTTTCGTTGCCCGAGAACGCTTTTTACGGGGCGTCTTATCTCGAAAAAATCATATTCGAATCCCTTTCCTGTACGCCCGATTATTTTCAGAAACTGTTC
>JBJETX010000104.1:0-3918 GCA_051883535.1 Christensenellales bacterium | reverse complement strand
TAAAAAGAATTTACGCGCATTGACAAAAGAGGAAAATAGTTATATATTATTATATATGAGCGGAAGAGTAACGATAAAAACGGCATTGATTGCGTTATTTGCGGCGGTTCTGATGATTTCCGCAACGCTGTTGCTTTGCTCGTGCGACGGTTCTCTCAACGATAAGTCGTTTCAGGACGAAGATTATATCGAAGTCAAATCTCTCAGAATAAACGGCTCTGCGAATATCAATATGTCGTCAAGCGGCGAACCGAGCACTTACCAACTCGACGTGAGAACCGTGCCCGCCGACGCGACGAACAAAAAACTCACTTATTACATTCCCTCCGACTACCATCAGTACGTTACCGTTTCCGACAGCGGTCTGCTCACCGCGCATAAAATCTCGGAAGACGTGGTTATTCCCGTTACAATCCGCAGTACGACCAACACCAACGCTCAGATCAGCGTTTCGGTCAAGGTGGAAGACGTCGCCGTGACGGGAGTTAAATTCGTTCAGGATAAAATTTCCCTGCTTTACAACGGCGAAAACGGACAAATCAACGTAATTTACGAACCCTCGCACGCAATCGACGGGCGAAACGCCGTTTTTACCTCTCTCAACGAAGACGTATGCACGGTAAACAACTCGGGCGCGGTCACCCCTGTCGGCGTAGGCGTTACCACGGTAAAAGCCACCTGTTCGACGAGAACGGGCAAACTCGTGGAAAACTTTATTCCCGTCGAAGTCTCGTACGCTACGGGGCAATACCAACTCGACGTGTCGGGTTCCCCGAACTTCAATCAGGTTATCGGCAATTTCTCGCCGATTGATTTCACTCTGCTTATCCTCGGGGAAAACGTGGACCCGAACCCCGATATCGCCTGGTACGTCGATACCGAAAGAGTCGCGGAAAATCAGGACAAAACCCAATACACCCACACCCCGAGCGCGACCACGCAGATTACTTACCGTATCTACGTTTACGTCACCCCGTATCAGGGTTCTACCGTCACCCTCGAAAGCGCGCCGATAACGGTTTACCGCGCGTTCAACGGAATTACCCTTTCTTACGACAATACTTCTTCGGTTTACACCGGTTACCGCTACGGAGATACGGTGACTTTCGACATAGGCGCGGGAGACGTTTCCGCTACGGTAACGCATTATTCCTGGGAACTGTCCGAAACGGGCAATCCGAACCGCTCGGAAGTCGTTGCGACGACGTATCCTGCCGATAAAAATCTCACGCGCAGAATCAACGTTGCCGGGGACTATTCCCTGACGGCAAAATGGCTGGACGCGAACGGCAATCTCGTAAACAGAACTATGTTCGCTTTTTCCTCGGAAAGACTGCTCGAAGGCGACGTTCTCGTCGTCCGTCCGTCCCCCACGGAATACGGACTTCCTCCCGACAGTTACCATTGGTACGTCGTTCCCTGCGATGAAAACGGCGCGTACGACGCTTCGGAAAAACAATTATACGCGGACACCGCTTCCGACGAGCTTTTATATTATCCTCTGACCGAAGGAAACTTCCGTTTCCTCGTCACCGCTTCGATAGGCGGTGTAGCCGCGACCGTCGGAGCAGGCTCCGAGCCCTACTCGTTCGTCAGCGACGTAATACGCGTTTACAGCGCTTCGCAACGCGACGATTCCCGCGACAACGATTTAATCGACGCGGATAATCCGTCGCAGAACGTATTCGCCGTCAGGTATTACACGGCGATTGAAAACGTTGCCATAGAAGGAATCGGAAGGGACGATTATTCCGTATATCTCAAGTGGAACAACGTAGAGGGTTCTCCTTCGTACGTAGTCGAAATAACTTACGAAGACGGCTCGGTCGCTCTCTGCGACAGCGCGGCAAAAACGGGCAACGTTTTCGGCAGTAATTTCGTATACCTGTCGCCCGACGTAGTCACGCTGAAAGATATCTTTTCCGTGAGAATAAAGCAAAAAAGCGGCTTGTATTCGCGTTCGTATAATTACGGCATACCCAACGACCGCGGCGCAGGCGACGAAACCCACGTGCTGACCTATCCGGAAAACGTGTATCCGTATTTTTCCACTATCGGACTTAACAACGCGTACCGCGAATACTCGGCGGCGGAAGCCGACGTTATGAACGCGCCCGCGCTCAACGGCTATATTTACGATATGGAAGATTTGCGCGACTTAATTGCGTTTATCCTTCTGTTCCGTCCGTCCGTAAACACCTATATCGAAAAAACGCCGATAATGATCGACGACGTCCGTTACGACCGTTACTCAATCGACCTTTACCTTCCGTTCACTCTTACGGACAGCGAAAAAGCGGCGTATCCGAGTTCTCTTACCGAAGAACAACTCGCTTCCTACGGCGCGTTCGCAAACCTCGCCGAGATGATTTACGGCGCGGCGGCGTCCCTTCCCTACGGATTCGATTTTGCCCTTTCGTTCGAGGACTCCGCTCCCGGCGTAACGGTATTCTTCGACGTTCCCGACTTAAGCACAGCCGTCAAAACGACGGACACTCCGAAAGGAAAACCCGCCTCGTCGGTAAATTACGTCATAGACAGAAGCGACGAAGTGGACTCGTCCTCCCTTCCGATAGACCGAAAAAAAGAGGTCTCCGTCCGCAGTTCGGACGAACTCGTTTACGCGATTGAACTCGGATACAACCCCGTACCGTGGGGAAACGACGCGCTTTCCACGCTTTACAAAAAGATCAAGGACATAGTAGTCAGGATAACCGACGTACGGTCGGGAGACGCCGAAAAAATCCGCGCTTATTACGATTATCTCGCGCTTAACGTCACGATCGACCCGAAAATCGCCGATATGGAAGAAGAATCGTCTTCCGATTACGAATTATATCTGTTCGCGGCGTATCGCCTCGAAGGCGTTTTCAACGGCAATCAGGCCGCCTCCGACGTCGGAATAGCCAAAGCGTTTACGGTAATGTGCGGAATTTCGGGCATTCCCTGCCGCACAGTCGTTGCAAACGCGAACGGCAAAAAGAGAACGCTTAACAAAGTCTGTTACCAAGGTAAATGGTACGTCGTGGACATTCCTGCCGGCATGTACGTTCTCGACGGATATTCGGTTGTCGGCGGAGACTCGTTTATGCTCGGCGAAGACGAATACGCTTCGAGGTTCGCTTCGGGCAAAGTTGTGTTTTACGGCGGTTCTCCCGTCGCGCTCGGCTCGTTTACCGATACCGTTAAACGCGTTTCCGACAGAGAAGAATTCGCCTCGCTGATAAACGGTCTTCTTTCCCTCAATCAGGGAACGTACGGCGTGGAAATAGATTTCGCGCGGTCCGAGTTCGTGGACGAAAATTCGATAAAGGAAGCGATTGCGGCGACGAACGAACGCGGCGTTACTCTCGGAGAACAGATCGCGGTCGTAAACGCGGACAGTGAAAAAATACGGGTTATTGTTCTTGCAACGGTGAAACCGGAATAGATTATAAACGAAAGAAGAAGGCGGAAATCCGCCTCGATTACGGAGGAATACAAAGTGACGCTTAACGAGTTGAAAGCGGGTCAGACGGCGACGATTACCAAGGTCGGTGGCAGCGGAGAACTTCGCTGCCGTTTGCTTGATATGGGAATAATCCCGAAGACGAAAGTCAAAGTGGTTAAATTCGCCCCGATGGGCGATCCTATGGAACTTTTTATACGCGGCTACGAACTCACGATTCGCCTTGACGACGCAAAACTTATCGAGGTGGAAGAATGATCTTTGCTCTCATCGGAAACCAGAACTGCGGTAAAACCACGCTTTTCAATCAACTTACGGGTTCTAATCAGCACGTCGGCAATTTCCCGGGAGTTACCGTGGATCAGAAAATGGGTACCGTTCGCTCGGTAAAAAACTGCTCGGTAGTCGATTTGCCCGGTGTCTACTCCCTTCGTCCGTATTCAACCGAAGAAATCGTGACGCGGGACTTC
>JBJETX010000103.1:0-3952 GCA_051883535.1 Christensenellales bacterium | reverse complement strand
TTTCAGAGTCAACAAGTGATTTTGTAATTAGTTATAAATTTGTAATATTTCTTAAAGACAGTTTACAACAAAATAAGCGGTTCGAGCGCCGCGCCTACCGCAGGGTTGCATTTTACCAAAGAACTCATAGACAGACTTAAAGATAAAGGCGTTGAGTTTACCGAAGTGCTTCTTCACGTCGGATTAGGGACTTTCCGCCCCGTCAAGGAAGAGAATATACTCGACCACAAAATGCACTCGGAATATTTCGAGATTTCCGAAGAAACCGCGGAAAAAATCAATAAAGCGGTGAAAGAAGGCAGGAGAATAATCGCAGTGGGAACCACGAGCGTCAGAGTTCTCGAATCTGCCGCGAACGCCGACGGAACGGTAAACGCCGTAAAAGGGGATACCGATATTTTTATTTATCCCGGATATAAATTCAAAACCGTTAAAGGACTGATAACCAATTTCCATCTTCCCGAATCCACACTGATAATGCTCGTAAGCGCGTTCGTCAGCAGGGAAAAGGTACTGGAAATTTACAAACACGCCGTTGATGAAAAATACAGATTTTTCAGTTTCGGAGACTCTACGCTGATTTTATAATTGATTATGTTTAAGTACGAAGTAATAAAAGAATGTAAACAAACCGGCGCGAGAATAGGTCGCCTTACCACGCCGCACGGAGTTATCGAAACTCCCGTATTTATGCCCGTCGGCACCATGGCGAGCGTAAAAGCGCTTTCGCCCGAAGAGGTCGAATCCCTCGGCTCGCAGATTATTCTCAGCAACACCTATCATCTTTATCTGAGACCGGGACACGAACTTATCAGAAAAGCGGGCGGCTTACACAAATTTATGAACTGGCACAAGCCGATTCTCACCGACAGCGGCGGTTTTCAGGTGTTCAGTCTGTCGCAAATGCGGAAAATAACCGACGAAGGTTGCACTTTCAGCAGTTTCATCGACGGCAGCAAGCATTTTTTCACGCCCGAAAAATCCATTGAGATTCAACAGGCGCTCGGCAGCGATATAATAATGGCTTTCGACGAGTGCACTCCGCCGCAGATTACTCACGAAAAAGCGGAGGACGCGCTCAACCGCACGCTTAAATGGCTTGAACGCTGCTATAACGCGGCAAACAATCCCGAACAGATGCTTTTCCCCATCGTACAAGGAAACTTTTACGCGGATTTACGCGTAGAGAGCATTAAGAGAACTCTTCCTTACGCTAAATGCGGAATTGCGATCGGAGGTTTATCCGTAGGCGAACCCAAACCCGTAATGTACGAGATGCTCGACGCTTTGCGCCCTTATTATCCCGAGAATATGCCGCGTTATCTTATGGGCGTGGGAAGCGCGGACTGTATCGTGGAAGGCGTGGTGAGAGGAATAGATATGTTCGACTGCGTTTTGCCCACGCGCATTGCGAGAAACGGTACCGCTATGACGATGAAAGGGGATATAACCGTCAGAAACGCGCAGTATAAAGACGATTTTACGCCCGTGGAAGAAGGATGCGACTGCTATTGCTGCCGTAATTATACGAAAGCGTACGTCAGACATCTTATAAACACGGATGAAATCTTCGGAGGACGGCTGCTTTCCATTCACAACATCAGATTCCTGCATCGTCTTACGGAAAAAATCAAAGAGGCGATAATGAACGACAGATTAAAAGATTTCCGCGACGAGTTTTTCGAAAACTATACGTTGTGACGAAATATTGCTTAATCGCTTGCAAAAAAGGGAATCATAGTGTATTATTATTCTAAACTTTAATTGAAAGGAGACTTTGAAATGAGCAATTTGTTACTTGCGTGGAACAACACCTATACGATGTATATCATTCTCGGCGTTTTTCTCGTGCTTATGATAGTTATGACGATCATTCCTCAAAGAAAACAGAAAAAGAAACAGGAAGAAATGATGAATTCCATTCAGATCGGAGATAAAATAATGACTATCGGCGGATTCGTCGGAACGATCGTAGAGTACGATCCCGGCACCGATCAGTACGTAATCAATGTCGGAACCGAAGAAAATCCGACTCACGTTACCATCGTCAAAAACGCTATCCGCACCAAAATGGACAGCGCGGCGGCAAAATAAAAATAATATGCAATAACCGAAATGAACCGCAATCGCTTGCGGTTCATTTCTTTTTCTGAAACAAAATCAAACGGATTTTTTTCCTAAGTTTACGCTAATTATGCCGCATATCGCGCCGATTGCCGCGCCGAGTCCCGCGTCAAGCGCAACGCCCCAGGAAAAATCGAAACTTTTATTGATTATCGCAAAAATAAGGATCGTTCCCACGGAATATAACAGACCCGCAAGCAATCCTTTGAGAATACCGTTCTTTTTTTCCTTTATTCCGAAGAAGCATCCCGCGAAAATTGCAAGAACTTTGATTATCTGATTTATAACGGTAACGAGTTTATCTCCGATCGGAACGAAATTCAGAACGGTTGCAAAAACCAGAATGAGTATCGCGCCGAGAAGCACGGAAATCAACGCACTTTTCAATACGTCGGTCAAAAAATATTTTTTTGCGGCAGATTTAACCATATGCACCTCTGAAAATTAAGTTTTGATATATTCTATTGGCGTATAACCCGTTATATTCTTGAAAAGCGGTAAAAAACTATTGCTTTATTTTTATTTTGCCATTATAATATTATTACTTAAATCTTCCACGGAGGAATTCAATAATGAAACACATCAATAAATTGTTTACCAAATCTCTTTGCAAAGACCATAAAACGGGTTGCGGAGAATGCCAGTCCAGTTGTCAGTCCGCCTGCAAAACGAGTTGCACCGTAGGAAATCAGTCCTGCAAACAAGAAGAAAAAATCAACGTAAGCAAGAAAGAAAGCCTGTAATAAACAAATGGTACATACTTTCGAATATTCCTACGGAAATAAAGATTACTATTTTCTGTGGGACGTAGAGAGCGGCAGTCTGCTGGAAGTGGATTACGTCGCTTTTTTATGCGCAAAAAAAAGATACGGCAAAGCGTTTACGCCGCAGGAGTCCGCGTTCTACGACGACGCGGATGTTTCCGTAAAACAAGAAATCGAAGCAGATCTCGAGGAACTCGAAAGCGAGGGCGCTCTGAATGCGAAACCGCAGGTTTCTTCTTATAAGAAAAACGCGAAAGAAATTAAAGCGTTATGCCTTCACGTATGCCACGACTGCAATCTCAACTGCGCGTATTGCTTTGCGGGCGGCGGAACTTACAATACCGAACGCGACTATATGTCTCCCGAAGTAGGGAAGAAGTCGGTCGACTTCCTTCTTGCGAATTCGGGCGAACGGAAAAATCTCGAAATAGACTTCTTCGGCGGAGAACCGCTTATGAATATGCGTACGGTTAAAGAGGTCGTCGATTACGGCAACGCCGAAGCGGCGAAAATCGGCAAAAGAATCAGTTTTACGATGACGACCAACTGTCTGCTTCTTAACGACGAAAACATCGCTTACCTGAACGAAACGATGGATAACGTGGTGCTCAGCATAGACGGACGGGAATGCGTTCATAACGCTACGAGAAAATCGCGCAACGGAAAAGATTGCTACAATATCATTCTCGAAAACGCGAAAAAATTCCGCGCCGTAAGAGGGGATAAAAAATACTACGTACGAGCCACGTTTACTTCGGCAAACCTCGATTTTGCAAACGATATTCTCGCGCTCAACGACGCCGGATTCGATCAGATTTCCGTTGAACCCGTGGTTTTGCCGGACGAACATCCGCTCGCGCTCAAAAAAGAGATGCTCGACGCGATTCTGAAAGAATACGATCGTTTCACCGCCGCATATATAGACAGAAGAAAAACGTCAAAATGGTTTAATTTCTTCCATTTTATGATAGATCTCGAACACGGAGCCTGTCAGAACAAGCGTCTCACGGGTTGCGGAGCGGGGACGGAATATCTCGCAGTATCTCCGCAGGGCGACGTATATC
>JBJETX010000102.1:0-17321 GCA_051883535.1 Christensenellales bacterium | reverse complement strand
GGTCTTCGCGCTACGTTCGAAGCGAGAGGATACACCGCGTGGGACCCGTCGAGTTACGCTTTTATAAAAGACGGCGTTCTCTGCATACCTACCGCATTCTGCAGTTACAACGGCGAAGCGCTCGACAAAAAAACGCCTTTGCTCCGTTCTATGGAAGCGATAAACAAAGAAGGCACGGCTTTGCTCGCGCTGTTCGGCAAAAAAGCCGATAAAGTCGTTCCCTGCGCAGGACCCGAACAGGAATATTTCCTCGTGGACCGCGCTCTTTACAAACAACGCCCCGACCTCGTATTTACGGGAAGAACCCTTTTCGGCGCGCGCAGTCCGAAAGGACAGGAACTCGACGACCACTATTTCGGCGCGGTAAAACCGAGAGTCGTCTCTTATATGCGCGACCTCGACGCGGAGTTGTGGAAAGTTGGCGTTTTCGCAAAAACCAAACATAACGAAGTCGCTCCCGCGCAACACGAACTTGCGACGGTATATTGCGATACCAATATCGCCACCGACCATAACCAACTCGTTATGGAACTTATGAAAAAAGTCGCTTCGCGGCACGGTTTCAAATGCCTGCTCCACGAAAAGCCTTTCGAAGGCATAAACGGAAGCGGAAAACATAATAACTGGTCTCTCGCCGCCGACGGAAAGTACAATCTTCTCGACCCCGGAGACAACCCGAGCGACAATATGCTTTTCCTCGTCACGCTCTGCGCGGTAATATCCGCCGTGGACAAACATCAGGATCTGCTCCGCATATCCGTAGCGAGCGCGGGCAACGACCACAGACTCGGAAAGCAGGAAGCGCCTCCGGCAATCGTATCCATTTTCCTCGGGGAAGAACTGCTCGGAATTCTCGAAGCAATAGCCGAAGGCAGAGACTATTCCCGCAGGGCGAACTGCGAAATCGGTATCGGAGTCAAACTTCTGCCCAGACTCCGTCAGGACAGTACGGACAGAAACCGCACCTCGCCTTTTGCGTTTACGGGTAACAAATTCGAATTCCGTATGCCCGGTTCGCGCGTTTCGGTCGCCGGAATCAACACGGTGCTCAATACGATAGTCGCGGACGAATTCTCTCTGTTCAGAGAAAAACTCGAAAAAGAAAGCGACCTCGTCAAAGGCGTCGCCGCCATAGTAAAAGAGACTATGTCCGAACACAAACGCGTCATCTTCAACGGAAACGGTTATTCGGACGAATGGGTTAAAGAAGCGGAAAAACGCGGACTGCTCAACCTGCCCACTACTATGGACGCGCTTCCTTTGCTCGCCGCCGAAAAGAACGTCGCTTTGTTTGAAAAACACGGAGTTTACTGCCGTTCCGAACTCGTATCGCGCACGGAGATATATACGGAAGACTACTGCAAAAAAATGCATATAGAAGCGATTACCATGAGCGATATGGCAAAATCCTTATTGCTCCCTGCGATTTCTTCCTATATAAAAGAACTTTCGGAAACGGCGTGCAACCTCGACGCACTCGGAATAGAACCCGAAGTCACCGTATTGAACCGTTTGTCCCGACTTTACGCCGAAAGCGTTAAGAACCTCGACAAACTCGACGACGAAGAAGAAACCGCCGAAGCGGAAACTTCCGCCGCGGCGAAAGCGAAAGCATACCGCGACCGCGTGATTCCGGCAATGGAAGCGTTGCGTTCTTCGGTAGACAAAGCGGAACTTCTCACGGCAAAAAAATATTGGCCGATTCCGACTTACGCCGACCTGCTGTTCAGCGAAAACTGATTTAACGAGATTATTAAAGACCCCGCGCCTGACGACGCGGGGTTTTATGTTTTAACCGTAAGTTCATCCGCCGATTACATATCGAGGCTGTCGGGTTCAAGCAGAAAATCGAATAACCCGATAGTTAGAACCCCTCTGTCGTCACGATATGGTTTTACGTCGTCACGAACCACTATTATTTTTTTAAAAGAATCGTTGACTTTGAGAAGCGACCGCTCTTCCTGCTCTCTCTTTTCGGGAAGAGACGCATTAAACGCCGACTGTATATAATACTTATTATTTCCTTTATTTGCAATGAAGTCGATTTCCAACTTTTTTTTCGTATATTTGCCGTCGCTCTGCTTTTCTTTCACTTCCACAAGTCCCACGTCAACGTTGAATCCGCGCATACGGAGTTCTATATAAATTATATTTTCCATAATATGCGTTTCTTCCGTCTGTCGGAAATTCACTACGGCGTTTCTTATACCCAAATCGGAAAAATAATATTTGGCAGGCGTTTCCATATATTTTTTTCCTTTAACGTCAAAACGCTTGGATTTTTCCAGAATAAAAGCGTCTTCTAAATATTGCAGATATTTTGCAATCGTTTTATCCGTTACCGAAGAATCGGATACGCTCTTAAACGTATTTGAAAGTTTCAGCGGATTTACCAGAGAGCCTACGGAAGAAGAAACGACTTCGAGCAAAACTCCGAGTTCGGTTCGATTCTGTACTCCGTTCCGTTCGACAACGTCGTTCATATAAACGTTATTGAATTGGCCCGAAAGATAATTCATTTTTGCTTCGTCGCTTTTCTGCAATAAAACAAGCGGCAGTCCTCCAAAGGTGTAATAATCCTTCCATGCCTTTCCCGTATTTCCGTCGTAAACGGAACAGAACTCCGAAAAAGAAAGCGGATACATTCTTATTTCATCGCCGCGACCGCGGAATTCGGTTACGATATCCGATGACAAAAACTTCGAATTGCTCCCCGTAACGTAAATATCTACGTTCGGCAACCGTAAAAAACCGTTCAGAATAGAAACAAAGTTAGTCGCCCTCTGTATTTCGTCCAATATTATATAATGCGTCTTATTATCAATAATGCGCTCTTTCACGTAAACTGTCAAAGCCATCGGCTCCAACAACGGTTCGCTCTCTTCCGAGTCGAGCGCAACTTTAATGATATGAGAATCGTCGACGCCTTTTTCGTTGAGATAATTATGGAATATCGTATTCAAAAGATACGACTTACCGCACCTTCTTATCCCGGTAATTATTTTAATCAACCCGTTTTTTTCTCTGTCAATAAGTTTTTGAAGATAAAAATCTCTTTTAATTTCCATATGCCATATTCCGTATTGTGGGGATTTTTCCCCTTTTTTCGTAATTATAATATACCTTATGAAAAAATGTCAAGCATAAAATACGCGCATATTAAACATAAATCTCGCAAACCGCGCAAATTGAGATTACGCATTATCTGCCGTAATTATCATTCAATACGTTATTAAAATGCCGATACCGTTCAGCAAAAAGAGATTTAACGAACCCCGCGCCTGACGACGCGGGGTTTTATGTTTTAACCGTAAACCTACTCTCTTCCGGCAAGATAATCGAGCGAGCAATCGAAGTATTCCGCTAACTTCAAAAAATTTTCCATTGTGGGAACGCGTTTCCCGTTGAACCAATCGTCCGCGCTTTGGTCTGAAATAAGAGTATCGCGGCAAAGCCTGTATCTCGTAATTCCTTTTTCTTGCAGAATCTTCCGGAAATTATCGGAAAAAGGCGCGACGGTTTTATTGCCCAACCGACCGCATTCATCGCTTAATCCGAAAAGAAAATCGCGTTTACAACCAAAAAAATCGGCAATCTTCAACGCGTTCTTAAAAGACGGTAAAACTTCTTTTCTTAAATACCGCCTTATCCCAGACGCGTCCATTCCCGTCTTGTTGGCAAAACTCTCCGAGTCAAGACCGTAATCGGTCATCAGGTCGGTCAGCCTTTCGGCAAATATCGACAAATTATCCATAATAATCGCACTCCTTCGACAATTTATTATGGCTTATCTTTACCCGCGATACTTGCAACGGGAAATTGTTATGGGTATAATTATTTCAACGCCGGCAAAAAAACAAATAAGGAGTTTGAATTATGAAAAGTACCAATGTATCCGAAACACTTCAGCAAGAAATAACACGTAATTGGTTTATCACGCCATCCGACCTGATTACCGATTTGAAAGTTCTGATAAAAGAATATTATTGCGCAACGTTATTGAATGAGGAAAACAAACTAAAGATAAGTTTTCAAAACGGACAAACCTTTTATATTTCCGTTGCGCCGAGTTACGATTAGTTATATGTATTAAAAAGGGTTGCCTTTCTGAATCGCAACCCTTTTTATAAATCCGTTATTCTCCGCCGAGCGAACCGTAATACAGTTCGCGGTAGAATCCGCCTTTTTCGAGCAATTCTTCGTGCGTGCCTTTCTCTATTACGTCTCCGTCTTTCATTACGAGAATGACGTCCGCGTTCTTGATCGTGGACAGTCTGTGCGCCACTATAAAACTCGTCTTGCCCTTCATCAACGTATCGAACGCTTGGTTGATTTTTACTTCGGTTCGTAAGTCCACCGCGCTCGTCGCTTCGTCGAGTATCAGCATAGACGGGTCGGACAACATAACGCGCGCTATGCACAGAAGTTGCTTTTCTCCCTGCGACAGACTGTCGTCGGTGATCTGCGCGTCGAGTCCGCCGAGCCTTGCGATAAATCCGTCCGCTTTGCACGTTTTCACCGCTTCCTCTATCCGTTCGTCGTCTATATCCGCGGAAAGGGTAAGGTTATCGCGTATGCTCGCTTTCCTTATCCAACTCTCCTGCAACACCATTCCCCAATTATCTCTGAGCGACCTTCTCGTCGCGTTTCTTACGTCCGTCCCGTTGACTTCCACGCTTCCCGAATCGACGTCGTAAAACCTCATAAGCAGATTGATGAGCGTAGTCTTTCCGCAACCCGTCGGGCCCACTATGGCAACGTGTTTCCCGGGCGCGACGCTAAACGACAGATTCTTCATAAGTTCTCTCGATTTATCGTAAGAAAAAGACACGTCCTTCATCTCCACGCTTCCCGTTCCTTCGATAATCGCGCCGTTTTCGTCCGAAGGCTCTTCCCGTTCGTCAAGCAATGCGAAAATCCTGTTCGCTCCTACCGCGGAAGCCTGCAATTCGGTAATTACTCCCGAAATTTCGTTGAACGGTTTTGCAAACTGCCCAGCATAATTCAGCAAACAAGTCAACGCGCCTGCGGTGAGAGCGGTACCGAAAGGCAACCGTCCCGCCGCGCTCAGTCCGCCTACGAGCGCGACCGCCGCGTAAACCGTAGCGTTTACGAATCGGGTAACGGGATTGGTGAGCGACGAGAAAAACGTCGCGCCGAGCGCGGTTTTTCTCAGTTTTTCGTCCATTTCCGCAAATTTCTCTTCCATCGCGCTTTCTCTACCGTACGCTTTTACCGTCTTATTGTTATACACGGTTTCTTCGATAAACGAGGTTTCTTCCGCTTTAAGTTCAGCCTGCGAGGCAAATTTTTCGTGCGTTTTCGAGGCAAGCATTTTCGCCGCAAACAGCGACAACGGCGTGAGGCAAACCACTACGAGCGCGACGAACGGACTGTATAAAATCATAAAAACGAGAGTACCCAATATCGTCACCGCGCCGGTAAACAACTGCGTAAACCCGAGCAGAACGCCGTCCGACAACGCTTCCGCGTCCGAAGTTACCGCGTTTACGATTTCGCCCGACGGTTTCGCGTCGAAGTAAGCGAGGGGCAGTTTCTGCAGTTTTGCGATTATTTCGTTTCGCATATCGCGCACGGTGAGAAACGCGAGACGGTTGTTAGCAACGCCCTGCGCGTACTGCGCCAACCCTGCCGCCGCGGCAAGTCCGCCTATTATGCCGAGATACTTTCCGAGCGCGGAAAAATCCACCGCGCCCGCGCCGATAAACAAATCTATGCTTTTTCCTACGGCAACGGGTATAAGCAACGCGCATACCGCGTAAACGACCGAGCACACGAGGCTTACGACGAGATACGGAGCGTGCGGAGCGACGTAACGCATTATCCTTTTAATCGGTATTTTTTTCATCGCTCGCCTCCGCTTCCGACGTTCTGCAACTCGTAAATTTCCCGATATAACGCGCACTTTTCAAGCAGTTCCTCGTGCGTTCCGCACGCAACCGCCTTTCCTTCGTCGAGTACGAGTATTCTGTCGGCGCATTTAAGTCCGCTCGTCCTCTGCGACGTCATAACTACGGTCTTTCCGAGCCTTGCTATTCCCTCTCGCAACTTCCTTTCCGTAATGTTGTCAAGCGCGCTCGACGCGTCGTCCATAAGCAGAATATCCGCGTCCTTATATAAGGCGCGCGCTATCGAAAGCCGCTGTTTCTGTCCGCCCGAAAAGTTGCTTCCGCCTCTTAAAACCTTTTCCTCTATTCCGTTTTTCTTGCCCCTTATTACGTCGGCGCATTGCGAAACTTCGATTGCCTCGTTCAGTCTTTCTTCGTCGCAATCCCCGAAACATATATTGTTTTTAACCGTGTCCGTCAGAAGAAACGGCTTTTGCATTACTATTGCGATTTTGTCTCTCAACTGTTTTTTCGGGTACTCGTTTACGTTCACTCCCTCTACCGACACGCTACCGTCCGTCGCGTCGTAAAACCGCGGAATGAGATTGAGAAGCGAACTCTTTCCGCTGCCCGTTCCGCCGATTATCCCGAAAATTTCCCCTTTTTTCACCTCGAAACTTACGTTTTCCAACGCGTTTGCGCCGTCGCCGTACCGCAAGGAGACGTTTTCGAACCGCAACGCAACGTCGGAAACGACGGGTTTTACCGCTTTATCCGTAAACGACTGCAACGGCGGCGTTTTCAGGAGTTCTCCCACTCTTTTGCCGCTTGCTCCCGCCCTTGAAACGGTAATTATCAGATTTGCGAACTTAATAAGTTCCACGAGTATCTGCGAGAGATAATTATACAGCGCGACCGCCTGACCTTTGGTGAGCGCGCCCGTGTTCACCCTCTCCCCGGCAACGAAAAGAAGCGCGATTATCGCCGCGTTTATGATAACGTAAGTAAGAGGATTGAGCAGTGCGGAAACCCTTCCCGCGACGAGTTGCGCCTTGGTATACGCACCGTTCGCGCCCGAAAAGCGTTCCTTTTCCTCCTCTTCTTTCGCAAAAGCGCGCAGAACGCGCACGCCCGTAACGTTTTCGCTCGTCAGAAGAGTGACGTTTTCAAGTCCGCTTTGCGATTTTTTATAAAGTCCGATACCCGATATAAGTATGACGAAAACCACGACGGCGAGCAAAGGCACGACCACCGCGAACACCGTCGCGCTTATCGCGTCCACGCAGAACGCCATAATCACCGCGCCGAAGACTACGAAGGGCGACCTGAGAAAGAGTCTCAGTCCCATATTAACGCCCGTCTGCAATCTGTCCACGTCTCCCGTCATACGCGTGACTATGCTTGCCGCGCCCGCCTTGTCGAGATCTGCGAAAGACAGTTCGTTTATCTTCGCATATAACGCCCTGCGGAGCGACGAGGCAAACCCCGTCGCGCTTACAGCGCTCATATACTGCGACGAAACGGAAAAACACAACCCCGCGACGCCGAGAGCGACGAGGATCGCGCACCTTCCCCATATAAACGCCGCGTCGCCGGACGGTAAACCGACGTCGATTATCTGCGCTACGACGATGGGAACGAACAGTTCGAGAACCGCTTCGCATAGTTTCAGCAGCGGAGCAAGTATCGTCTGTACTTTTTTATTCTTGAAAAAACCGATAAAAATACTCATAGGTGTCAGTGCCTATTCCGGTAAATACGGAAGATAAACGACGGCAAAAGCCATTCGAGCAACGGTTTGAACGCGTAAACGAGGCTTTTGATTCCTCCGCCGTTACGCAAAGCGAGGTTTTTCTTCGTCAGACAAAGCGCGTCTTTGAATTTTGGTTTCTTTTCGACGTATAACGTCGGTAAAAACGCGCCTTTTTTGCCTTCTTCAATCAGTTTCGTAATAAATATTCCCGTAAGCCTTTCGGAGATAAACATTCTTTTTCCGTCAAATCTGTCTTTAATCGCGTCGAGAACGCCGAAAAGAAACGCGCAGTATCTGTCGAAAGTCGCTTTGTCGAAAACGAACATATTGTAAAAATATGAATCCCGACCGAAAACGTATTTACGGCACGCGGAGGAATATTCGGGAAAAAGTCTGTCCACGGTTTCGATTGCCGCGTCCATATCCGAAGCGTCGTGCGCGTTCTTATAATGCTCGTAGACGGACTTCCTTTTCATAGGTTTAGGCGCGATAAAATCGTATTCCGAAAGAATCGCTCTGAGAGATTCGGGCGAATATCCGATTTCTTCCTCTATCCCTTTTCTGAATTTTTTTACGGTATAATAATTCTTTTCTCCACCGTCAAACTTAAAAAAGCGGCGGTAGTGCATCAGCCCGTAATAATCGGCGTCGAGGTTTTTCCACGCCCAATAAACGGCTGTAAGTTCGTTATAAGACGGGTTCTCCGCGGAAATATTGTCTCCCGTATCGTCGCCCGTAGTGTTTCCCGTCAGCCACTCGCGTTCCTCTTCCGCCGCCACCGCTCTTCCCGCGTTTACGGGCAGAAAATCCTCTCCTTCCGTCAAAGCGGATTTTTTATGATAAACCACGAGAATTTTTATATTTTTCATACCGATAGTATACCCTTTACGCTCCGTCTTTGTCAACTTCAAAGCGGACCAATCGCAGGGTTTTTTGCATAATAACGACGAGCGGAATAACCCTCGGCACACTGCGGTTTCGTTGACTTGAAACCCTTTTGGTGATATTATATTTTCAAAACGTATAAATCTACGGAGGAAGCGATGTATAACGAAAGAATGTATAAACTCGGCTCGAACCGTTCTGTCATCAGAGAATTGTTCGAATACGGAAAAATTATGGCGGAAAAAGTCGGCGCGGAAAACGTTTTCGACTTTTCTCTCGGCAACCCCAACGTGCCTGCGCCCGAAGAAGTGCGCGACGCGCTCAAAGAACTCATCGACCAACCCGACAGCACGGTGATTCACGGTTACACCTCGGCTCAGGGCGATTTTTCCGTCCGTAAGACGATTGCCGATTACATAAACGAACGCTTTTCCGTCGGAATTACTCCCGACCTCGTCTATATGACCGTCGGCGCGGCGGCGTCTCTTGAAATCACCCTTTCCGCTCTTAAAGAAGACGGAGACGAGTTCGTCGTTTTCGCTCCGTTTTTCCCCGAATACCGCGTTTTTATCGAAAACACGGGCGCAAGCGTAACCGTAATCGGCGCGGGAGAAAATATGTCCCTCGATCTCTGCGCGTTAAAAGATAAAATCACCCCGAAGACGAAAGGCGTTATTATCAATTCCCCCAACAACCCCTCGGGCGCGGTCTATTCCGAAGAACAAATCGAAAAACTGTGTTGCATCCTTTCGGAAAAAGAAAAAGAATACGGACATCCGATTTTCATCATCTCCGACGAACCTTACAGAGAAATCGTTTACGACGGCGTAAAAGTTCCTTATCTTATGAACTGCTACGACGACACCGTGGTCTGTTACAGTTACAGCAAATCCCTGTCGCTGCCCGGCGAACGTATCGGATATATCGCGGTTTCCCCTAAATGCGCGGAAAAACAAAATATTTACTACGCGATTTGCGGCGCGGGCAGAAGTCTCGGCTACGTCTGCGCGCCCAGCCTTTTCCAACGCGTCGTGGCAAAATGCGTCCGCAGCGTGGGAGACGTGGCGTCGTATAAACGCAACCGCGACCTTCTTTGCTCCGCTCTCTCCGAATACGGCTACGAATTCGTAAAACCCGACGGCGCGTTCTATCTCTTCGTAAAAGCGCTCGAAGAGGACGCAAACGCGTTCGCCGACCGCGCGAAAAAACTCGGTCTGCTGCTCGTTCCCTCGGACAGTTTCGGAGTAAAAGGATACGTCCGCATATCGTATTGCGTTTCTTACGACCTGATAAAGAGGTCTCTCCCTCAATTCAAAAAACTCGCGGAATCCTACGGCAAATGAGAATGCGTCTTCGCACCAACGCCGCCGACCGACTGAAAGCCTGCGGCGATCTGGTAATTCAGACATACGACGACAACCGCAACGTAAACGACGTTCTCAAAGAACGCGCGTATCTCGATTTAACTTCGATTTATCGTCGCAACGCTCCGCTTTATCTCGAAATAGGTTGCGGACAAGGTGGTTTTATCTGCAAAACCGCGGTTATGCACCCCGAAAACGACTACCTCGCCGTGGAGAAAATCGGAAACGTGCTTCTTACGGGCGCGGAAAACGCCTTTAACGAAAACATCGGCAATCTGCGTTTTATGCGCGCGAAAGCCGAATGTCTGACGAAATATATTCCGCCGCATTCCGTTTCGGGCGTTTATCTCAATTTTTCCACGCCTCTGCCGCGGCAGGGCTACGCGAAACAGCGGTTGACGGCTCCGAGATTTCTCGATATTTACAGAGAACTCCTCGTCCCCGGCGGTTTCGTAAGTCAGAAAACCGACGACCGTGCGTTTTTCGAGTTTTCCGCGGAACAGTTTGAAAACAACGGTTTTATAATAACGGAAAAGACCGATAATCTTCATAAAGACGGCGAAAAAGGCGTCGTCACCGAATACGAACGCAAATTCATCGCCCTTAACAAGCCGATTTACGCGCTCAAAGCGATAATAAAGGAATAATATGTACACGCTCACATTAAAAAAAGGCGAAGAAAAACGAATTTTGCACCACCCGTGGGTTTACGCCAACGAGGTTGCGAAAATCGAAGGTAAAGACAAACAAGGCAGTATCGCAAAAGTAGTCGCAAGCGACGGTCGGTTCGTCGGATACGGCTATATCAATCATCTGTCGAAAATCATAGTCCGCATACTTTCCCGCGACGAAACGCCGATTGACCGCGATTTCTTTTATAACCGCATAAAAAAAGCGAAAGAATACCGCGAAGAACTCGGCTACTCGGACAACTACCGCGTGGTTTTCGGCGAAAGCGACCTGCTTCCCGCTTTAATCGTCGATAAATACGGCGACCACCTCGTAGTGCAGTTCCTCGCCCTCGGAATGGACGTGCGCAAGGATATGATTACCGATATACTCGTCGAACTCTTTCACCCTGCCTGTATCTACGAACGAAGCGACGTCGCCATACGGGAAAAAGAAGGGCTGCCGCTAAAAAAAGGCGTATTGTACGGAGAACTCAATAAAGACCTGATTATCGAAGAAAACGGCATAAAAATGCGCATTGACGTGGAAAACGGACAGAAAACAGGCTATTTCCTCGACCAAAAAGAAAACCGCGCGGCAATCGAACCCTACGTAAAAAACAAAACCGTACTCGATTGTTTCTGCAATCAGGGCGGTTTCTCTCTTTGCGCCGCGCGTTTCGGAGCAAAGGAAGTAACGGCGGCGGACGTAAGTCCACTCGCCGTGGAAGCGGTTAAAAACAACGCCGCGCTTAACGGATTTTCCAATATCACCGCGGTGCAAGCCGACGTTTTCGAACTTCTCAGACAATACAAAAGGGAAAACCGCCGTTTCGACGTAATAATCCTCGACCCGCCCGCTTTCACCAAGACGGCCGACACGGTCCGCGAAGGGTACAAAGGCTACCTCGATATCAACACGATCGCGCTTAAACTGCTCAACAAGGGCGGCGTTCTCGTCACCTGCAGTTGCTCGCAACACCTTACGCTCCCGTTGTTCGTTCAGATGGCGAGCGAAGCGTGCGTTCGCTCGCAGGTATCGGCAAAACTCGCGGAAATCCGCACTCAGGCGCGCGATCACGCGACTTTGCTCGGGCTTGACGAAGCCCTCTATCTGAAAGTCGCCGTACTTAAAACCGTATAAAAATATCGTATAGTAAAAAAAGGAGATAAAAATGCAGAAAATAACGCTCGGAATAGAAGGAATGATGTGCGGTATGTGCGTCAGCCACGTCAACGACGCCCTGCGCAAAGCGAACGGCGTAAAAAGCGTCGAAACCACTCTGTCTGCAAAACAATCGGTAGTCGTCGCCGACGACGGAGTCAACCCGGACGAAATCGGAAAAGCGATATCCGACCTCGGTTACACGGTAACGTCGGTTTCATCCGTTCCCTACGAAAAGAAACCGTTGTTCTCGTTCCTTAAAAGAAAATAACGGTAAAAGAATTCAAAAAAATAATTCCGTTTATATCCGATAAAGAAAAGCGGTAAGGCGTTATATTCGTCGTACCGCTTTTTTCATATCGATAAAATACTCTTCCCGAAACGGATATTATTTATTATTTTTCTCTTCTTCTTTTTTACGCTGATAATAATTTTTATACCCGACTTTCTCGTTGTCCGCGGTATCCCATTTTTTACCGCCGACGGCAAGCACGCACAGAAGCGCGGCTGCGGTTATCACCACCGCGATTATCGGTAAAACGAGTTTATCGTCGATAATCGTTCCCACCAGAGCGAGAACTCCGCCGACTATAAACACCGCACCCAAAATAATATACGCTTTTTTCGCCGCTCCCACCGTTTTGGAAAACAACCCTCTCAATATAAACGCAATACCCATCGCTCCCGCAAACGCCGCAATCAGCCACGCAAGGTTGAGATCGGCAAATTTTTCGGGCATTAACGCCGACAGAAGCCATACTACCGCCGCCGCGACGAAAATCAACGCTACGACTATTTTGAAAATCCCTTTTTTGTTCATACTTTAATCCTCCGTTATTATCTCAATATCACGTTGTGGGATACCGCGCACACGGTTTCCCCTTCCGAAAGAACACTATCCGTGGCGTGCTCGTATGAGCGTACGAAATCGCCGAGCCGCAGATTGAACGAACTCTCCCCTTCCGCGGTTGACAACGCAGTGTACTTCCCGGGAATTATTCTGCCGCCTTTCTGCACGACGTAAGTAATACCCCTCTCCAATACGATATCGCCCGTGGAATGGGTGATTTTTACCTCTCCGCTTTCCGTCGTTTCCATCTCGTCGCGCGTGTAGCGCACTCCGTTTTTAACGATTACGTTGTCCGCTTTCGCTTTCGGTTTTCTCGCGCGTTTGACGAGCAACGCCGCGACTACGGCAATCATTATCGCAAGCACCACGCTTTCTACTATGATTATAATTTGTTCGGTATCCATTTTCTTACCCTCCGTATACGACAAACATATATGCAAGCAGGAATATCGCCGCAAGTATTCCGAGTACGAGCGCGCCGACTTTTATCGGTGATACGGGCGATTTTCCCGCAACCTTTCCGTTCCTTCCGTTGACGAAAAAGTTGTACAGTTTTTTATTGAATTTATAATGTCCGACGTAAAGCGGCAGCAGAACGTACTTATAGGTGACGTTACGGCAATTCATATTTACGTTGAACGATCTTATTACGTCGTAATTGTACCTCGACAGAATCTGCGATTTGACCTCGTTATACATAAGTTTTTTCGCCGTCTGCCAGCATTCCCGCCCGTCTTTGTTGTATTGCGTAGCCGAGAATCCGTACATATAATCCGCCGAGTATTTCTGCGAACCGTTGGTATCGAACGGTTGAAGTTTGTCGAGCGTGCTTTGCGGAATATTGTCCGAAGCCTGAATAAGCACGTCGTCAAAACTGACTTTATGCGTCCCGCTTATGGGAAAATACCTTATATGCTGCGTTCGCACGGTCTTTCCGTTTACCGTATGCGAAGTATAATAGTATCGTCCGAGCGTACCGCTGTAATTACTTACCGTATCGGTATCGAAAGTAAACGACGGCGAGTAGTTGCCGTATATCTCTTCCGGTTTTACCGCTTTACGGAACTTTCCCGGGGCGAACGCTTTACGCTTTGCCCACTCGCGGAGTTTGTCGCCGGCATTCTCTTTCGTCAGGAGAAAAGGCAGTACGGCGTCGGGTCTCATCCCGGACATATCCGTCAGTTCCACTATATTGCTCGTACCGCAGAACGCGCATTGTTTAGTGAGTTCTTTACGGGAAATAACCGTCGTCGCTCCGCAGTTTTTACAACGGAAAACCTTGGTTTCCGACGCCCATTCGTTACTTCTGTCGGCAAACAACCTGTCTATATCCTGTTCGTCGCAGAAATTGTTCTGCGCGAGTTTCTCTTCCGTTCCGCAATACGGACATTTCAGTCCGCGCGTTTCGGGAGAATATACGAGATTCGCTCCGCAGGAAGGACATTTTGCCGTTTCCGTCGCGGCGTTTTTTCCGTCTTTCTCCGTCGGATTGAATAAATCGTCGTTAAGGTCAAGCCCTGCGGACATTAAATTTTACCTCCGCATTCGGGACAGAACTTCGTCCCCGCTTTGAACTTCGTTCCGCAGGAAGGACATACGGTTTTTATGGCGTATCCGCATTCGGGGCAGAACTTACTTTTCGCGCTGATTTCCGTTCTGCAGGACGGGCATTTGATTTTTTCATCCGCCGCGACGCCTGCTCCCGCCGCCATTCCTCCGAAAACCTGTCCCATTTGCATTCCCATTCCGACGCCCATACCCGCGCCCATAGCGGTTCCAGCCATTCCGGGATTACGCGCGGCGTCACGCAACGCGTCAGCCTGCGCTTTTTTGAGGTATACGTCCATATTTTTTCCGAGAATTCCCAGCGTCGCGCTTTCGTCGAGAGCCTTTTCCAAAGCCTCGGGCATAGAAAAGTTTTCAAAATTGAACGCGCTGATTTCTATTCCCGCGTCGGCAAGCGAAACGCAGAGTTGTTTAGCAACGATTTCTCCGAGTTCGACGAGATTGCCCGCCATATCGAGAACGGGTATCTTGCTTTCCCCGATAATATCGGTTATCCTCGTAACCACCATACTTCTGAGCCACTCGGATATATCCGAAGTCCTGTACGAAGGCACCGTCCCCGACAACTCTTTCATAAAGAGATACGCGTCGCTGACTTTGAACGCGAACGTTCCGAAAGCGCGCACTCTGACCGCGCCGTAATCCGCGTCGCGTATGATTATGGGATTTTTCGTTCCCCAACGCTGATTTGTAAACTGTCTCGTGTTTACGAAAAAGACGTCCGATTTGAACGGCGACTCGAAACCGTACTTCCAAGACATAAGTTTAGTAAGGAAAGGCACGTTATCCGTATCCAGCGTGTAGAACCCCGGAAGGAATACGTCCGCCATTTTCCCTTTATGGCAGAATACGCAAGCCTGACCTTCTCGCACCGTCAGTTTCGACCCTCTCGTAATATAATCTTTGCCTATGTCCAGCCTGTAAACTATCGTGTCGGCGGAAGCGTCTTTCCACTCTATAAGTTTCAGTATGCCCATATGTAATTCTCCTCTTTGTAAATTACGTTTTGTTTTAATAAATTATAATACATATTTTTTTCCCTTGTCAATCACATTGAGTTTACGCGCCGCAGTCGCTGCCCGAAACTTACCTTAAAAATAAAAAACCGCTTGACAAAAAAAATAATTATTGTAAAATAGAATTAGAATAATTCTAAAAATGACTAAAAATAAACAACTGATAATCGATATATTGACGGAGAGCGGCGGGCATCTGACGGCGGAAGAAGTTTTTCTCGAAGCGAAAAAGCGTTCGGAGAAAATCTCGCTTGCAACCGTATACAACAATCTGAACGCGCTTTGCGAAGAAAGCGCGATAAGAAGAATGTCCTCGTCCGACGGGAAAGACAGATTTGACAAGGCGTTTATGCCGCACGGACACCTCGTTTGCGAAAAATGCCGTAAAATCACCGATTTCCCGAGCGAAGGAATAGCCGACGTCGTTCTTCGCAATACGGGCGTACACGCCGAGTCGTACGACCTGAACGTATATTACGTCTGTGACGATTGCAAAAACAATCGTACGAAATAAAAAAATAAAGGAGAATTAACAATGGAACTTAAAGGAAGCAAGACCGAGAAGAATCTGATGACCGCGTTTGCGGGAGAAAGCCAGGCAAGGAACAAATATACCTATTTTGCCTCCGTTGCCAAGAAAGAAGGTTACGAACAGATAGCCGAAATTTTCCTGAAAACTGCGGACAACGAAAAAGAACACGCCAAACTTTGGTTCAAAGCGTTGGGCGAACTCGGAGACACCGCGGCAAATCTTCTCGCGGCAGCCGAAGGAGAAAATTACGAGTGGACGGATATGTACGACACTTTTGCCAAAGAAGCGCAGGAAGAAGGATTCGTAGAACTCGCGGCGAAATTCCGTATGGTAGCGGCGATCGAAAAGAAACACGAAGAACGTTATCGCGCGTTGCTTAACAACGTCGAAATGAAAGCCGTTTTCGAAAAGAGCGAAATCACGATGTGGGAATGCCGCAACTGCGGACATATCGTAATCGGCAAAAAGGCTCCTCAGATGTGCCCCGTATGCGCGCATCCGCAGAGTTTCTTCGAAGTGCGCAAGGAAAACTATTGATAGATATTAATATCGATAAGAAAAACGACGCGTTGCTATGCGTCGTTTTTTCCTTTAAGTTTGCTTAACCTACATTGACAACGGTTATTTGCGGATTTATAATATTTACAAGCAAAAGAGTATAAAAATCGGAAGTTTTCTTTTAATTTAAGACAATTTCAAACACTTTTTGCGGAGGTTTTATGCGCACGAAGAAAGCAAGTTTAATTATAGGAGCCGTCGTATGCTCCGTTCTTCTCGTTATCGCGGGAACGGGCGTAGGCTGTTACTATGCCGGAAAAGCGTCCTCTCCGTCCTCCGAATCCGCCGTGGTTTCGTATGCTTCCACGGAATCGACCGTATACAGTTCCACCGCGGAAGTCGTAAGCGCGGTTGCCGATACGGTAGTGGAAATAAGCACGGAGTCGATAACGACGCAATGGGGTAAACAGTATATCGTTTCCGGCGCGGGCAGCGGAGTCATCGTGGGAAAGAGCGCGTCGACGTATTACGTCATTACGAACAATCACGTCATTGACGGAGCGAACGAGATTACCGCGAGAACGCGTTCGGGCGAAACATATTCCGCAACGCTCGTAGCGACCGACGATTCGGCTGACGTCGCCGTAGTGAAGATCACGTCGGAAAGCACCCTGAAAGTTGCCGTATGGGGAAACAGCGACTCGCTGAAAATCGGAGAAGACCTGATTGCCATCGGCAATCCTCTCGGCAGTCTCGGCGGCACGGTTACGAAAGGAATACTTTCGGCAACGGGCAGAAAGATAACCGTAGGCAACTACGCGATGACGCTTTTACAGACGGACACGGCGATAAACCCGGGTAATTCGGGCGGCGGACTTTTCAATATGCGCGGAGAACTTATCGGCGTGGTAAACGCGAAAACGACGGACGAAGAAATCGAAGGAATCTGTTTTGCCATTCCGGGCAACACCGCCAAGTCGGTATACGAAGACCTTACGGAATACGGTTATATCAAAGGCAGAGCGAGTTTCCCGATAGAAGTTTCGCAAGGAACTATATCGACGGGCATACTTAACACGCAGACGCAGACCGTAATTTACGTTTCCGCGGTTTCCGACGCGCCGGAAGGAACGTTCATGCAATACGACAAGATTTATAAAATAAACGGAGGGGAA
>JBJETX010000101.1:0-17465 GCA_051883535.1 Christensenellales bacterium | reverse complement strand
GCGTAGATGGAGCTATTGGTTATTTAGTTTATGTGAATGACGATGAGTATTCAGGCGTAAGTCCGTTTGCTCTTACAGAGTTAAATCTCGTCGTAGGGCAGACTTATAAAGTGTGTGTTAAAGCCAAAGGAGACGGTTATCTGAAATTAAGCAGTGAAAAATCAACTACAATTGATTATGTAGCGATACAGAAATCCTCATCAAATTCTCTTGATGATCAGGCGCAGGAGCCGCCTACGGAGACACAACAGGTAACCGATTCAAATTTAGCAAACGAATTATACGAATCCGGGCTTGGGTATGGCGTAAATGCGCTTACTGCCAAAAATGCGGTCGGAGAAGTACGCTCCGCGGCATTTTTCGACGAATCATTATTTACGGTGAACAATGTAGGGAGTTATAGTATAGGCTCTTCTCGCTCTAAAGCCACCTCAAAGGAGAGCATTAATGACGAAATAGTAAGCATTAATTCAAAACTTGTTTATGGCAACTCGGGAAATATGTCGGTTTTCGGAGGAATGTTTACTGCCGGGTTTGAAGAAAAATTTTCTCTTTCCAATGCTATAGAAACGCAGAATCATATTAATCAATATTATTTTATAATGAACCACTATATTGTGGGAAAAAACTATCAGATGAAAGATTATCAGCAACCGAGGGCTTATAGTGATAAAATATCCGAATACGCCATAGCGGATATCGAGAATATCAGAGCCGGGAGATTGTCTGCGGAAACTTTTTTTAATAGATACGGAACGCATTTAACGATGGCTGTTTCATATGGAGGAATGACGGAGGTGTATTACGCTACGTTTTCTCGTGATACGATTAATTCCGCTGAAATAGGGGTTGAACTTGAGAATAAACTTAATGCAAAGATGTCATATAACGGAAACAGTGTGTCTGGGGCTACGGAGTTTGCTGCGGAAATGAATGCTAAGTATAGGAATGATACTCAAACTCGAACCACGAAATTATACATCGAAAGTATAGGGAAAACACCGCTCACAGCGCTTACGTTTGACAGTTTTGCTCAAAGTTATCCCAATTGGGTTGAATCGATGAAAGACGAGAGCAATTATCGGGTTGTAGATGTTGCGGACAGAGGACTTGTACCTATATGGACATATTTTCCGGATGAGTTTTCTGACGTAGCCAAAATGCTTGAGAATGAATTTAATGAAAGAGCAATCTCGCTAAGCAATGCACTTGTGAACAAAATGACACCGCCCGAGTCTGCTCCGGCTAAAACAGCAACAATGGATTTAATACCTAAGAACTGTAAAGATAATAATCATTTTAACACGGCGGACCCATGGAATGACACAGTAGCTCAAAACGAGATAAACAAACAATTATTTCAATTGATAATTAACGGAACGGCTCAGAGTAATGAGAAATATCAGATAGTCGGAGATTTTGCTTTGGGATTAAAGCTTGTTCAGGATATCGAGAACATTGAAGTATATAAGATAAGCGGGTCGAGAGTATATAACGCCACTTTATCGGATGATACATATAACGGAGTGGTAAAGGATACTACAATAGCAGGCAGAATAGGTAAAGGCGCAGTATATATAAATGCTACATATTTGGACGGCACAACGGAACAAGGATATGCGACTAATATTTGCAATGGCAAAAATAAGAATTCATACATTGACGTTTTGGCCGTAACGGGGTTTAAAATAAACCAAAATAAAAAAATCAGTTCAATCGAAATAGTAACAGTATATGAGATAGCTGCGTGGTGGAAGGACGGATTGGGTTTGGTAAGTTATTCCACGATTACCAACTGGCGGACTGACACCATTCTATATTTTATATAATTATTAAAAAAATTTATAGAGATATGGAAAATGAGAGTCGCATATTGATTTGATTGTTAATCATAATCGCAACAAAGTCGTATACGATTATCATCATAATATGTGAAAGGCGCCAGGGGAATATTTCTTGCAGGAACACAACTGCAGGATATGCCAAAGGAAGGAATAATAGTATATGAAAAAAGCGCAGCAAACGCTGCGTTTTTTTCATATACTTCATTCGTCCGTTCCCACGAGATAACCCACGGTTACGTTAAAATGCCGCGCGAGAATTTTTAATTGCGAAATGCTCGGTTCGCTGTGTCCGCTTTCCCAATGCGAAATCGCCATTTTGGACATATTGACGACTTTCCCGACCGCTTCCTGAGATTCGTGCGCTTCAACACGCAATTCTTTGAGCCTTTCCGCAAATTCCATATCGGTTAGATTGTAACAAAATATGTTATTCAATACTTGACAGTAACAAAAATTGTTACTATAATAAAAATTAGTGATATATAAGGAGAAAATAGGCGATGAAAAATAAGCGGATTTTTGCGATAGTTGCGTTTTTTTGCATAATTACGGCAGTTTCTTTCGGCGGTTGTTCCTTGCTTAACGGCAATAATTCCGACGAGTCGGAGAAAGCCTCCGCTTACGACGGAACGTATTATTATTATTCCGCTTTGGGGTATCAATCCGAGTTCTGGATAAAACTATATCAAGGCGAATGGCTCAACAGTTTGTCGCAGGGAGGCAATTACTCGGTTAAAAACGGCGAAATAGTTCTGAAAACCGAGTTTGCGGGAGAAACGGAAAAATATGCGAGCGGCACCGTCGGGAACGGCGTTTTGTCCGTGGGCGCGGACGTATTTGTGGACGGCGCGGACGGATATATGTTCGATATGTATTCGGAAAATTATCTCGGTTCGGAAAAAATCACCAAGGTATATCTGCTTGACAGCGTGTATGTCAATCCCGTCTCCGAAAACGGCGTTTTGACGGCGAAACAAAAGACCGACGTCTGCAACGCGTTGCAAGAATATGCGGAAGGATGCGGAATAAACGACGTTTCCGTGTCGATGAAAGAGCGGCTCGGAGCGGAATACGCGTGCGTTTCGGTTAAATGTTACGAAGATTATAACGTAGGGAAAGCGGCAAAATATCTTGAACAGGCAGTAGGCGCGTTTGATATGAAGATAATCGGATTCGACGATATGAAAACTTATGCGACGCAGGACGACGTAATCAACGTAATTGACGAAGATATCGTTATATCGGCAGAGGCGGTCGAAAAAATACGCGGATTGGAAGAAAGGCAAAAGATGAGCGTATATTACGACGGTAAAATCGCGTGTTTCTTTTACAGCGATTCCGAGCAACTTAAAGAGGGTATCGTTGATTTTCCCGAAGACAGAATTTTTCAGATGGGATTAAAATATAAGATGAGCCGGATGGGTATCCGTTTGGAAATTCTGAAATAGGAATAAATTCGCTTGACATAAAAAAAACGAGCGTATATAATAAGAGAGCAAAAACGAAAACTTGTTCAAAGACTGCATCGGTGCGAAAGCGTAAATCCGTAAGGAACCTGCACAGAACGGGATTGACACTTGCTTATAATTAAGTAACGTTACTCCGTACGTCTTTGAACGCGTACGGAGTTTTTGTTTGTTCGCCCGCGTGGCGGACGGAAATAAACAAGCCTATTGCCAAAAAGGGTATATGCATAAACTTTAAGGAGGTTATCAGATGTCAGCGTTTAGAGATGCGAAAGTCGAAAAAGTAACCGAAATCAAAGAAAAACTTGAAAAAGCGAGTTCTTTCGTTTTGGTTGACTATAAGGGCTTGACGGTCGCCGAGGACACCGAACTGCGTAACGAATTCCGTAAGTCGGGCGTGAGTTATCACGTTTACAAGAACAGACTTATGAAAATCGCTTTGAACGAACTGGGATACAATCAGTTCGACGACGCGCTTAACGGACCCACGGCTATCGCGTTGGGCTCGACCGATATTGCCGCTCCCGCAAAAATTGCCATGGACAAAGCGAAAGCGTATAAGAAAATGGCTGTTAAATGCGGTTTTGTAGACGGTAAATATCTTGACGAAGAAGGATGTAAGGTTCTGGCTACCTTGCCCAGCAAAGAAGGTCTTATTTCTCAGATTCTCGGACTGTTGCAGTCGCCTGTTTCGAGATTTGCGAGATGTATCGCCGCTATTGCGGAAAAAGCCGAATAATATCTTAAAAAATAACGGAGGAATTAAAAAATGGCAGATATCGCTAAAATTATCGAAGAAGTTAAATCTATGACCGTTCTCGAACTTAACGACCTCGTTAAGGCTCTCGAAGAAGAATTCGGCGTAAGCGCGGCGGCTCCTATGGCTGTTGCGGGCGGCGCGGCGGCGGCTCCTGCGGCTGCGGCTGAAGAAGAAAAGACCGAATTTGACGTTATCCTCAAAGCAGCCGGCGCGAACAAGATCGCCGTTATCAAGGCTGTAAGAGAAGCGACCGGACTCGGACTCGTAGACGCGAAAGCGATGGTTGACGGTGCGCCCAAAGCGGTTAAAGAAGGCGTAAGCAAAGAAGTTGCCGACGAACTCGCCGAAAAACTCAAAGCAGCCGGCGCAGAAGTAGAAATTAAGTAATCTTCTTATACGATTATTTCCCGTTGAAAGCGCGCGCTTTCAACGGGAACACCTTATTTTTGGCAAATAAAAAACGGACTTGACGTCCGCTTTTTTATTTGTACTTCCGCCTCGTTACGGTTTAATTCTCGTTGCGCATTTCGTGTTGAGCATATTATCGCTTACAAGAAGGCTCGTTGAGCGGCAGTATCCTTCTTCGTTATAAACGCACACGGCGTCGCATCTTACCGCGCTCGGCGCGTCGTTGAGAAGTTCGTCGCCCGCTTCGAGTTCGCGGAAAGTCTGTTCCAGAGCGCCGCCGGCTCTTTTTATTTTACTGTCGCATACGGCTTTGTCGGTAATGCTTATCACGCCCGCGTTGCAATGGCATTTGAGATTATGTTGACAGTTGCTCGTAGTACATTTGAGTTGCATCATTTTCGTATTCTCCTTTTTTCGGTTGTAGTATCTTAAAACCTTGAAAAAATATTCAAAGACAATCACTTGGACGGGCTTTGCTTGACATATCGCGCGCATTTATATATAATTTAGTGGAAAATAACTTACGGAGAAACAAGTATGAAAGTTATATTATTGCAGGACGTTAAACCGATAGGAAAGAAAGGCGATATTGCCGAAGTCAACGACGGATACGCGAAGAATTTTCTTATACCTAAGAAAATGGCGCAGGCGGCGACCAAGGACGCTCAGAACGAACGCAATCAGCGTATAGCGAACGAAGAGAAGAGAAAAGCGGAAGAAAAAGCCGAAGCGTTGGCGTTGTACGGAAAAATCAACGGAACGACGGTAAAAGTTCCCGTAAAATGTTTTGAAGGCAAGATGTACGGAAGCGTAACCTCTGCGGACGTCGCGGGCGCGCTGGCAGGAATGGGCTTTACCGTAGACAAAAAGAAAATCACCGTTCCCGCCGCTATAAAGAGCGTAGGCGAATACGACGCCGAAGTATGGTGTTATAAAGAAACCGTGGCGAAAATCCGCATTGCGGTCGTAGCCGAGTAGCCGTACGCCGTAAACCGGGTTTTATCCGGACGGAAAGTTTCACGCCGCAACCGTTTTGCGGCGTTTTTCTTTATCAAGTCTTGAAAAACCGTTGTTATCTTTACAAAAACAGCAAATTGCGGTATACTGTTTACGTTAAAATGAAGAAGAAATTACTGATTTTTTTACTTGTCGTATTAACGGCGGCGATATTTACCGGATGCGCGGAAAAAGCGTTTCCGTCCGATTTGTATATCGTGGCGGAGGACGTAGAGGGCGCAGCCGCGGGCGAGTATTACCTTCCTTATACCGTGAACAAGTTTTCGGATTACGAAATGAAATACGATTTGTCCGTTGCGGTGAACGCATACTTAATGCCTGCGAATACGCCCGTAACGGTCAACAACAACCGTTCGATAACCGTAGAAAAAGAGAAGACTTATTCTATCGTAGTGCGACTTTACGGAACGATTGACGGAGAGCCGGTAAGTCAGGTTAAATCTTTTACGGTTGTAGCGGAAAAAGCCGATCGCGTAATTACGTTTATGCACGCGAACGGAGAAGTGGTCGAACGGTTTATCGTACCGTACGGCGGCAGTCTGAGTTTTGACAGAGTTCCCGAACTGCCCGACAGATACACCGCTTCGAGCGAAGGACATTTTACGGAAATCGTATCCAAACGCTGGGTCGTATACGAAGCCGACGGGGAAGCCTCGGAACTTATCCCCGAATACCTTACCGACGTGACGGAAAACATTCCCGTTTACAGCGAATACGTATATACCGAGAAACCCATCGCGTACACGATTAGTTTCGACACCGACGGAGGGTCGGAGATTGCGGATTATAACGGCAATTCCGACACTATTCCGCCGAAACCCGCCAATCCTGTAAAAGACGGATATACGTTCGTCGGCTGGTGTACGGATGAGGAGAGAACGGTTTTTTATAACTGGAAACAAAACGAAAAACTCAAAAATAATATGGTTCTGTATGCAAAATGGGTAAAAAATACCGTAAACCCGACGTCATACGCGCATTTTAATTTTACCAAATCCGAGGACAATTACGGAAACGAGTTTTATATTATTGAAGCGAAAGACAAGGATAATCTCGTCGGCGCGCTCGTTTTACCCAACAATTATCAGGGTTTACCGGTAAGGAGAATGGCGAACAAAGCGTTTGAAGGAACGTCGATATCGTCGGTGACGATTCCGAACTGTTACGTTCTCGACAGCCCGAGGGGGTTCGCTAACTGTCAGAGCCTCGTCAGCGTTATTTTCGAAGAGGGGAGCGTTACCGATACGATTGCAAGCGAATTCTTCTATCAGTGCACCGCGTTGGAAAACGTAAGTTTACCCGACGGAATAATATGGATACGGACGAGAGCGTTTACTAACTGCCTCGCTCTCAGGACGGTAAAATTGCCGTCGTCGCTCTGCTTTATCAACAGTCGGGCGTTCGTCGGGTGTCAGTCGTTGGAATCGGTGGATTTGCCCGACGCAACCGTGGAAATCAACGAAGAAGCGTTTATGGACTGCGCGCGCCTTGCCGAATTCAACGTAGGGGAAGACAGTAAAATCCAGGCTTTCGGAAAGGACGCGTTTGCGGGAACGCGGATTACGGAGATAACTTTGCCTTACAGACTGAGCCTTGATAAAGACAATCCGCCGCTCAAAGATACGGATATAACGGTAAACTATTATCCCGAGAAAGCAGAAGAAGAGAAATAGAAAAGGAGTTTTGAAGGCGTAAAAAAAGAACTGTTTCCGGATAAATCGGAAACAGTTCTTTAATTATTTTCGGTTTTTTTTATCCGAGTTGGTGAAGCAGAACCTGGAACACGAAGAAGAGAATGGAAAAGACGAGCATACTCGACGCGACGATAATCGTGGCGAGTTTGAATTTTCCGTCGATACTTCTCGATTTATGTCTGCCGAAGAACGTATCCGTTCCGCCGGTTATCGCGCTCATACCGTTGTTATCGGTGCCGCGCTGCATAAGAACGATAATAATCATCGCTATGGAAGCAAGAAGCAACAGCACCATAAAAGCGATGCAGAATCCGAAATATACGTCCGCGGCGGTCGCCGCAATCAAACCAAACATCTATCAGTAACTCCTTAAAAGTAATATTCGATATTGCCAAATTATTTTATCATAACTTACGCGCTATGACAAGCGTTTTTTCGCGTTTTGGCAGAAATTAAGTTTTTTCGCAAAAATCAATAGAAGGTCGTAACCACGTCTTCGGGCTCGGGTTCGGAGGCTTTTTCAAACTTCAGTCCGAGCAGGACGGGACATTCGCCGCCGTAAACTTTGTGTTTTGCGACGCAGATTTTTGCGGTCAGGTAATACCATTCTCCCGTAGTGAAAGAGCGTGAACCGTTATGTTCGCACACCAAACCGCAGTATTTGGTATCCGCTTCACAGCAAGTCATAATATGCCTGCCGACGACTACGGTGCTTTTGCCGAGGCTTCTGTCATACGCGGTTACGCATAAGAAACGGACGGTTTTTCCGTGATACGCGCGCATATTTTCCGTAAGTTCACGATAAAAATACGCGTAATCTCTGTCCTCAATTTCGATAACGGGCGCGTTTACGTCGAAAGGCAACGGGTCTTCTATATCGTCGCGTTCTATCTCTCTGCGCTCGTTTTCGTAAATAATGTCGTTGTTTCGGGAAACGCCTCTGACGAGTTTATGGTAAGGCGTCTTATCTTCTCCGCTTTTGTAGCGGTTAAAGACGATAAGGTCGGCGTATTGGATTTTATCGAAAACCTGCTGACGCATATTCGCGTTGTAAATAAGTATATTCGTGCAATCGAAAATAGCCATAATCTGGCAAACGACCCAATTTTCGGGCATAACGTCGAGAAAGTCGCCGAGTTCCCACATTCCGTTGTATTCGACGAAAATTCTCGTATAGTCGCCGTCTCTTTCCGTTTTCGTCATTTTTGCAAGCGTGAGAGAGTTTTTGTCAAGGTGGAAAACGTCCGTGTTTTTCAGTTTTGCCTCTTCATACTCTTCTTCGCCGTCCTCGAAAACGAATAAAGCGGTCTTTTCGCCCGTATCGAGTTCGTCGCTCGCAAGCGCGTTGGAAATAAAACTCGTTTTTCCCGCTTCAAGAAATCCGCAGAAAATATAAACTCCGACTTCGCGCATTATTTACCTCTTAAAGTCCGAAAAGTTCGCAGAGAGCGTTTTCGTTGAGTTTGCTTCCGATAACGCATATCTTGCCGACGACGTCCGCGCTTCCGCTACGCACGTCCGTTCCGTCGGGAATGTAATCGAAATGCAACCATTCTCCGCTGCCGCGTACGATACCCTTTGCGCGGAGAACCGTTCCGAATTTTTCTTCGTCCGACAGCGCGGCAAGGATGCCTTCAAGGCGTTCTTTCGTATAAGTCGCCGTGGTTTCCTTGCCCCAGGAAACGAACACTTCGTCCGCGTCGTGTCCGTGGTGGTGATGATGATGTTCGTGTCCGTCCTCGTCGTGGTGATGACAGCAATGCTCGTGCTCGTCTTCGTCGTGATGATGATGACAGCAATGCTCGTGCTCGTCTTCGTCTTCGTCTTCGTCGTGATGATGACAGCAATGTTCGTGCTCGTCTTCGTCGTCGTCGTGGTGATGATGACGGCAATGTTCGTCTTCGTCTTCGTCCTCGTCGTGATGATGACGGCAATGCTCGTGCTCGTCTTCGTCCTCGTCGTGGTGATGATGGCAACATTCGTGTTTTTCGTGTTCCGATAGGAGTTCGTCCGCCATTTTTTTCGCCGAAGAACGGTTTTCCATTGCCGAAAGAATTTCTTTGCCGTCGAGTTCGTTCAGGGGGGAAGCGATTACCGAGGCGTCGGGATTGCGTTCCTTTACGAACGCGAGACATTCCGCCGTTTTTGCTTCGGAAGCGTCGTCGGTATGACTGAGGACTACGCAATCCGCGTTTTCAAGTTGGTCGAGGAAGAATTCGCCGAAGTTTTTCGCGTACATAAGGCATTTTTTAACGTTTACGACGGTGGTTTTCGTGTTGATAGGCGCGCCGTCAAGACCTTTTTCCACCGCTTTTTCCACGTCGCTGAGTTTGCCTACGCCCGAAGGCTCGATTATGATTCTGTCGGGATCGTAATCTTCGGTTACTTTTTTCAACGCTTTGGCAAAATCGCCTACGAGACTGCAACAAATGCAACCGCTGTTCATTTCGGTTATTTCCACGCCGGCGTCGCGTAAAAAGCCGCCGTCTACGCCGATTTCGCCGAACTCGTTTTCTATGAGGACGACTTTTTCGCCGACGTAAGCCTCTTTTATCAGTTTCTTGATCAGAGTGGTTTTACCCGCTCCGAGAAAGCCCGAAAAAATATCTATTTTCATTTTCCGTAAACCTCCGTTAAAGAAAATTATTCAAATATACACCGCTTAAAGGTAAATGTCAATTAAATTCCGCGCTTTCCGACGGTTTAAGTATCAGGGTTTTGCAGTTTACGAGGGAAGCGAAACGCTCCGCGTCCGCTTTTATCGGCGGGAACGTGTCGTAGTGAATCGGGATAACGGTATCGAAACCGAAGTATTCGTTGCACGCGAAAGCCGCTTTTTCTTCGTCCATAGTAAATCTGCCGCCGATCGGAATAAGACCTATCGTCGGGCGGTGGAAACGGTTGATAAGAGCCATATCGGAAAATACGTCGGTATCGCCGGCATGGTATACCGTCTGATTGCCGATTTTCACGACGAAACCGCCCGCTTCGCCGAGATAAACGCCTTTGTCCGAAGAACTGTGAACCGCGCGGACGAGGGAAAAAGAAACGTCCCCGAAGTCGAGCGTTCCGCCGAAGTTCATACCGTAAGTATTCGTAAAACCGTGAGAAGCGAGGTACGAGCAGATTTCCACTATGCCGATTATCGCGGTGTTCTTGCCGGCGATGGCGGTAAGCGCGCCCGTATGGTCGTCGTGCCCGTGGGTCAGCGCTATATAATCCGGATGCATAAACTGAGGATACGCGCGGATTACGGCGTCCGTGTTTTGCGTAAACGGGTCTATGACGACCGTCGTTCCGTTATGTTCGAGCATTACGCAGGCGTGTTCTATATACGTTATTTTCATATCCGACTCCCAAAACCGCTTTTTTGATTTTTTCCATTATATCACAAAACGAAAAGGATTACAAACGAAAGGTAATATCCTTATTATACGGTTGCGTTTTTTTTAAGTTCTGTTATAATTAAAGTACGGATTAAAGAGGACGGACACAGGAGAAAGACCATTGAGTAAAGTATTTGATTTGATAAAGAAAGAAGAAGAAAGGCAAAGCCGCAACGTAGAATTGATTGCAAGCGAAAATTTTTGTAGCGAAGACGTTATGAGGGCGGTCGGAAGTTGCCTTACCAATAAATACAGCGAAGGATATCCGGGAAAGAGATATTACGGCGGATGCGAAGTCGTGGACGAAATCGAAACCTATTGCATCGAAATGTGGCGGAAAGTATTCGATACCGACTATCACGTCAACGTTCAGCCGCACAGCGGTTCGAGCGCGAATCTCGCCTCGTATCAGGCGATACTGTCTCCGGGCGACAAAGTGCTCAGTATGGAACTCAACAACGGAAGTCACCTTACGCACGGGTCGGCGGTGAACGCGAGCGGAAAACTGTACGATTTTTCCTTTTACGGCGTGGACGAAAGAGGGTATATAGATTACGAGGACGCGAGAAGGAAAGCGCTTGAAATCAGACCGAAACTGATAGTTGCCGGCGCAAGCGCGTATTCGCGCGTTATTGACTTTGAAAAATTTGCGGCGATTGCAAAAGAATCGGGCGCGCTCCTTATGGTGGACATAGCGCATATAGCGGGTCTCGTTGCGACGGGGTATCATCCCACGCCGTTCGGATACGCCGACATCGTCACGACCACCACGCATAAAACGCTCCGCGGACCGAGAGGCGGACTTATTTTCTGCAAAGAGGAACTTGCGAAAAAAATCGACAGCGCGATTTTCCCAGGCACGCAGGGAGGACCCTTGCAGCACGTTATCGCAGGCAAAGCGATAGCCGCGGAAGAAGCGTTGCGCCCCGAATATAAAGAATATATCGGCAACGTAGTCCGTAATTGTCGCGTTATGGCTGAAGAGTTCATAAAAATGGGATATAAAGTCGTCACGGGAGGAACGGACAATCACTTGTTCCTCGTCGACCTTACGGATAAAGGCGTAAGCGGAAAACAGGTACAGGAAGCCTGCGACAAAGTGGGAATAACGCTCAACAAAAACTGCGTGCCCAACGAAACGCGTTCTCCGATGCAGACGAGCGGCGTCAGAATCGGAACCGCGGCGATGACGACGAAAGGTTTCACGGCGGAACAGTTTGTCGAAACGGCGCACAGAATAGACGCCGTGATAAAGAGTATTATTGCTTAACGGGTAGTTAAGACGTAAAATACGGAAACGACTTTCAGGAGGGTAAAAAATGAACGGTCTTACTAATTTGATTGCCGCCGACGTGTGGAAATGGATAATTATCGGCATAGTCGCGTTGATAGTAATCAGCATCATTATGCATTTTGTAAACAGGTCTTTCAGAATAAGATACAATCTGAATCTGTTCTGGGGCGGACTTCTTATGCTGATTACGATCGGATGCGTGGTCGGAGGGTACTTCCTTGTACAGAACGAAAATAAAATCGGATACGCGTTGTTTGCGCTTGCCGCGATTCTCGTTATACTGACTCTCGTATACGATTGCAAAAAATGCGGCGGAGTGGGCGTGCTTGCGTTTATCTGTCAGTTGATTTTCTCGGTGGGCTCTCTGCTTCTGCTTCTCGAATTCTTCAATAAAGGATACGTGTCGGGGAACGCGACGGAAGACAGATACGTCAGAAATCAAAGACGTAAACGCGGATACGACGATTAAAGAGGTATTATGCGCGGGGACAGAATAGAGGCTAAATTAAGAGCGAAAAAGGAAATAAAAGGCAACTGGATAGCGTTGTTTTTTACGGGCGTGCTTATAGGGTTGCCCGAATCGGTAATCGGCGCGATATCGTCGGCGCTAAAAGAAAACTTATCCGACGTCGGCGTCGTTGCCGCGGTGACTACTATACTCAGTCTGCTGAGCGTTGCGGTGGGAATAATGCTGTTGCCCGCGGACGCGGCGCTGGAAAAGAAATACCTTGCCGTAGCGAGGGGACAGGACAGGCAGTCGGTTTCGGTGCTGTGTTATTATCGCGAGCGCGACTGGCAGGAAAAAATCAAAGCGTATTTTCTCGCCGGGCTGTATACCGTACTCGGACTTATACTCTGCGTTATCCCCGGAATATTCATTGCGGTAAGATATTCGATGCTCGGGTACGTTTTTGCGGATAATCCGCATATAGGATACCGCGACGCAATGGACAAATGCAAGGAACTTACTGCGGGCAGAACGTGGGAAATCATCGTTTTTCATCTGAGTTTTATCGGATGGCATCTGCTCGCGGTGCTGACGTTTGGAATTCTCGAACTCTGGGTGGTTCCTTACGAATGTACGGCTTTTGCCGCGTATTACGACGTAATCAGACCCGTTGAGGAAATCAAAGAAGAACCCGACGATATTTTTTCCGAATACGACAAAAACACGGACGGAATAGTCTTTTAATCGCCCGTTTACACAAACGGTGGCGGAGTGCCTCAAAAAAGTAAATAAAACGACGGATTGGAAAGTCCGTCGTTTTTTTGCGTTTAACGCGTTTGACGCGAGGTTTTATTCGGCTTTTTCTTGTAAAGATTTTTCGTATTCTTCGATTAAACCGAGGAAGTAAGCCTCGTATCCGTCGTCCGGATTAACGTCCGGGTCGTAGAACTGATACAGGTATTCTTTCACGTCGGCGTTCACGTCCTGAATGGGAATGGTTAATTCGCGTACGGGCGATTCGTTTTCGAGAGAGAAAGAGGTTTCGCCGATTGTCATCGTCTCGGGTCTTGCCGTCGATTCGTTACGGGTAAACGTAAGAGTAAGATTTCTTTCCGTAATCGGTGTTTTGTCGGATTTAAGCGCGTAATAACAAGTCGCGCTGCCGCCGGGTACGTCAACGTCGTAAAATTTATAGATATAATCGGCAAAATTAGCGTTGGGCGTGGCTATTTCCGCATAGTACATACCGTCGTAAATATACGTAGCGTACGGATATACGGGCATATCGGTATAGAGCGTTTTCACGTACGACAGGTCGGTTGCGTCGCTTACCTTTTTGAATTGTTTCTCGAACGCGTCGATGAGTTTGGAAGCGGAAGGCCAGCGTGCGACGAGGAAAGTGCCTTCTTTCTGAGCGTTGACGTTGAAAGAATGCTGATCGGTCGATACGCCCGTCGAGTAGGTGACGGAAGTAATTTCGTCGTCGTCGTTTTTCGCATAGGAAAGACTGACTTCTTTGCAGGTTACGGAAGAATAATTATCCTTATAAACGTAATATCCGTAATCGTTGCCGGTGATTACGAGATACGATTCTATGCCGTACGTTTCGATTCGGTCCACCGTTTCCTGTTCGTATTTCTGATTGGTATCGATTATAAGTTTGTACGTGCCGACGATTTTTTCGAGTTTCGCAGGTATGCAACCGACGAAAACCGACGCAAGCGCGGCAAGCAACGCTATAACGAGAACGATTGATTTGATTTTTGTTGACAGTTTCATCGTAAACCCCCTTTACGTCAGAATTCTGCTTTAATAATATTATTATTGACCCGCGCGTTTTATTTGTCAAGAGGTTTTGCTTGACAACGCCGACCGGGCGGTGATAAGATAGCGGTAATGAAGGTTTTCGGTAAACACTTCATAATAAAAAAACCGAGGTATTTTATTTTGAAAAAATCCAGAACTTTAGTTATCGCGCGCGCCGCGCTTATCTGCGCTTTGTACGTCGCGCTCACTTATGCGTGTATGCCTCTTGCGTACGGTCCTTTGCAAATCCGTATCGGCGAAGCGCTTACCATTCTGCCGCTTTTGTACGTAGAAAGTATTCCCGCGCTGTTTATCGGCTGTATTTTGTCCAATATCGGCTCGCCGTTCGGCTTTTACGATATTATTTTCGGCTCGCTTGCGACGCTCGTCGCTTCGCTGCTTACGTTTATCGTGGGGAGAAAAGTGAAAAACAAACCGCTTAAAATCGTGCTCGGAGGTTTGCCTCCCGTGCTTGTCAACGCGTTGATTCTGCCCCTTATGTGGCTGCTGTTCGATTTTGACGCGGGATACGTTGCGAATATGCTCTCCATTCTGCTGACGCAAAGCGTTTTCGTGTACGCGCTCGGAACGCCGCTTTATCTTGCGGCGGAACGCCTTATAAGGAAAAACGTCAAGGGATTTCAGCCTTGCGACGAACTCTTTGCGCGCAAAAAAGAAGAAGGGAAACGGTCTTAATTCAGATAATTCAATATAACGGAGTATTCCGATACGAGGGCGTCGAAGTTTACGGCGCAGTTTGCCGGACTCGGACTCGGAAGAAGAGCGGGCGTTTCGCCCGTAAAACGGCGGTACAGGGAGTGCGCCGTTTTTCCCGTGGTAAAAACCTGCTTTATATCGGCTATCGAGAAAATAACGGAAAAGTCGTTGGGAACGGCGTTTTTTATGCTTGAGTCGGACGCGCCCGTTATGTCGCAGGAAGAAATTACGTCCCAGAGTGCGACGCGTTTTTCGAGGAGAAAAGCGCGTTTTCCGTCGATATCGTCGGGAATTTTCTCGTTGAAAACCGCTTCGAGAACGCGCCAGAAACGGTTTTGCGGATGCCCGTAATAAAAGCCTTTCGCGCGGGAAACGGGGGAAGGAATGCTTCCGAGAATAAGAACTTTGCTGTTTTCGTCGAAAACGGGTTGCAGAGTGTGACAGACTTTTTCCATAACGGTATTATACGATACGGCGGACTTTTTAAGCAAGAGAAAAACGTCCGCGAGCGGAGAACGCGGTAAAAAAAATTTTCCATATTATTGACAAGCGAGCGCCCGAAGTGGTATTATACAAAATACCGATATACGCGTATGCGCGCGGATATTATGCTTTTTAATTTTATCAAGGAGAAAATTTTTTATGAAACTTACGAACAAAGCATTGGTGGAAATTTACGAAGACGTAAAGAAAAGAAACCCTAACGAGCCCGAATTTCATCAGGCGGTAATAGAGGTTCTCGAATCGCTCGAACCCGTTGTGGAAAAACATCCCGAATTCATCGAAAGAGGAATTATGGCGAGCATAGTCGAACCCGAAAGAATTATCAAATTCCGCGTACCGTGGGTTGACGATAACGGCAAAGTACGGATCAACAGAGGTTTCCGTATCCAGTTCAACAGCGCGATCGGACCTTACAAGGGCGGTCTGCGTTTCCATCCTTCCGTATACGAAGGTATAATCAAATTCCTCGGCTTTGAACAGATATTCAAGAACTCCCTTACCGGACTTCCCATCGGCGGCGGCAAGGGCGGCAGCGACTTCGACCCCCACGGCAAGAGCGACGGCGAAGTAATGCGTTTCTGCCAGAGTTTTATGACCGAACTTTCCAAATATATCGGAGCGGACGTCGACGTGCCCGCGGGCGATATAGGCGTAGGCGGCAGAGAAATCGGCTTTATGTACGGACAGTACAAGAGACTTACCAACAAATACGAAGGCGTTCTTACCGGTAAAGGTCTTACTTTCGGAGGAAGCCTTGCGCGTACCGAAGCGACCGGTTACGGACTGTGCTATTTTACCGAAGCCCTGCTCAACGACCACGGCGACAGTTTCAAAGGCAAGACCGTAGTTATCTCGGGTAGCGGAAACGTCGCAATCTACGCGAACGAAAAAGCGACTTCTTACGGCGCAAAAGTCGTGGCGATGAGCGACAGCAACGGTTATATCTACGACAAGAACGGTATCGACCTCGCTTGCATCAAGAAGATTAAAGAAGTCGAAAGAAAGAGAATCAAAGAATACCTCGTATGCCATCCCGAAGCGGAATATCACGAAGGATGTTCGGGAATATGGACGATTAAATGCGATATCGCGCTTCCTTGCGCAACGCAGAACGAAATCAGCAAAGAAAGCGCGGAAATCCTCGTAAAGAACGGCGTTAAATGCGTATGCGAAGGCGCGAATATGCCTTCCACGCCCGACGCTATCGAAGTGTTCCAGTCGAACGGAGTATTCTTCGGACCCGCGAAAGCGGCAAACGCGGGCGGCGTTGCGACCAGCGCGCTCGAAATGTGCCAGAACAGCGCGAGATACAGTTGGACGTTCGAAGAAGTAGACGCCAAACTCAAAGGAATTATGGAGAACATCTATAAGAACATCAGTTCCGCCGCCAAAGAATACGGTATGGACGGAAACCTCGTTGCCGGAGCGAATATCGCGGGATTCCTGAAAGTTGCCAACGCTATGATGGCGCAGGGCTTGGTGTAAGAGCGGAGAGACAAACGAATGAAAATCGGTTTTGACAACGCCGCGTATATCTCGAAACAAGCGGAAAAAATTACCGAACGGATTAACCGTTTTGACAAACTTTATCTTGAATTCGGCGGCAAACTGTTCGACGATTTGCACGCGGCGAGAATCCTGCCCGGGTTCGACCCCAACGTCAAGACGAAAATGCTCCTTACGCTGAAAGACAAACTCGAAGTTATTTTCTGCATAAGCGCGCCCGCGCTCGAACAGAACAAACGCAGAGCGGATTTCGGTATAACCTACGACGCGGATTTATTGCGCCTCGTCGGAAATCTCAGGGATATAGGCATTTACGTCGGAAGCGTAGTGATAACGCAGTTCAGCGGGCAGAGAGCGGCGACGCTGTTCAAAAACAAACTCGAACGCATGGGAGAGAAGGTTTATATCCATAAACTCACCAAAGGTTATCCCAGCGACGTGGATACGATTGTCAGCGACGAAGGGTACGGAGCGAATCCTTATATAGAAACGAGCCGTCCTCTCGTCGTCGTTACCGCACCCGGACCGGGAAGCGGTAAACTCGCCACCTGCCTGTCGCAACTTTATCACGAATACAAGAGGGGAGTGAAAGCGGGATACGCCAAATACGAGTCT
>JBJETX010000100.1:0-4060 GCA_051883535.1 Christensenellales bacterium | reverse complement strand
AACCGTTCCCGTGCCGTTACATCTCGAACAGGTCTGTACGCCCGTAGCGGATTTAGAGCCCGTGCCGTTGCAGGAAGGACATTTATCCATTCTGTTAAAGATAATCTCTTTATCCTTAACTCCGAAACAGGCTTCTTTGAAAGTAAGATTGACGGTACATTCGACGTCGTCGCCGTTTCTGTCCCGTCTTGCCTGTCCTCCGCTTCTTCCGCCTCCGCCCGTAAAGCCGCTGAAAATGTTGCTGAAAAGGTCTTCGAATCCGCCTCCGAACGGACTGCCCTCGCCGAACGGGTTTCCGCCGCCCGAGAACGTCGGTCCGTCTTCGCTGCCGTACTGATCGTACGCGGCTTTTTTCTGCGGATCGCTTAAAACGTCGTACGCGTGAGTTATTTCTTTGAATTTCGCTTCGGCGTCTTTCTTTGTTTTCTCATCCGCGGTTGCGTAAACGTCGGGATGATATTTTTTCGCAAGACGACGATATGCGGACTTTATTTCGTCCGCACTCGCTGTCTTGGCAACGCCTAATACGTCGTAGTAGTTAGTCTGAGCCATTATTTAATGTCGTCGGGGTTGATGTTAATCGTGCCGTCGTCGGCTGCGCCGTTTGCCCCGGCTTGTCCTCCGTTATTTGCCTGAGCCTGCTGATACAGTTTCGTGAAAATCGGATTGGTCGCTTTGCTGAGCGTTTCGGTAATGTTCTTTACTTCGTCTACGGTAGTCGCCTTTTCCAGATTTTCTTTAGCCTCTTTGTTGGCGTTTTCAAGAACCGTCTTATCTTCGTCGGACAGTTTGTCGCCCGATTCGGCAAGCGTTTTGTCTATCGCAAGAATAAGTTGTTCCGCGTTGTTCTTGAGTTCGATAAGTTCTTTGCGTTGTTTGTCCTCTTCCGCGTATTTTTCCGCTTCTTTTACAGCCTTGTCGATATCTTCTTCGGTAAGATTGGTGGACGCGGTAATCGTAATATTGTTGGATTTACCCGTTCCCTTGTCGACAGCGGTAACGCTTACGATACCGTTGGCGTCGATATCGAAAGTAACTTCAATCTGAGGAACGCCGCGCATTGCCGGAGGAATACCCGTAAGTTCGAATCTTCCGAGCGTTTTGTTATCCTGAGCCATCGCTCTTTCGCCTTGCAGAACGTGAATGTCAACGCTTGTCTGATTATCGCTTGCCGTGCTGAATATCTGCGATTTCTTGGTAGGAATCGTAGTGTTACGGTCGATAAGTTTGGTGAACACGCCACCCATAGTCTCGATACCGAGAGACAACGGAGTTACGTCGAGAAGAAGTACGTCTTTTACGTCGCCTGCGAGAACGCCGCCCTGAATAGCCGCGCCGAGCGCAACGCATTCGTCGGGGTTGATTCCCTTGTAAGGTTCTTTTCCGGTCATCTTCTTAACCGCTTCGCAAACCGCGGGGATACGAGTAGAACCGCCTACGAGAACGACTTTGTCGATCTGCGCCGCGGTTATTCCAGCGTCTTTAAGAGCCTGTTGCGTAGGAGCAATGGTCTTGTTGACGAGGAACGCCGTCATATCGTCGAATTTCGCTTTGGTTAAATCCATATCGATATGGAGAGGTCCGTTCGGTCCGACGGTGATGAACGGCAGATTGATGTTTGCTTTCTGAACGCCGCTGAGTTCGATTTTTGCTCTTTCAGCCGCTTCTTTGATTCTCTGCATAGCCATTTTGTCGGTAGACAAATCAATTCCTTCGTTCTTTTTGAATTCGGAAACTATCCATTTCATAATCTCGTTATCGAAATCGTCGCCGCCGAGACGAGTATCGCCGTTGGTTGCGAGAACTTCGAAAACTCCGTCTCCGAGTTCGAGAATACTTACGTCGAACGTTCCGCCGCCGAGGTCGTAAATAAGAATTTTCTGATTCTTTCCGTCTTTATCGAGACCGTAACTGAGCGCAGCCGCCGTAGGTTCGTTGATTATTCTGAGAACTTCGAGTCCTGCGATTTTGCCTGCGTCTTTAGTCGCCTGTCTCTGACTGTCGCTGAAATATGCGGGAACGGTGATAACCGCCTGCGTTACTTTCTGTCCGAGGTACGCTTCTGCGTCGGTTTTAAGTTTGGAAAGAATCATAGCGGAAATTTCCTGAGGAGTATAACTCTTTCCGTCGATATTCACTTTGTAAGAAGTACCCATCTCTCTTTTGATGGAAGAAATGGTTTTTTCGGGATTTACGACAGCCTGTCTTTTCGCAACCTGTCCGACGAGCCTCTGTCCGTCTTTTGCAAAGCCTACGACCGAAGGGGTAGTTCTTCCGCCTTCCGCGTTGGGTATAACCACAGCCTCGCCGCCTTCCATAACGGCTACGCAAGAGTTTGTTGTACCTAAATCGATACCAATTATTTTTGCCATAATACATAATCTCCTTTTCGCTTAATTTATTGTGCCACCTTGACCATACTGGCTCTCAGCACCTTATCTTTTCTTTTATATCCTTTCTGATAAACTTCGACTACCGTGTTCGCCTTTTCGCCGTCTTCGCATTGAGCGATCGCGTGGTGGAATTTCGGGTCGAATTCCTTTCCGAGCGCTTCGATTTCCACGACGTCGAATTTCGTAAGCAAACCAAGCATCTGTTTGTAAATAAGTTCCATTCCGCTTTTTGCTTTTTCGTCGTCAACCGAAGCGATACCGCGTTCAAAATTGTCGAGCACGTCGAGCAGCGCGCATATAACGTCGTTTATTCCGTCGCTTCTCGCAATTCTCACGCTCTCGTTGTTTCTCTTGCGATAGTTATCGAATTCCGCCTGCAAGCGTTGCGCGATATCCTTATACTCGTCGATTTTTTTCTGCGTTTCGTCCGCAATGACGATGGGTTCGCACTCTTCTTCGCATTCGGTATTCTCTTCTATCACAACGGGTTCTTCGTTTTCCTGATTAACCGTTTTTTCTTTATCACTCATCGTTACCTCCGTCTTTACCTCCGTTCAGTCCGTTAAGCGTTTTCTTGATATAATCGAGTACGCTCATAACTTTGCCGTAATTCATTCTCTCCGGCCCGATTACGCCCGCGCAACCGAGTTCTTTCCCGCGATAACTGTATTTTGCGGTCACTATCGCGCATTTGTCTATGCCGCCTTTCTCGTCTTTGCCGATTTTAACGTTGAATTCGAGTTCCGCTCCGGCGTCGACGATGTCGGCAAGTTGCTCTTTCGTGTCGATAACTTCGAGAAAGTTTTTCGCCGACGCAAGATCCTGATCGGGAGATTCGAGAAACTTGCTCTGTCCTTCGAAGTACACGCTCGATTCGTCTTTTTCGGCGTACGACGCGAGAATTGATATTATATTCTCGAAAAGTTCGCGGAAATCGGCGAGTTCCGAGTCTACGATATTTTCTTTATCCTTGATTTCGCTTACGCTTTTTCCGGAAAAGATCTTGTTGATCAGAGCGTTTGCGTCGTTGATATACGCTTCGTCAATCGGTTGAGACAAAGATATGGCTTTATCTCTTATGATTCCGCTGTCGGTAATTATCACTACGAGCGCGCTGTGTTCGTCGAGTCCGACGAGTTTTACCGCTTTTATCACGACTTCGTTGATATTCTTGAGAACGATTACCGAAGTGTAATTAGTGATATCGCTTATTACTTTTGCGGTGCTTTTCACAAGGTCTTCGATCGCGCCGAACCTTCTGTCGAACGACGCTTCGATAAGGGCGATCTCCTTTTTGCTGAGAGCCTGTTTCCTTATGAATTTGTCTACGTAAAGCGCGTAAGCCTTCTTGGACGGAATTCTTCCGCTTGAAATATGGGGCTGAATCAGATACCCCATCTCTTCCAACGCGGATAATTCGTTCCTGATCGTCGCGCTGCTTATGTTGTCGAAGTGCTTTGCTTTGATTTCGCCGCTGGAAATAGGCGTAGCACTGGCGATATACTCGTCAACGACCGCTTTGAGAATTTTTTGTTTCCTTTCCGACAGTTTATCTTCAGACATTTTACCTCTGGCAATCCGTTTTGACCGTTGTTAGCAGTCGTTATCTTTGATTGCTAACATAATTATACCATTATTCTATCCCCTGTCAAGTAAAAATATGCGAT
>JBJETX010000099.1:0-4065 GCA_051883535.1 Christensenellales bacterium | reverse complement strand
ATAGGAGAGGGGGCGTTCCGCGGATGCAAAAACCTTACGAAGGTTAAATTCGGGAAAAATCTCGTCTCGATAGGCAGTTACGCTTTTGCCGAATGCGGAGACGGCGTTGCGTTCGACGGGGGAGAAGCGTCCGTTTCCGTCGTGGGAGAGGAGGCTTTCGGCAACTTCGATAAAAGCGCGTGCGACGAAAACGGAATGGTCTGCGTGGCGGGAGTTCTGCTCGCTTATACGGGATATTCGAAAAAAGTTTCGATACCCTCGACGGTGAACGTTATCGCGCAGGGAGCGTTTGCGGACGCGCCGTTTATATCCGAAGCGGATTTTTCGCGCGCGGAATCGTTGACGGCGATACTCGCCGACGCGTTTAACGGTTGCGAAGAACTTACTTCGGTCGAATTCCCCGATTCGTTGGAATTCATAGGAGAAAGAGCGTTTTACGGATGCGTCAGGCTGAAAACCGTAATCGGCAAGCCGATCGACGGAACCGACCCGACGGCGTTCGACCTTGCGGGTACGGAAGAATCGGTATGTTTTGAAACCGACGGAAAAGTTCTGATTAAATACAACGGCGGCGCGGCAACCGTAGTCGTGCCCGACGGAATAACGGAAATAGGCAAGGAAGCCTTCGCTTCCAACGGCGCGATACGATACGCCGTTTTCGGGAAAGACGTGACGATCGTAGGAGAAAGCGCGTTTGAAAACTGCCGTGGACTTATTGCGTTTACGCCTTCCGCCGCGCTTAAAGAAATAGGAAAAGCGGCTTTCCGCGGTTGCGAGAATCTTGCGACGGTGGATATGAGCGTTTCCGCGGGTCTCGGAACGATAGCCTACGACGCTTTCGACGGAACGGCTTGGCTGAACCTGCACGCGGACGATTCCGTCATTATTAACGATATTTTCTATCGTTATAACGGCGAACTCGAAGAGTTGCATATACCGAATTCCGTCAAAACGATTAACGACAGAGCGTTTTACGGGAGCAACGCGCCCGAAACGCTTTATATTCCCGAAAGCGTAACCGTGATAGGGAAAGAAGCGTTTGCGGAATCGGGAATTGCGAAGTTCAACTTCGGATTGAGAAACGTTTCCGTTACGGAAATAAGGGAAAGCGCGTTTGAAAATTGCTACCGCTTGTCCTTCCTCGATATACGGAGTCTCGATAAACTGAAAGTAATCGGCGCGCGCGCTTTTGCGGGAATCAAATCCGCAGAAAGCAACGTTCTCCACCTGTACGTACCCGCTACGGTTACGGAAATCGGAGAATCCGCTTTTGAAAATTCGGGAATATGCACCGTAAGAGTGGAAGCGGGCAGCAGGCTGGAAATAATAAACGAAAACGTTTTCTCGGGTTGCTACGCGTTGCAATCGGTTATTTTCGAAGGGAACAGCCGTCTGTACGAAATAGCCGCGGGAGCGTTTGAAAACTGCGCGGAACTCAAGATATTCAACAACACGGATTGCGCTCTCGAAAAAATCGGAGAAAGAGCGTTTGCGGGAGCCGTACGGCTGGAAAACTTCAAAATCAGCGAAGAAACGCTTACCGAAGTAGGCAAAGACGCTTTTGAGGGAAACAAATTCATCGCAAACGACGAAGATACGATGATTTTTGCCGGAACCGTGCTTATTAAATATAACGGTGTTCTGAACGAAACCGTGATTATTCCGTCGAAAACCACGGCGATAGCGAATTCCGCGTTTGCGGGTAATTCGTATATCAGACAAGTCGTTTTCGAAACGAACGGCGGTTCGACCGCGCTCAAAGAAATACAGGACGAAGCATTTGCCGGTTGCGCGTCGCTTGAAGTTCTGAAAGTGCCCGACAGCGTGGAAAAAATAGGGAAGAACGCGTTCAGCGACTGCGTTTCCCTTGCGGACGTGACATTCGGCAGCGGACTTACGGAAATCGGTTTCGGAGCGTTTGCCGGATGCAACGCGTTGACGGAAATCACGCTTCCATCAAGTCTCGAGGTTTTCGGCGGCGGAGCGTTTGCCGGATGCTACGGGTTGACGGACATTGCGATTGAAAACGGAAACGGGTTCTATTCGGAAGAGGGAATACTGTATTCTTATTCGAGCGTAAAGACGGAAAACGGCGAACAGGTGCGCGAAGCGATCCTGTTGGAATATCCTTGCGGACTCGTCGCAACGGGCGGTGAATACGCCGTACCCGAGACGATCAGGGTAAGGAGCACGATATTCAACGTCGTCGGAATAGGCGATTACGCTTTTGCGGAATGTTCGGGAACGTCCGTGGCGGCTATAAAACTTCACGGAAAAATCACGTCGATCGGAAAGAACGCGTTTGCGGATATGGCGGCGCGCGTGGAGTTTTCCGACGACGCGTCGATCGCAGAAATAGGGGAATACGCGTTTGCCGATTATCTCGGAGACGCAATTTCGATACCCGCTTCGGTTACTACGATAGGGGAACACGCGTTTGACGGAGCGAAGGAACTGAATTCGCTTTCGATACCGTCGTCCGTGACGGAAGTAGGTTCTTACGCGTTTGCGGATACGGATATGCCCGTAATATGGGAAAACGGCGGTTCGATACGGTCTCTTGCGGATTACGCGTACGTCGGATATAAAGGCGCGGAAGTCACCGTTCCGTCGTCGGTGACGAAAATAGGGCGGAACGCTTTCGAAGGAATTACTTCGCATATCGTGATCAACGCGCGGCTTACCGCCATAGACGATTACGCTTTTTACGGATACGCCGGAATTTACTCTCCCGTAATTCCCGAAGAAACGACAACCGTAGGAGAATACGCTTTTGCGTCGATGTGCAACCTGACCGACGACATCGTTATTCCTTCGGCTACCGTTTCGTTGGGGAAATACGCGTTCGATAAAGTTTCCGTCGACGTAGTTTTCGCAAACGGATCTTTGATGGAGACGATAAACGAATACGCGTTTGCCGGATACGCGGGAAGAACCTTTACCGTGCCGCAAAACGTAACCGAAATAGCGGATTATGCGTTTTACGGTTGCGACAGATTGGAAACCGTATCTTTCGGAACGGGAGTAAACGTAAAAACAATCGGAAAATACGCGTTTGCGAAATCCGCCGTCAGAGAAATCGTTATCCCCGATTCGGTAGAAATCGTCGGGGAGAGAGCGTTCGCTTCGTGCGAAGAACTCGTCACGGTAGTATTCGGACAGGGAAGCGCGACGGAGCAAATCGGAGAGGGCGCGTTCGAAGCGTGCGTTTCCGTCAAAGAAGCGTATCTGCCTTTCGTAGGAGCGGATAAAGGGCTTGCGATCAACTCGCATATCGGATATATTTTCGGCGGAAAAAATTATGCGGATAACGCAAAATACGTTCCGCAGTCTTTGGAAAAAGTAACCGTTCTCGGAGGAGCGATTGAAGCGAACGCGTTTTACGGGTGCGCCGATATTCTCGAAATAAAGGCGGCGGACGGAGTCGAATACGTGGAAGAAGGAGCGTTTATCGGCTGTGCGTCGCTAACCGAACTTACCGTACCTTACGGCGGCGTGTTCGGAATGTTGTTCGGAGCGGAAAAATTCGAAAACAACGCCGGTTACGTGCCTTCGACGTTGGAAACCGTTACGCTTACGAAGATAACCGATCTGAGCGATAATGCGTTCTATTATTGTATGTCAATCCGCAGAATAAATCTTCCCGATACCGTTAAGACAATCGGGAAAGCGGCGTTTTTCAACTGTTCGCGGCTGGAAAAGGCGGAAATCGGAGCAGACGTGGTTTCCGTAGGGGAAAACGCCTTTGCAAGATGCTCTTCGCTCGTTAAAATAAGTGTGAACAGGAACAACGCGTATTACGCCGACGACGACGGGGTGCTGTATTCCTACGACGACGGAACGGGTACGGCTAAAATTTTAGCCTATCCTCAAAAGAGGAGCGGAGCGGATTACGAAATTTCGCTGATTATAGAAGATCGGTATTATACGGTAACGGAAATCGGCGGTTATGCGTTTTATTATTCCGCGCTCGCCGAAGTCGAGATACCCGATACGGTGACGGCGATAGGGGAGTATGCTTTTGCGTATTCTTCGGTGAATTCTTTGAGAATAAGAACGGACGAT
>JBJETX010000098.1:0-4110 GCA_051883535.1 Christensenellales bacterium | reverse complement strand
CGTACGCCGCTTACTCGTCCTCGCCGTTACAATTGTACTTCCTCGGATTATGCGGTTTGCTCGGAAGAATTTTCGAAAGCGGAGGACACGCTTATACCGCGACTATGTTCTTTATCAGGTTTATGTGTTCGCTTGCGGACGTCGGAACCGTTATCCTTATATATTGTCTCGTAAAGAAATCCGCAGGAAACGTCGGAGCGACGATTATCGCCGGAATATACGCGGTGCTTCCCGTTTTTTTCTCCGTCAGTTCGCTGTGGGGATATACGGACAGCATAACCGTTTTCCTCATCGTTCTTACGGTTTACTTTATGCTGAAAAATAATTATCTCGGAACCGCGTTGACTTATTATGCGGCGTGTATGTTCTCTCTGACGGCGTTGTTTATCGCTCCGATAATTATTTTCTATACGATTTTACAATGCATTATAGACGTGAAGAAGACCATTCCCGCATCGATAATACTCGTACTCGGTTTCGTGGTATTCTATGCGTTGAGCGTTCCGTTCGATATAAACTATATCAACGACGGCAACGCGTTCTACTGTTTCGACAGAGCGTGGGCTGAACTTTATAAGGGCGCGGTCTACGTCAGAAACGCGTTCAACTTCCAGGCGATGCTCGGAAATAACTTTGCGGAAATAAGTACGGCTTCGGTCGTGGTTACCGTTATATTCATTATTTTCCTGCTTTCTCTCGTCGGAGTTGCTTATTTCAAATTCAGGAACAGAATGAACCTGATGCTGATGGCTACGGCGTTTATAGTGATGCTTTTCGTATTCGGAAACAATATGAACCCCGTTTCTATGTATATCGCTCTCGCGCTTATGCTCGTTTATGCGATTCTTAATAAGGAAAAGAGAATTTACTTCAGTTTCGTCGTCTTTGCCGTTCTGATGTTCGTAAACGTAAGTTATACGGAACTGTTCGTAAGTTATACTTCCACCGCAGTGGGTTCGGTAGGCAAAGATCCCTTGATGTACGTTTTCGCCGCGTTTGAACTTATCGCCGCGCTTTACTACATTTATATAGTGTACGATATCGTGGTTACGAGAAAAGTTCGTAAAATCAACCCGATGCCGCTTACTTACGGCGCGTGGCTTGCGAACGTCGGCAGACGAATCAAGAAAGGCTACTATAAAACGATTATCAAACTTCAACGCAAGTAAGATCGGTTCAAAAGGCTCCCGAACGGGAGCCTTTCAATTTATGTAAAACTTTTTTTAATTTTATACGTTTTTTATACGAGGACCAAAGATTTAGTAAAACATTGAGAACGGTTTACCAGGTTGAGCGTTCCTTGCGCGCGGAAATCGAGTTTAACGAGAAAACGCAGAGATTTGTCCACCTTATTTATATCCGAATAGCGAAGAAGAACGTTCTGACAGGAACGGTTAAGTTCGGGAAGAATATCTTTACGTAATTTATTGAGAGCAAGGACGTAAACGTGAGGAGGGCAGGCGACTGCGTCTTCGTAAGTCTGACGCGTTATATCGAACAACGTATAAAGACATATGCGCTTAATGCGAGCCATCGTGTATTTCTTCGTCTTTGCTTTTTCGAGGAATTCGTCGAAGGTAACCGAATCCATAGCGGCGAGTTTCAGACGGTTATGCAAACCGCCCGCTACGTCCATATCGTAATAGTTTTCGAGTTCGTAACCGTTTATCGATTTCATACGGAAAAGGCAGAGGTCGTTCAACGCCAATCCGTCGCTGTTTATCTCTTTCAGATAGTTGTAGCAATACGGATGAACGTATTTTTTCACTTCTTCGAATTGTTCGCGGCGCAAAGCGCGTCGTATTGCCGACGCGGAAGGATATTCGCCTCCGAGTTCGTCGGCATTTTCGTTATCTTCGCGCTTAATCGTGTGAAATTTGATGTTGAGACCGAGTTTTTTTGCCGCTTTGACGTAACAGACGCCGAGACAGTTGTTCGGATAGTTCATCAGACCTTTCAGGTCCGAATACGAAGGATTATTCTCCGCGTAAGCGTCGAAAGCCATAGAATACGCTTTGGGATAGGTGTTTCCCTCTGCGAGAAGCGACGTAAGGATTTGCTTGAATTCCTCGGGTTCGTTTTCGGAAAACTCTGCGGCTTTGACGATCAGATCCACGTCGCCGCATTCGCTGCCGAAACTGAGATATTCGACTCCGGGAAGAGCGGATACGGTTTTCAATGCGCCGTAAGCGAAATTATCCGCAGGGGAAATTGCGTAAACGAGAGGAAGTTCGACAACCATATCCGCGCCAAGTCTTGCGGCGAGTTCCGCGCGTTGGTATCTGTCGAGAATAGCCGCGTCTCCGCGTTGGGTAAAAGAACCGCTCATAACGCAGATTATCGTATCCGCGCCCGTTTCCTCACGCGCTTTTTCGAGGTGTTTCATATGTCCGTAAGTAAACGGATTATACTCGCAGATTATAGCCGTAGTTTTCATAAAAAAATTCCTTATTCGCTTGCTTTATTCTTCAAATGTAATATAATTAGATATGGTTTATAAAAGGAATTATAATATAAATCATTATAAAAAGAAAGTATTTTACGGAGGTTACTGTGTCTAAATTGATGGATTCCATTTACGATAAAGCGAAAGCGCTGTATAAGCACATCGTTTTACCCGAAGGCGAAGAAGAGAGGATTATTAACGCAGCCAAAGCGATAACCGAGCGAAAAATCGCAAAAATTACGCTTATCGGCAGAAAAGACGTTATTTTACGCAAGGCGGGAAATCTTGACGGTATCGAAATTATCGATCCTTATACAAGCGAGAAAACCGCGCAATACATAGATTTGCTCGTGGAACTCCGAAAAGCCAAAGGTATGACGCGCGAACAGGCGGAAAAACTCGTAATGGGCGATAACCTCTATTACGGATGTCTTATGGTAAAAGCGGGCGACGCCGACGGAATGGTCGGAGGCTCGGTTCGCTCTACGGGCGACGTTCTCCGTCCCGCTTTGCAGATAATCAAAACCAAACCCGGAGTCAGTACGGTAAGCAGTTGTTTTATAATGTCTATGCCCGAAACCGCTCCCGGATATAAATACGGAGAAAACGGCGTACTCGTTTTCGGGGACTGCGCCGTAAACATTCTTCCCACCGCGGCGCAACTTGCCGATATCGCAATCGCAAGCGCGGAAAGCGCGGTAAGCATAGCGGGAATCAAAGAACCCAAGGTCGCGTTGCTCAGTTTCAGCACGAAAGGAAGCGCGAAACACGAAAACGTTGATAAAGTAACCGAGGCACTCGCTTACGTAAAAGAAAAAGCACCCGAACTTTGCTGCGACGGAGAACTTCAGGCTGACGCCGCGCTCGTCGCTTCGGTCGGTAAACTCAAAGCGCCGGGAAGCAACGTCGCAGGCGCGGCAAACGTGCTTATTTTCCCCGATTTACAGGCGGGAAATATCGGTTATAAACTCGTTCAGCGTTTTGCGGGAGCGGAAGCGATCGGTCCCGTATGTCAGGGTTTTGCTAAACCCGTAAACGACCTGAGCAGAGGATGCACGTCGGAAGACGTCGTCGGAGTAGTGGCGGTTACGTCTTTACAGTGCTGAAATACGAAGGAGGACAAAATGAAAGTATTGGTAATAAACGCGGGCAGCAGTTCGCTTAAATATCAGATAATAGAAATGGACACGGAAACCAGACTTTGCAAAGGTTTGGTAGAAAGAATAGGGGAGCAGAACGCGCGCCTCGTACACGAACCCGAAGGAAAGCAGCCGTTCGAACTTACCGCGCCCATTCTCAATCACACGGAAGCGCTCAAACTCGTACTTGCCGCGCTCCTCGACAAGGAACACGGAATAGTGGCGGACGTTTCGGAAATCAAAGCCGTAGGACACAGAGTTCTTCACAGCGGAGAAGATTTTACCGACAGCGTGCTTATCGACGACACAGTAATAGCGATTTGCAAGAAGAATCAGGTGCTCGGACCTCTTCATATGCCGGCAAATATCGCCTGCATAGAATCCTGCAAAGAAATTATGCCCGATACGCCTATGGTAGCCGTTTTCGACACGGGATTCCATCTCAGTATGCCTAAATACGCATATATGTACGGTATTCCTTATTCCGATTACGAAAAATATAAAATCAGAAAATACGGTTTCCAC
>JBJETX010000097.1:0-4146 GCA_051883535.1 Christensenellales bacterium | reverse complement strand
AGATAGAAGCCGCCCGTGTCGCTATGACGAGATACATCAAACGTGGCGGACAGGTATGGGTCAATATATTCCCTCATAAACCGGTTACGAAAAAGCCCGCCGAAACCAGAATGGGTTCGGGAAAAGGCAGCCCGGAATATTGGGTAGCGGTTGTTAAACCCGACAGAGTATTGTTCGAAATGGCGGGTATCCCCGAGGAAACCGCGAGAGAGGCTCTCAGACTTGCGGCGAACAAACTTCCCATCAAGTGCAAGTTCGTCAAGAAATCGGATAGTTCCGAAGGAGGAGAACAATAATGAAAAGCGCAAAGTTTTTTGAAATGAGCACGCAAGAGCTCCAGAATAAACTGACGGAAAAGAAAATGGAATTATTCAATCTCCGTTTCAAACACGCGACTCAGCAACTCAGCAATCCTTCGGTAATGGTAGAATGCAAGAGAGACATTGCAAAAATCAAGACCATTCTCCGTCAGAGAGAGCTTGAAATTTCTTTTGAGCCCGTAAAGACGACCAAGAAAGGCTCTAAGAAGTAATAGAGGAGGAACCGGAAATGGAAGAAAGAAGTTTAAGAAAGAGCAGAGTGGGAATGGTAGTCAGCGACAAAATGGACAAAACCGTGGTAGTCGCCGTCGTTACCAAAGTTAAACACCCTCTCTATAAGAAATATATCACCAAAACCAAGAAATTCAAGGCGCACGACGAGCAGAACGAATGCCGTATCGGCGACAAAGTGAAGATCACCGAAACCAGACCTTTGTCCAAAGATAAATGCTGGCGTGTAGTCGAGATTATCGAAAAGGCTAAATAACAGGAGGAAGCGAAAATGATACAAGCACAAACAAGGTTGAAAGTCGCGGATAACTCCGGAGCGAAAGAGATAATGTGCATAAAGGTTATGGGCGGTTCCTTCGTAAGAAGCGGAAACATCGGAGACGTAATCGTAGCGTCCGTTAAGTCCGTTATTCCCAACGGAACGGTAAAGAAGGGACAGGTAGTCAAAGCGGTTATCGTCAGAACGACCAAAGGCATAATGAGACCGGACGGCTCGCACATAAAATTCGACGACAACGCGGCGGTCATCATCGATTCGCAGAAACAGCCTGTGGGAACCCGTATTTTCGGACCCATAGCAAGAGAGTTGAGAGATAAAGATTATATGAAAATCATTTCTCTCGCGCCCGAAGTGCTGTAAGGAGGTATGACAATGAGTTTCAGCGTAAAGAAAGGCGATTACGTAAAAATAATCGCGGGAAACGATAAAGGCAAGTTCGGACAGATCGTAGCGGTCGACAGAAAAGCCGGAAGAGTTACCGTAGAAGGCAAAGACCTCAGCGTTGTAAAGAAAGCGGTAAGAGCGAGAAAGGCGTCGGATAAAGCCGGAATAATCGAACTTCCGAAGTCTACCGATATCAGCAACGTTATGCCGGTATGCTCGGCTTGCGGAAAAGCGACCAGAGTGCGTCACGGCGAAGTAGACGGAAAGAAAGTCCGCATCTGCGCTAAGTGCGGAGCGGTGCTCGAAACGAAGAAAGCCAAAGACGACAAGAAGAGCAAAGCCAAAGCGACCACGAGAAGAAAGAAGAAAGTCGACGCGCCCGCAGAAGAAGTAAACGTTACGGAAACCGCGACTGCGGAAACCCCGGCGACGGACGCAGAGTAGGAGGACCGAATAAATGGCAGACAAATATGTTAACAGAGTAAAAATCCGTTACGATAAAGAGGTCGTACCGGCACTCGAAAAGACGTTCGGATATAAGAATGTGATGCAGGTTCCCAAGTTGGAAAAAATCACGCTTAATATGCGTTTGGGCGACGTTAAAGACAATTCCAAGAGCGTACAGATAGCGGTAGGCGAACTTGAGAAGATTGCCGGACAGAAAGCGATTCAGACCAAAGCGAAAAAATCCGTAGCCAACTTCAAGGTTCGTGAGAATATGGTTGTCGGCGCGAAAGTAACCCTCAGAGGCGAAAGAATGTGGAACTTTTTCGATAAACTGGTAAGCATCGCGCTTCCCAGAGTCCGCGACTTCAAAGGAGTGCCCGCAGACTCCTTCGACGGCAGAGGCAACTATGCCATGGGTATCAAAGAACAGTTGATTTTCCCGGAAATATCTTACGATCAGATTGAAAAAGTAAGAGGATTCGACGTTTGCTTCGTTACGACGGCACAGACCGACGAGGAAGCGAAAGAACTTCTTAAACAACTGGGAATGCCGTTCGAGAAGTAGGAGGTAGACAATGGCAAAAAAAGCGATGATAAACAAACAACAGAGAAAGCAGAAGTTTTCCACCAGAGAATACACTCGTTGCAGTATCTGCGGCAGACCTCACGCTGTTCTCAAAAAATTCGGCATTTGCAGAATATGTTTCAGGGAACTTGCCTACAAAGGCGAAATCCCCGGCGTAAAGAAAGCAAGTTGGTAAGAGAGGAGGTATTATAAATATGGCTATGACAGACCCTATTGCAGATATGCTGACCCGTATCAGAAACGGACTTACTGCGAAACTCGAAACCGTTACCGTACCCGCTTCCAATATGAAGAAGGCAATCGCCGAAATTCTCGTTGAAGAAGGATACATCAAGAGCGCGACGGTCGTAAAAGAAGAAAACAGCGTTCAGGACAATATCGTAATCGAACTCAAATACGGCAAGAACAACGAAAAAGTTATTTCCGGACTGAAGAGAATATCCCGTCCCGGACTCCGTATTTACGCGAGATACGACCAACTTCCCAAGGTCCTCAACGGTCTCGGTATAGCGGTTATTTCCACGTCGAAAGGCATAATGACCGACAAGAAAGCCCGTGCGGTAAAAGCGGGCGGCGAAGTTCTCGCTTACATCTGGTAAAGGAGGAGGTTACTTATGTCAAGAATAGGCAGATTACCGATTAAAATCGAAAACGGCGTAACCGTGACCTTCGATAGCGGCGTAGTGACGGTAAAAGGAAAACTGGGAACGCTCACGCAGAAAATCGAAAACGAGCATATCAAAGTATCGGTAGAAGACGGACTGGTACACGTTACCAGAGACAACGAACTGAAAGCGACCAAAGCGGCGCACGGATTGTACAGAGCGTTGATCGCCAACATGGTGAACGGCGTTACGAACGGATTCAAAAAAGGACTCGTGATCGCGGGCGTAGGTTACAAAGCGCAGACGACCGGAAAAGAACTCGTTCTCAACGTAGGATATTCTCATCCCGTCAAGATGGAGGCTCCCGAAGGAATTACTTTCGAATGCCCGAGCATTACCGAAATTACGGTAAAAGGCATTGATAAAGAACTCGTCGGACAGACCGCGGCAAACATCAAAGCAGTCAGAAAACCCGAACCGTACCACGGCTACGGAATTCATTACAGCGACGAGACCATCCTCCGCAAGGAAGGAAAGACTAACGGTAAATAACATAAGGAGCGTAAAATGATTAGCAAAATCGATAAGAACGAAATAAGAAAAGCAAGACACGTTCGTATGCGTTATTACATTGCCGGAACGGCGGAAAAACCGCGTCTGAACGTATACAGGTCTCTGAATAACATTTATGCCCAGATTATCGACGATACCGCCAACGACGGAAACGGACACACGCTTGTAAGCGCGAGCACGCTCGATAAAGAAGTTGCGGCACAGATTGCGGATATGAACAAAACCGATGCGAGCAAAGTAGTCGGCAAGGTAATTGCGGAAAGAGCGCTTGCTAAAGGTATCAAAAAAGTAGTATTCGACAGAGGCGGATACCTCTACACCGGTAGAGTTGCCGCAGTGGCAGACGGCGCGAGAGAAGCCGGACTGGAAATCTAGGAGGCATTATGGCAAGGAACGAAAAATTCAGCAGAGAGCCCAAAGACGAATTTATCAAAAAGACTGTTTCCGTAAACAGAGTTACCAAAGTCGTTAAGGGCGGAAGAAATATGCGTTTTGCCGCGCTTGTCGTAGTGGGCGACGGTAAGAACAGAGTCGGATGCGGACTCGGAAAAGCGAAAGAAGTACCCGAGGCTATCGAGAAAGCGAATAAAGCCGCTATCAAGAATATGGTAAACATTTCCATAGTCAACGAAACGATACCTCACGCGATACAGGGCGTTTACGGAAGAGGCAAAGTTATGCTTATGCCCGCCGAAGCAGGTACCGGAGTTATCGCGGGCG
>JBJETX010000096.1:0-4150 GCA_051883535.1 Christensenellales bacterium | reverse complement strand
TAGCGGCGATTATGAACGGCGGAGAAGTTGCTTTGAAAGGGATTAAAGGGACGGAAATAAACTCTCTGTTGAGCAAGTTGTCGAAAAATTCTTGCAATATAACCACGGATAATGGTATTATATACGTAAAAGCAAAAGGAAGACCCAAGGCGATCAATTACATATCGACGCAGCCTTATCCGGGGTTCCCGACGGACCTGCAAGCGCCGTTTATGGCGTTACAGACGATTTCCCTCGGGACTTGCGTGCTTACGGAAAATATTTTCGAGAACCGTTTCAGACACGTTCCGGAATTGAGAAAAATGGGCGCGGATATTATAGTTAAAGACAAAACCGCGGTGATAAAAGGCGTATCGGGATTGGTCGGAGCGGAAGTATATGCGCAGGATCTGCGCGGCGGCGCGGCTTTGGTTCTCGCAGGACTCGCGGCGCACGGTATAACGGTCGTGAACGACGTATATCACGTAGACCGCGGATACGAAAATATGGAAAAAATATTAACTGAACTTGGAGCGAATATAATCAGGGTATGAAGAAAGTCGTTGTCGCCGTTGCCATAGGATTGGTACTCGTAGCGTTGATTATCGCGTTCGGACAAATTTTTACCGTACGCTTTGTCACCGTAGATTTCGTAAACGGCGTAAGCAGTACGGATAAACAGCGTATTCTCGACCTTGCGGATATTGACCCCAACACGAATATCTTTATTCTCGACGAAAAGAAGATTGCCGATAAAATTCAGAAAGGATTCGACGATAACGTAATAAAAGTTACGGATATAGTCAGAGAATTCCCGAATAAAGTCACGATAAAAGTCAGCGAAAGAATCGCTTTGTTTCGTATTAAAGCGATTACCGACAAAGAAAGCGGTTACGTTGCTGCGGATAAAAATTTTCAACGAACGGCAATTTATTCGTATGAGGAACTCAAATCGGAAGTCCTTACCGACGTTATCGGATTGACCGTCGAAGGAACTTACCGCAGAGACGAGTGTTACGCGTTAAGAGATATCGCCGACGCGTTCATCGAATGCGGAATAGAAGAAGAGGCGCTTCCTTATTTTATCCGCTCGATTGAGTTTACCGAAACGAAACTCGTTATACGCCTCAGAACTACCGATACGACTTTTACCGTACCGAAAAGTTCCGACCCGGCGCAGTCGGTAAAAACCTTATACGAACAATACGAGAAATCCGAATACTACGAAAGAGAGAAACAGGATTTTTTCATCTGAGCACGAACAGTCTTTTTCAGGTGTTGACTATATTTTTTTTATAGTTTATAATATTATACGGTAAACTTTATGGCAAAAAAATACGAATGCTTTATCGAAATAGGCTCATCCGCGGTTGAATTGACGGGCGTTTTGTTTGAAAACGGTGTTTTCGGCAGATGTTATCGTAAAGTTTGCCGTTACGACGGTATCAAGAATAATTTTTTCCGTAATCCCGAAAAACTTTATTCTGTTATCGAGAGTCTTGCAAACGGGTACTCCGATTTTCTGAAACGTTCGGTAAACGAAATTTATCTTATTCTTCCGCAAAGATTTTTCCGTTCGAGACACACGATTCAACGTGCGGAAATCAGAAACGGAACGGTAAACAAATTCGACGTTTCCGATATTTTGTCCGAAGCGTTGGTGGATATAGAGGACTGTGAAAAACTCGAATGCGTTCCGATCGCTTACAAAGTCGGAGACGATTATATCGATAATCCGATAGGGCAGGAGTGCAATTATATGGAACTCGTGTCCGTTTCCGTGGGAATTCTGTCGAGAATAAACGAGTTTTTCACCGACGTTTCCAAAAGAATGAACGTCAGTTTCGTCTACGTTCCCGTAATGAAACCCGTTCTCGATAAATTGCAGAACACGCTGATGACGAACAGAAGTTCGAGAGTCGTTTTGTATTTTGCCGACGATTATATAGAAGTATGTTACTGCGAAATGCGCGCGGTAATCGCGGAAAAAACGATTGAAGTAGGTAATTCGGACTTTATCGCGGCATTGACTGAGTTATGCGGAATCGATAAAGATACCGCAGCCGAACTTCTCGGACACGTCAATTTCAATCTCGGCGGAGGAAGTTACGTAGTGGGCGGAACGGAAGCAAAAGCGTTCGACGTAACGGAAATTAACGCTGCGGTCAGAAAATTGTACGGTCTTCTTGCCGAAGAAATAAAAGACGCGCTGACTTCGCTTATAGGCGATTCGATACTGCCCGTATATATGACGGGAAAACCGCTTTGCGGAGTGAGAGGCGCGGAACAACTGTTTACCGAAAAAATCGGAATGCCGGTAAGCGTGCTTGTTCCCGACTTGTTGTTATGGAATACCACGGCGGATTATGTTCTTGCCGGAATGATAGATAATTTAACGAAATAGACGTTCAGGAGGAAAGGTATTTATGGATTTTGATACCGGCGATATGAAAATAAAGATAATCGGTATAGGGGGCGGCGGTTGCAACGCTGTCAAGCGTCTTTCCAGGCGCAAGGAACAGTTCGGCGCAATCGATTTTTATGCGGCAAATACCGATTCGATGGCGTTGTCCAACGTTGCGGACGAGGGTAGCGACATCAGAATAATCAAACTCGGAGAAAAAAGCACGAAAGGAAACGGCGCGGGAGCAAAACCAGAAGTCGGCAGGGTCGCTACGGAAGAATCCAAAGCGGAGATCGAGGCTGCCATAGGCGACGCGAAACTTCTCTTTATCACCGCCGGAATGGGCGGAGGTACTGGAACGGGCGGAGCGCCCGTCGTCGCTAAAATCGCAAGCGAGAAACAGATATTGACGATAGGCGTGGTTACTTTGCCGTTCGATTACGAAGGAGCGGAAAAACTTCACGTCGCAAACGCGGGTATCGCGGAAATGCGCAAATACGTAGACATAATGATCGTCGTTTCCAATCAGAAAGCGTTCGATTCCTGCGGTTCCGCCGCGCCGATGCATAATATTTTCGAGAAAGCGGACGAGGTTCTCGTAAGCAGTATCAAGGGAATAACGGATATTATCGTAAATCATTCCCTCGTCAATCTCGACTTTGCGGATATTTCGACGGTTATCCGCGGAAAGAAAACCGCTCATATCGGGCTCGGATGCGCTACGGGTGAAAACCGTATGTTCAAGGCGTTGAGAATGGCGAGCAACAACGAATTGCTCAGTACGACTATCGAACATGCGAAAAACATTATCGTAAATATCGTCGCGGATTACGAACTGACGGGAGAAGAGGTAAACAAAGCGTTGTCGCTTATACCCAAAGTCGTCGCGGAGGACGCGAGAATCATTCACGGACTCGGGTTCGATAAAAACCTAAGACAGGAAGTTCGCGTTACCATAATAGCCACGGGACTTGAAGGAGACGAGGAAGAAGAGTCGCAGACGTTCGAAAGACATAATCCCGACGAATTGATTACGGGAGCGGACGTTCAGACGATAAAAACCGAAGAGACGGTTTCTTCCAACGATTCCGTCGCGCCCGGAGCGATAGAAACCTTGCTGAAAAAATTACAGGACAGAAAATAAAAGTTATTAAAATAAAATACAAAAGCCGACAGTAAAAGTCGGCTTTTTTATTTGGGGGAGAAAAATGACGATATATGCCGAAGTCGTACTGCTCGGTAACCTTTTTATAGATTTGTTTATTTTCGTGCTTACGGTGAAACTTTGCGGCGGTCCGGTTTCCCGAACGAGAATAATAACGGTTTCGGTCGTCGGCGGAGTCGCGTCGGCGATCGTTCCGCTCTTGCCTCAATATATTTTTCCGATAAAAATAATATGCGTCGTTTTGTTCCCCGCGCTGATAAAGCGGCACGATTATTTCAGAAGTTATTTGGTAACGTTATCTCTGTTTTTGGTGATTACTTTTATCCTCGGAGGAATCGCATATGCGATTAAATGTAGCGTAAGCAACAGAATATATCTAATTTTAAGTTACGGGCCCGTTCCCGTCCTTTTTTCGATGTCGGGTCTGTGCTTTTTGATTCTGATAACGGAATTGAAAAAGAGGTTGCTTTCCGAGCGGCGAAGGAACGATTTAAGAAGAAAAGTGACGATATACGACGGAAAAAACGAATATACGGGAGTGGCGTATTATGACAGCGGAAATCGCGTATATGCGAATAATGACGAGCCGGTTACGGTGGTAG
>JBJETX010000095.1:0-4172 GCA_051883535.1 Christensenellales bacterium | reverse complement strand
CGGTGAAAACTTTGCTCTCTATGCCGATAATCGCAATGGGGATATCTATGCCGTAATGCGACGCGGTGCCGTATTTTGCGAGCATTATATTGCATACGAGCGAAATTATCACGATTGTCGCCTGAGTGACGAAAGAAGACGCGCCGAGTTTAAGCGCGGATTTGAACACCTTAAAATCGGGGATAAGACTTTTAAGCGTAAGGCGGAAAGTTCTCGTGCGGAAGAAATAGGTGAAGGAGATGACGAATGAAGCCGCTTGACCGATAACTGTAGCCACCGCCGCGCCCGTCATTCCCCATTTGCAGGCAAATATCAGTATCGGGTCGAGGACGATGTTCAGAATCGCGCCGGCAAGCATAGAAAACATCGAACGCGAAGGACTTCCGTCCGCACGGATTACGGCGTTCATCATATTAGAAAGCATATAAACGGGGAAGAAAGCAAGTATCCAGTTAAAATACTCGATTGCGTAGCCGATACTGTTTTCCGACGCTCCGAACAAGGTGAGAAGTTGCCGTTTGAGAGGGAAGAACACGGCGATGAGAACTATGCTCGTGAGGATCGTGACCGTTATTCCCGTGCCGATTGATTTATGCGCCGAAGCGTCGTCGTTTCTGCCCTGGCAAATGTTAAGATACGCGGCGCATCCGTCGCCGTAACACCAGGCAAACGCCTGCGCGATTATGAAAATCGGGAAAACGACGCCGGTGGCGGCGTTGCCCAACGCGCTGAGTTCGCTGTTTCCGATGAAAATCTGGTCGACTATGTTGTAAAGCGCGCTTACAAGCAGGGAGAGAACGCAGGGAACGGAAAATTTCAGAATCAGTTTTGAAATCCGTTCTTCGCCTAAAAATTTTGAATTTTCTGTATTAACCATATAAAGCCTCCTCGGTCGTTTCGGAGTCTTTATCGGAGAAAAGTTACCTGAAAACTACGTTAAAACAATAAAAAGGCGTAGAATTATGTCGAAAATTCTACGCCTTTTTGCTGTTCAACGACGCTATTTTAACACGGTTTGAAAAATAAATCAAACGAAAAATCATTCGTAAAAAAAATTTTTGCGTGGGGAATACCGTCGGCGACAGGATAGGAAAAGGGTTATAAAAACGGGCGCGGCGTCGTTGTTTTGCTAAAAAACGATTGATTTTATAGAAAGTATAGTCTATAATATAATAAAAACGCTCGGAGGTTTTTATGAAAATCGCTGATGGGATATTTTACGTCGGTGTAAACGACAGAAAAATAGACTTGTTCGAAGGACAGTACGTCGTACCCGAAGGAATGGCGTATAACTCTTACGTGATTATCGACGACGCCGTCGCGGTAATGGATACAGTAGACGCAAAATTTACGCACGAGTGGCTCGATAACGTGCAGAAAGCGCTCGGCAGGCGTAAACCCGATTATCTCGTCGTGCAACATATGGAACCCGACCACTCGGCGAACATAAACAACTTTGCAAAATTGTATCCGGAAGTGAAAATCGTCGCGTCGAAAAAGGCGTTTACGATGATGAAAAACTTTTTCGGAACGGAATTCGAAGACAGAAGAATTATAGTCGGAGACGGCGATACGCTTACGCTCGGCAAACGCACGCTTACGTTCGTTACCGCTCCGATGGTGCATTGGCCGGAAGTTATCGTAACTTACGATTCGTTGACGAAAACCCTGTTTTCCGCCGACGGATTCGGTAAGTTCGGCGCGCTCGACGCGGACGAGGATTGGGCTTGCGAAGCAAGAAGATATTACTTCGGTATCGTAGGGAAATACGGCGCGCAGGTACAGGCGTTGCTGAAAAAAGCCGCTTCTCTCGAAATCGAACGCATATGCCCGCTGCACGGTCCTATTCTCAGTGAAAATCTTTCGTATTATATAAATCTTTACAATATATGGTCCTCTTACGGAGTGGAAACCGAAGGCGTGATGATAGCGTATACCTCGGTTTACGGCCATACCGAAGAAGCAGTGAAAAAACTCGCCGACAAATTAAAAGCAAACGGTTGTCCCAAAGTCGCGGTAAACGACCTCGCCCGTTGCGATATGGCGGAAGCGGTGGAAGACGCGTTCAGATACGGCAAAATCGTGCTTGCAACCACGACGTATAACGCCGATATTTTCCCGTTTATGAGAACGTTTATCGACGCGCTTACCGAAAGAAACTTCTCAAACAAGACCGTCGCTCTTATTGAAAACGGCTCGTGGGCGCCTTTGGCGGCAAAAACGATGAAAGGTATGCTCGAAAAATGCCGTAATATAAAATATTGCGACAATACCGTGCATATTATGAGCGCGCTTAACGAAGAAAGCGGAAAAGAACTCGACGCGCTCGCAAGCGAACTTTGCGCCGAATACGCCGCAAGAAAAGGCGAAGGAGTGAATAAAAACGACCCCACAGCCCTGTTCAATATCGGATACGGACTCTACGTCGTTACGAGTAACGACGGCGAAAAAGATAACGGACTTATCGTCAACACCGTTACGCAGGTAACCAATACGCCGAACAGAGTCGCGGTAACGATAAATAAACAAAACTACTCGCATCACGTTATTAAGCAGACCGGCAAGATGAACGTAAACGTGTTGTCTACCGACGCACCGTTCAAAGTGTTTGAAAACTTCGGATTCAGAAGCGGAAGAACCGTGGACAAGTTCGAGGGTTGGGAAAAATACACGTCGGATAACGGACTCGTGTTCCTGCCGAGGTATATTAACTCGTTTATGTCGCTTAAAGTGGAGAGTTACGTCGACGTGGGAACGCACGGAATGTTTATCTGCGAAGTGACGGAAGCAAGGGTGATAAACAACAATCCGACGATGACGTACGCGTATTATCAGGAAAACGTAAAACCGAAGCCGAAAACCGAAGGTAAAAAAGGTTACGTATGTAAGATATGCGGATACGTTTACGAAGGAGAAGAATTACCCGAAGATTACGTATGTCCGTTGTGTAAACACGGAGCGGCGGATTTTGAGCCGATAGAATAAAAAAAATTAAAAACGGAGGACAGAAACGATGAAAAAGTATGTATGTGAAGCGTGCGGATGGGTATATGACGAAGCGGTAGGAGATCCCGAAAACGGAATAGCCGCCGGAACGAAATTCGAAGACCTTCCCGAAGATTTTGCCTGCCCCCTCTGCGGAGTCGGTAAAGATATGTTCGTTGAAGAATAAGCAAACTTTGCGCATTTATTGACAAGGCGCGACAGTACGCCTTGTCAATATTTTCCAAACTATAAAAGAAAGCGATATAGGGGAATGTCGAATTATTAGGGCTATTTGACTTTTTGACTGATTATTGATACAATTACAAATACTAACATAGATTAAAAGGAAAATGTTATGAGGATTACTATTTCGGGAATCGGCTACGTTGGGTTGGCAAACGCTATTCTTTTGGCGCAACAAAATGAAGTTATTGCTTACGATATTGATGAACAAAAAGTCGAAAAAATCAATGCAAGGATTTCCCCGTTAGAAGATAAGGAAATTTGCGAGTATCTTTCGGAAAAAAAACTTAATTTAACCGCGACTACCGAAGAAAAATCGGCGTTTGAAAAAGCCGATTACGTTATCGTTGCGACTCCTACAAATTATGATACGGATAAGAATTATTTCGATACTTCATCCGTGGAGTCGGTTATAAAAAGAGTTTTGGAAGTAAATCCCGATTGCTTTATCGTTATTAAATCGACAATCCCGGTGGGATTTACCGAGGAACAATGCCAAAAATATGATACGGACAGGATTATTTTTTCTCCGGAGTTTTTGAGAGAAGGTAAAGCGCTATACGATAATCTTTATCCGTCAAGAATAATCGTCGGATTGGCTCGTCGCACGTCGCAAGCAGATAGTGCGGCGGAAAAGTTTATCGAATTACTTAAAGAAGGCGCAATCAAAAAAGAGATTCCCATATTAAAAATAGGCTCGACTGAAGCGGAAGCGGTAAAACTTTTTTCCAATACCTATCTCGCGTTAAGAGTAGCGTATTTTAATGAATTGGATACGTATGCGGAAGTGCACGGACTTAATGCTAAAGAAATTATCGACGGGGTTGGACTTGACCCGAGAATAGGAAATCACTATAACAATCCTTCTTTCGGGTATGGCGGTTATTGTTTGCCAAAAGATACGAAACAACTTCTGGCGAATTATAAAGACGTGCCGGAAAATC
>JBJETX010000094.1:0-4185 GCA_051883535.1 Christensenellales bacterium | reverse complement strand
ATCGTCGTAACTTCCGTCGGCACGTCCGCCTGCCTCGTATAATCTATATTGTATTTTACGAGCGTATTGTTGATAACGATATAGTCTTCGGAATTTAACTTTTCCTTGTACCACACCGTTCCGTCCGCAATCTTGTAACCGACGGATTGCAGCGTTGCGGGGAAGTATATTTCCGTCAGCGCAGAACATCCGAAGAACGCTCTGTCGTTTATTTTTCTCAGCGCGCTTCCTTCCGCAAACGTTATTTCGGCGATATTCGTATTACCCTCGAAAGCGGAATCGTAAATAAGCGTAACGTTTGCGGGTATCTCTACTATCTTTTCCGTTCCGTCGTAAGAAACGAGAATATTGCCGAGTATTACCATATTTTTATATTGTTGCGAAACGTATCCGAGACGGTATACGGCTTTCTGTCCTATCTCTTTCAACGCGGTCTCGTCGATTTCCACTTTGGACAGGTTCTGACAATTATACAAAGCGTATTCCTCGAACACCTCAATCTGCGCAACCGGATTATAAAATCTTTCAAGCGCGGTACATTCGTAAAATGCGGACTTGCCTATCGTCGTAAGCGCGCTTTCCCCTTCAAATTCCACGCTCTTGAGAGAACGGCAATACCCGAACGCTCCGTCTCCGATTTTCCCGAGACGCGAACCGTTGGCGGCGACCACCGTCTCCACTCCCGAATACGCAAAGGAATTCTTTCCGAGATAAGTCAGGTTCGCGGGAATATACAGGCTCTTCAGAGCGGAACACCGCTCGAAAGCCCCGTCCCCTATTTCGGAAAGTTCTTTCGCCGAGGAAAAATCTATTCTGCTGAGATTATAGCAGTTTCCGAACGCGCCTTTCATTATATAAGCAAGCGACGGATTTCCCGACGGGATATAAACCGTATTCAGCGAAACGGCGTTTTCAAACGCGCTTTCCCTTACGGTAACGAGCGACGACGGCAGATAAAGCGTGACGAGGTCGGAATTGCCCGCGAACGCGCTTTCCGCGATGCTCGTAACGCCCGCGGGTATATGCAGAGTTTCTTCTTTGCCGAAATAACGGTACAGTATTCCGTTAACGACAACGCAATCGTAAGCGCGCGACTTTAACCAAGCGGTGTTGTCCAATGCGTCCGCCGCGATAAGCGTGAGCGCGCGCGTCTCGTCGAAATTGATTTCTTCAAGCGCAACGCAATCCGCAAAGGCTTTCTCTTTTATCACGGAAACTTCGCTGCCGAGTTCTACCTCTTTAAGGGAAACGCATCCGCTGAAAAGTTCATTAGACACCGTTCTTACGCCGAGCGGCAGTCTGACGTATTCTATACTTCTGTTGTTTTTGAACACGCCGTCCGCGATTATGCTTACCGAATCCGGAACGATTACTATTTTCGCATCTCCTTTATACGCGAGAAGAAGGTTGTCGTATATAACGAAATCTCCCGCGATGTTTTTATACCATTCCGTCCTGACGAACGCGTCAAGTCCTATCGTCACTATATCGGATACGTACTGAGAATTCACGGGGTTGAGTTCGTTGGGAATGGTCACTTCGACGACGGTCTCTCCGAACACGTTTTCGCCTATCCCGGTAATCGCCGCCCCCATATAAGTTTTGCCTATCACGACGTGTTCGTCGCTCCCTACGTAACCGCTTACCGAATACGTTCCGTCGTCGTTTCTCGAATACACGAGTCCGTCGGAAACGTATGAATTCTCTTTAATCAGCGCGTACAGATCCAATCTTTCGCCCTCGCCGAGGCTTAACGGAAAACGCGCCATCGTTTTATATTCGCTTTCGTAATACCACCCGATAAACAGATCGCTCGGGCTTATTTCCGGCGACATCTGTTCGACGAAAGCGACGCCGCCGATAACCGTCTGCGACGTTCCGACGTGATAATATATCGCGCCCTGAGTCGTATCCACGAACTCGGAATAAACCCCTTCGCCGTAGAATCCGCCCGCCTGATAGTACACTTCCGAACCGAGTTCCACCATCTCTCTCGTCACGAGATATTTGACAAAATACAGATAATCGCAACCGTAGAACGCGTAGTCGCGTACGTTCCTTATTGCCGAAGGCAAAGTAATGCTTCTTATTCCCGAACAATTCAGGAAAGCATACTCGTCGACGGTTTCCAGCGCGCTTCCGGTTTCGAAAGAGATTTCCGTAATAAAACCGCAGTCTTTGAACGCGTCGGTCGCTATATATCTGACGCTACCGGGTACGGTAACGCTCATACTGCTGCCGCGGTAAGCGACGAGCACTCCGGCGATAACGATAAAATCTTCATCTTTCTCCGTTATGCGGCTTCCTTCGAAAACGTATTCTCCGAAATCCTTAACGGTAACTCCGTCGTTTACGTTAAAATAAGCAAGCGAGGAACAACCGTAAAACGCCCTTGCGCCGATTTCCAGCCGCGCGCCTTCTCCCGCTCTTACGGTAACCGAAACAAGCGATTTGCAATCCATAAACGCCTGCTCGCCTATTTTCGTTACTTCAATCGGAATTTCCGCGGAAGTAATAAACGAATTCCCGTTGAACGCGTTGTCCGCGATTTCCGTAACGGGCATTCCGTTAATCATAACGGGTATAAACAACGACGAAGACGTTCCGTTGTAAGCGTTTATCACGATTCCGTCGCCTTTTACCGCGTACGCGTATCCTTCGTAATAATTCTCGAATCCCTGCCAGTCGTCGTAATACACTATATTCATACCGCTTACCGCAGCCGACGCGAAAGACTCGTTGCCCGATCTCACGTACACGGTATCGGGCGCATATTCGGCAAAAGCCTGCGTAAACGAGGATTCGTCGAACCCGAACGCAACGGAATCTATTCTCACGCTCACGAGCGACGGACAAACTATACTGTACGTTTCGAGTTCGCAATCCGAGCGTATCGTAATACAGGAAACGTTCGCAAAATAAAACGCACCGCGCGCAATCGTACGGCAATTTTCGTGCAGAACCACTTCGGGGTTTTCGTTCTCGCCGTATTTGGCGGGATATGCGTACAACGTACGGTAATCGACGCTGTAAAGCGCGCCGTTATATTCTGTAAAATAGGAATTTCTCGAAGCGTCAATCCTCGTCAGCCCCGAACACCCGTAAAATACTCCGTCTCCGAGAGAAGAAAGTGACGCGGGCAAATCAATCGAGGAAAGACCTCCGAGTCCGTAAAACGCCTCGTCTCCGAGCGACAATATTTCCGTTCCCGCAAAAACTATGCTTTCCAACGCGCAGGTCTCGCTCATTCTGAACGCGCCCTCGCCTACGTCTATGACGTTTTTCGGAATCGTGACGGACTTCAGAGACGTGCATTCCCTGAACGCAAAATCCTTGATATGCAACAACCCGTCGTTCATATTCACCGCCGTCAGGTTTTTGGCGTTATAAAACGCGTACGGGCTTATCTCCTCGGTCGTTTCCGCAAGTTCGAAAGTATCCGCTTCCGCTCCGGACGGATACGCGTACAAAACGGTTGCGTCGCTGTTATACAACGCTCCGTTTTCCGTTCGGAAATATCTGTTCTTGCCGCTTACCACGAACTCGGTTACCGCGCAGGTTTTGAATACGCCGTCGCCTATCCCCGTCACGTCGTAAGTTCTTCCTTCGATAATCGTCTTTTCGGGAATAACCACCACGCCGCCGTTTCCGTTATAGCCGCTGATAATACACGAATCCGCGCTCTTTTTATAGACAAGTTCTTCGCTTCCTCTGTTTATATCTATATAATAAGCGTAATACGTCGTTTCGTAAGCCGATTCGGGCGAAACGGGAAAATCTACGGGCAGAATATCTCCGTCGCGTTTAACGTACCAATACACGAATCTGTAATCGTTTGCGTCGCTCAACCCGTTGCTGTGAACGTCCGTCGGCAGATAATCGTCGGGCGGATTTATCGCGGAATCGGCGCTTGTTATTCCCACCGAAACCGTGGAAAACGAATCGTCGTATTTTCCGCCGTAATTATATACTCCGTCAACGTACTGCCCGTCGGCGTATTTGCGGTAAACGAATTTAACCCTGTACCTTACTTCTTCGTACCTTGCGTAAAATTTCAGATCGTTTGCTTTTTGCCAGCCTGCGAATTCAAACCCTTCCCTTACCGGCGGTTCGGGCAGATAATCCTCTCCCGCCGTCCCCGTGGGAACGGAAATTTCCTTGATGGTAACTTCTTCGTTGCCGTCG
>JBJETX010000093.1:0-4202 GCA_051883535.1 Christensenellales bacterium | reverse complement strand
GTCACGTTTACCGTGGAAGGGGAGAACGCATACGGTTACCTGAAAGCGGAAATGGGCGTGCACAGGCTTGTCAGGATAAGTCCTTTCGACGCAAACAAACGCAGACATACGTCGTTTGCAAGTCTTGAAGTTATGCCCGAGATCACGGACAGCGAGGATATAAAAATCAACCCCGAAGAACTGCGCGTGGATACGTACCGAAGCGGCGGCGCCGGCGGTCAGCATATCAATAAGACTGACAGCGCGGTGAGAATAACGCATATTCCTACGGGAATCGTCGTTCAATGTCAGAACGAACGCAGTCAGATTCAAAACAGGGAAACCGCAATGAAAATGCTTGTGAGCAAACTTACCGAACTGCGCGAAAGAGAGAGAATGGAAGAAGCGCAGTCCATCAAGGGAGAACTTAAAAAAATCGAGTGGGGCAGTCAGATAAGAAGTTACGTTTTCTGCCCGTATACCCTTGTAAAGGACCATAGAACGGGCTGGGAAAATCCCAACGTAAACGCGGTTATGGACGGAGATTTGCAGAATTTCATTATAGAGTATCTGAAAAAAAGTTAATTAAAAATGTCGGAATACGAAAGAATTGCCAAAGAAAAACTGAACGCGTTGAGAGGCAGAGACGACTATTATATTCTCGCTATAGAATCGAGTTGCGACGAGACCGCAGCGGCGGTATTGCGCGGGAGAAAAGTCCTTTCAAACGAAATCAGTTCTCAGATAGAGATTCATAAAAGGTTCGGCGGAGTCGTGCCGGAAATCGCTTCGAGAAATCACGTTCTTGCGATAAATACCGTAGTCGGCGAAGCCGTAAAGAAGGCGGGAATCACATTAAGCGATATAGACGTAATCGCGGTGACGTACGGCGCGGGATTACAGGGAGCGTTGCTCGTGGGCGTGGCGTTTGCAAAAGCGCTTGCGTACGGTTTGGGTATCCCTTTGGTGGGAATCGACCACATAAAAGGGCACGTTCTGGCAAATCTGCTCGTGCACGAAGAATTGAATTTTCCTTTTTTGTGCCTGCTTGCAAGCGGCGGGCATACCGAACTTCTCGAAGTTAAATCTTACGGAGAAATGCGCGTTCTCGGCAAGACGCGCGACGACGCGGCGGGAGAAGCGTTCGACAAAGTGGCGAGAGTGATAGGCTTGCCGTATCCGGGCGGACCGCAAATCGAAAAGCACGCCGAAGAAGGGGAAAACACCGTACCTATGCCGCGCCCGTATAAAGGGGAAGACACCCTTGATTTTTCTTATTCGGGAATTAAGACCGCGGTAATAAATTACGTAAGGAACGCCGGGCAAAGAGGACAGGAAATAAATACGCACGACGTGGCGAAATCTTTTCAGGACAGAGCGACGGGAATGCTCGTGGAGAACGCGATTCGGGCGGCGAGAAAATACGGGTATAAAGAAATAGCGGTAGCCGGCGGCGTGGGAGCGAACGGAGAACTGCGCAGACGAATGGAAGAAGAGGGGAAGAAACGCGGAATAAAAGTGTATCTGCCGCCGAAAATTCTCTGTACGGATAACGGCGCGATGATAGGGGCGGCGGCGTTTTACGCAATCGGAGAAGGTATGCCTGCGGCGGACCTTTCGCTTGACGTCAACCCCGATTTGTGATAGAATAACGAAGTTTTATAAAGAATGCACTCGTAGCTCAGTTGGATAGAGCACTAGCCTCCGACGCTAGGTGTCGTTGGTTCGAATCCAATCGGGTGCGCCACACAAAAGCCGACTGCGCAAGCGGTCGGCTTTTGTGCACGATACGAACAGTCGTATCAAAGCAAAGCGGAAGAAGCGTAACATTTATCGGTTGTAATTAAGCGGCATGGGCTTGCGACTTTTTGTTTAGTTACGGTTATATGTAAATTAACGCGGTCTCTTTTTGAGATTCTGTTCGTTTTGCTTGCAAAAATGCTTGTTTTAAGGTAATATACTTATGTTTATTAAATAGTTTTGCTTTTATCGGCAAAAACGGAGGATAAAGGAAAATGCATTGGTCGGATAAGTTAGCACAGCAGATTATTGACAGAAACCCTAATAAAGAGGAATACGTCTGCGCCGCCGGTATCAGCCCGTCGGGTTCGATACACATCGGTAATTTTCGTGATATAGCGACGAGTTATTTCGTAGTTAAAGCGTTGCGGAAAAAAGGCAAAAAAGCGCGTCTGCTGTTTTCATGGGACGAATTCGACAGAATGAGAAAAGTTCCGGTCAACGTCGCAAAAGTAAATTCCGATATGGAAAAATTCATCGGTTGCCCTTACGTTGACGTAATCAACCCGTTTACCGATTCGGACGCAACTTCTTACGCCGAGTATTTCGAAAAAGAATTCGAAGAATCCATAGTAAAATTCGGTATAGAAATGGATTATCGCCATCAGGCGGCTATGTACAGAAGCGGAAAATATACCGAATACGTTCTTCTCGCGCTGAAAAAGCGTAAAGAGATATTCGATATTCTCGACAGCCACCGTACGCAGGACGCGGAAGAGGGAGAACGCGACGCATATTATCCCGTAAGCATCTATTGCCCCGAGTGCGGCAGAGATACTACTAAAATCACTTCTCTTTCCGATGACTGCACGAAAGCGGAATATACCTGCAAATGCGGACATTGCGGAACTTTCGATTTTACCAAGGATTTCAACTGCAAACTCGCCTGGAAAATCGACTGGCCGATGCGTTGGATGTACGAAGGAGTGGATTTCGAGCCGGGCGGAAAAGACCACGCAAGCACGAACGGAAGTTACGATACGGCAAAAGACATCGCGCGTAAAATTTTCGGCTATAACCCTCCGCTTTTTCAAGGTTACGAATTTATCGGTATAAGCGACAATAACGTTTCCACGGGAAAAATGTCGGGTTCGACCGGTCTTAATCTCACTCCCGCGACTTTGCTTAAACTTTACGAGCCCGAAGTTCTTTTGTGGCTTTACGCCAAAAACGAGCCTCTCAAAGCGTTTAATTTCTGTCTTGACGACGGAATTCTCCGTCAGTATTTCGAGTTCGATAAAATGCTTACCGACGTCAGAAACGGCAACGCGAACGAACTTACGCGGGAAGTTATGGAATTATGCAAAGTCGAAGGGCGCGAAGTCGAATGCGTACCTATGGGACTTATCGTTCAACTCGGTTCGGTAGTCGATTTCAACGAGAAAATGCTCGAAGTGGTCTTCGAGAAAATAGGAACTCCTTATAAGGCGGAACAGTTTGCCGCAAGGTTGGAACGCGCTAAGTTCTGGCTTGAAAAGTGTTCTCCCGAAAACGTAAACACCCTTTGCGCAAAGCGTAACTGGGAAGTATACGAAACTCTGGACGAAAACGAAAAGAAAGAGATAAAAGACTTGTTCGCGTTCCTTTCGGCAGGGAATTACGACCTCGACGGATTGCAGACCGAACTTTACGCCATACCCGCGCGCGTATATGGATTATCCAAGGAAGACAAAGCGCTCAAAGCCATTCAGGGTAAGTTTTTCCGCAACGTCTATATGCTGCTGATAAATAAGGAAAAAGGTCCGAGACTGTATCTCTTCCTTTACGCAATCGAGAAAGAAAGGTATCTTAAACTGCTCGACTTCTCCACTCCGATGACCGAGGACGAGGCGAAAAAAGAAGAGGAGATAATCGAACCGGTCGAAGAAGAAAGTAAAATCTACGGCGACCCCGATCCCGTCGCGCCCGTCAAAGACGAGATAGATATAGACGAATTCGGGAAAATCGATTTGCGCGTATGCAAGATTATAAAATGTCAGGAAATAAGAAAATCCCACAGTTGCTACAAACTCACTTTGTTTGACGGAATAGATCAGAGAGTAATCGTTTCTTCCATCAAGAACGAATATAAACCCGAACAACTCGTAGGTCGTAAAATAATCGTCGTCGCTAACCTCAAACCCACGAGAATAACCGGCGTTACGAGTAACGGAATGTTGCTTGCCGCAACCAACAACGCCTGCGGCTGCCAACTCGTTTTCGTGGACGATATCGTCCCCGAAGGAACGCCGATTAAATAATATATTTGTAGCGTGCGATACAAATAAATATACGGAAGGTATAATAAAACCACATTCGGGAGAATGCGGTTTTTTGCGTCTGATTAACTTGATTTTTATTTTCCCGCGGCGGATTCTTCGCGGAGTTGGACTCTACGGATTTTGCCGCTGATTGTTTTGGGAAGTTCGTCTCTGAATTCCACG
>JBJETX010000092.1:0-4211 GCA_051883535.1 Christensenellales bacterium | reverse complement strand
GCTTTGTCAAAAGGCTTTTATTTTATTTTTTGCCCTTTTTTCTGTCTTTGCGGGACTTGTTTTTGTTGACTCTCTGATTGTAAACGGGTTTGATTTCGTCAACGTATTCGTCTGCTTCGAGCGCGTCTTCCTTGACCTGCGGCGCACTCGGTACGACCTTGATGTCTTTTTCCGTCTTGGCGACGTTTTCAACCACGACTTCTTTCGGGTGTTTCTTCTTCCATCTCTTAACGAGTACCGCTATTACCGTAACGATAATCACGAGAGCGATTACGAAACTCGAAATATACAGCCAGAAATATTCGTTCTTGAAGAGTTTATCCCAGAAAGATTCTTCCTCTTCGGGTTCTTCGGGATCTTCGGGGTCTTCCGCGGGCGTTTCCGTCGTATCCGAATACTCGTAAGTGTAAACCGTCGTATTGGTTCCGTTAGCGGCGTTCTTGCCCGCTTCGTATTCCGCTTCGGTAATGCTTTCCGCGGAAACGAGGTCGATCGCCATAAGTCCTACGAGGTAACTGTCGAGCCAACTTTCCTCTTTCTCGTCGTCATCCTTTTCGTCTCCGAGGTAGAACGCCCAGTTCACCGTGTTGTCCGAATCCGTCGGATTGTAAAGATATACGGTGTAGGTTACGTCCTGATAAACGTCTCCGCCTTCCGCTCCGTACACGTAGGAGTTTATCTTCACTCTGACGGTGTCGTCCTTGGAAGAAGAAGGCGTAACCCTGAATTCTCCGAACGCGTTGTCGAGGGAATAATCGTAATCCTTTACGGTATTGCCGTTTGAATCCGTGGTTTCGGTCTCTTCGACGCGCGCTATAAGCGTTCTCGCGCTGAACGTTATCTTCGTGTACGTTCCCGCTTTCGCCTTGTAGTTGTAGGTGCTGTCGAGCGAATAATGCTGAGCGTAGCCGCTTTCCGCTTTGTTGCTCATAACGAGTACGTTGCTTCCGCCTTCGTAAATTACGTTACCGTTTGCGTCCTTGCGGTCCACCGACAGGAACGAACCCATAAACGTATTCCATTCGTCTTTGCCCCATTCGCCGCAGTCGAATTTAGCGCCGAACAGTTCGCTGAATATCTTATTGTAAACGAACACTTCCTCGTCTTCTTTGGTATCCGTATACTTGTAAAGTTGTTCGATTGCGGTCTTCATCGTCTCGTTCGTGTTCGCGCTTTCGTAGTTGTATACGCCGTAAGAAGCGAGCGTTCCGTCTTTGGTGAGGTCGGTGTCGTAATCTCTGTTGTAGTTCGAAGGCGTGTTGCCGGTTACGTCGTTATCCGTGCTCGTACTCGTAGGCTCGGTGCTTGCGTCGAACGAGTCGAGAACGTATTCCATACAATAGATATAATAAGGCGTAGTCGTATACACGGTTTCGTGATTTGCCGAAGCGTATCCGCTGCCGCTGTAGTTTTCGTCAAGGTCTTTCGCCGCGTTGTACTCGTCCTCTGTTATCGAAGTAACTCTCACCGCGTCGAAATACGCGTTGCCTTTGCTGAATTCGCTCGTCGCATAGTATTTTACTTTATCGCCCGAACCGATAGAACCCGTCTTCGCTTTCGCATACGGATTGCCGAGGCTGTATTTAACGAACATCTTCGCGTTGAAATTGCCCGTCTTTACGTATACGCAATACTCTTCCCACTCTCCGTCGGTAGTAACCTGAACGAAGCCGAGTCTGCTGTCGTCGGTCGCCGCCTGCAACGCTCCGCTCGTTCCGCCTATCGTTATGCTCGCGTAAGTTCCGACGTCCGTCTTTACCCATACGCTTATCTTATAATATCCGTCGGCGGAAAGTCCCGAACTGAGTGTCTGCGAATATACGCTTATAACGCTGTCGTAGTTACTCGTAAGTTTCATTACCGTCTTATAAGGCGAAACGTAATTAACTCCGTCTACCGCTCCGGAGAACAATCCTTCCGAAGAAACCGTTCCCGCTCTCGCTTCCGTCGGGTCTTCGGAGGTTTTCGGCGTGGGAATCGCCGTTCCGGTTCCGCTGCCCATAGCCGAGGACGTATAGGAAGTCAGCGAAGACACGCCGTCGTTTCCTATCGCCTTTACGGCAAAGTAAGTCAGTTTAGTATTGCTCCAGTCTCCGTCGAACTCATAAGTATAATCGGTGTTATCGCCCGTAGCGGTCACTGTATCATAAAGTTTTTCTTTAAGGTTTCCGTCCTCGTCGGCATACTTCATCCAGATTTCGTAATGAGTGGGAACTCCGGTCTCTACGACGCCGGCAGCGTTGGTCGTTACGCCGTCCGAGCCCTTCCAGGTGAGCGTCTTGGGATTGGGAGACAGATTGAGGGAAAGCGACGTCGGAAGATCGTAGTCGTTGTCGATAACCGAAGATACCGTCCAACTGCTCGTCGTTCCTATTCCCGTAAGTTTTCCGTCTCCGTCAAACTCTTCTTTCTCTGTCTTGGAATAATCGAGTTTGGAGTAATAACTGTTGGTAAACGTCGTGGAATTGCTGTCTATTTCCGCACTTATATTATATAAGGATACGCCTTTTACGATTTTATCGCCCGTCGCCGCCGTGTTGTATTCGTCGTAATCGATTTCCAGCGCGTTGAACGCGGCAAGGTAAACTTTACCCGAAACGTAACTGTCGGTAACGAATCTCGTACCGCTTCCCATTTCCACGGAAATTCCTACGTAGTAAGTTTCTATCAGGTCTCCGCAGATATAGTAGACGACTTCCGCCCATTCGTCGCTGTTGTTTACGTATTTTGTAACGGTAGAATCTTTCGTCGTATCGAGATTGTTTCCGTCCGTTCCCGTAAGAAGGTTGATTTTTATTCCGAGAGTTTCGTCAACGTCTTCCGTTCTGACAAGGAAAGCAAAACGGTAGAATCTGTTGGGAAGAATCTGTACGGCGGCGCCCCCCTTATAGGTAAGCGTGCTTGCCGTCGCTTTTTCGTTGCTGTATTCGAGAACGTACAGATACTTGTCCGCTCCGGCAACTTTTATCGTCCCGATGTCTCCTTCGGTAACTTTTACCGAAACCTGATCTTTATCCGCCGCCGCGGTACCTTCCGCGGTGGAAACGTTCCAGTTGTCGTTTGCAATCTGTTCGGCGTTCGTTTCGGTGAGTTCGTCGTCTCCGGTAAGTCCGCCGAAAGCGACGTTGTCCATCGATTCTATTTCGGCAAGTCTCTTCCATTCTTTGCCGGCGTCGGGATTGGTTTTATACGCTTTGACTTCGATATCGTCGAAGAAAACTCCGCCAATCATAAACGTCGTATCGTCGCTTCCCGTACCGAGAGACATCTCGACGGTAAGTTGACGTTGAGAAAGTTGGTTGCCGAGCACGTAGAACGTAAGTTGCTGCCACTCGCCTACGGCGGAAGTCTTTTGCTCGAGGTTATCGCTTTCGCCCGCACCCGTCAGTTTTACGGTCGCTTTGGGGAAACCGTTCTGCTCCTGCCAGATTTTGTACTTGGATTCGTAATCCGCTTTGTCTATCGCCCAATCGTCGTGCTTATCGTTATAATCGGCGACTTTTTTCTCGAGGGTCTCGAACGTCTCGATGTTTTTCTGACGCTCGTACTGATAAAGTACGTTGATATGCGTTTCAAGTGCCTGCACCTCGGAGGTCAGAGACAAAAGATTGTTTTTCAGATACGCATAGTAGAACGCTTCCGCCGTACTTGCGACGTCCGTCGTCTCCGACAGTCCGAGCAGACCGCGAATCCAGGTAGCGGCCGCAGTTCTGAGGGTGTCCGACGAAGTGCCGTCATAGGTATAAGTCCCCATAGCGGTAAGCGCGGCTTCGTATCCTTTTGCAAGTTCTTTATCTTCGTCGCTCATATCACCGTAATCTGCCATAGCGGCGATGCCTTCTTTCGTAAACAGATCGTAAACCTGTTTCTGGAAAGAAGTAAATTCTCCGCTGTACGGATTTACGGGTTCGGAGTCGGAAAATTCAGGATAATAGTTTTCTCCGTACATCTGCGCCCACACGTACACCCATACGCTGATTTCGTAATAGACGTTGGGTTCGATTTTAAGCGTTTCCGTCGTTTTGATGGTGTTAGCCTGCAGATCCCTGTTGAACATCATCATCACGTACGTTTCGTCGAGCGAATTGAGATTATGGTTCGGATCGTTCATAACGGAATCGCGCCACGCTTCGTATCCCATAGCGTAGAACTTAGCGGAAGTTCCTATTCCGCCTTCCGATGTCGATTTCGAATAGTTATCGGTAACCTTC
>JBJETX010000091.1:0-4246 GCA_051883535.1 Christensenellales bacterium | reverse complement strand
CGGAGCGGAAAGCGTGGGACTGCATATGCTGACGGACTACGCGTTCGACTATCTCCGTTTCGACGGAAGGTACTTCGAAAACGGAAATACGCGCGCGCTATCCTTACTCGATATGATGGTCGGATACGCAAAGGCGCAAGGAATAACCACTATTATGAACTACGTCAACACGAATAAGGACGTCAAACTTTATCTCGCGCACGACGTAGACGTAATAGAAGGCGCGGCGGTGGGCGTTCCGAAGAGGAGCGCGACGGGCGCGATAAACGAAGCACGCAAAATACCCGTTTAATAACGGTTAAATACGCCAAAAAAGGAGACGTTCGATATGCAAGTGAAAAAAATAAAACGCGATAATCGCTTAAAGGGGTGTCCAACCGAATAAGCGCGGCTTTTTGATTGGAAACATCACATTGAATCGAAAACAACGCATATCGCAACGAAAAACCTTTTAATAACAAACGAAAACAAAAAAAATAAACATACAAGGAGAAACACAAAAATGAAACACATGAAAAGATCTATGTTCATCTCGACGATCCTGATGGTAGTAGTTCTCGTAGTCGCGCTCTCCACCGCAACCTTCGCGTGGTACACGGCAAGCAACACCGGTTCGGCAAGCACCGGTAACCTCGTAGCGGCAGACTCTTCCGCGGCGAACATCGCCGTAGGTTGGACCAACGACGCAACGACGACGTCCATCACTTTTGCCGCCGCTCCCGTAACCGTTGATCCGATGGTGCCCGCGGCTACACCCTCCCTTGAGTCTGCGTCCAAAACAACTTACGATAGTTTAACTTTCAATACTGCTCCTATGGACGCTACCGGAAAATTCGGGACGGTTGTTGATGCTACTCCCTGGACGGTGTCCAATGCGCAAGTGGGTACCGATGGAGATGCAGGATATATCGCCGCAGGAACCAAATCTTCTTTCTTCGTCATCAACCATAACGTTAACGCGTCAGCGACGGTAAAAATGAAATGCTCCATCCCCGCAAACGACGGCGCAGACGTTGATCCTGTAGTTTACGGCAACGCAGATAAACTCGTAGTCGCCGTATTCGTAAACGGAGACCTCGCGGGAATCTTCACCAACAAAACGGATTATACCGTTGGTCCGGTTGTGCAGGGAGCCGAAGCGAGCGCCCTCTCTGCTTCTTCGGTAGGAAAAACCACTGAAATTTCTATTCCTCTTGCGGCGGAAGTAAAAAGCGGAACGGGACATTATGCTGAAATTACTGTAAAAGCATGGCTCGACGGCGCGGATCTTACGCAGTCTTTTGCAAAACAGACCGCAGTATTCTCGTTCAGTTTCACTGCGTAATAGCGGCATAATTACGGAAAAATCACCGTAATTGATTGTAAGCGAAAAACAGTCTTATACTAATGTTGACAGTCGTCCCTTCCGCGCGTTATGCGCGGAAGGGTATGGCGTTTTCCGGATAATAACACTATCAGGAAGGGAATAAAAGGAAAAAATGAAAGAAAAAAAGACAAACAAGAAAAAACTCAGCGATAAGCAAAGAAAGGTGTTGGATATCGTTGTTACCACGGTGCAAGCCGTTCTTATCGTGATCGCTATCACGGTGAGCGCGATTGTTATCGCAAACCCCGTCTCCAGCGGAGACAAGGTTGCAAGCGGTAAAACCAAACTGATGCCCGTTTTGTCAAACTCGATGAACGGTACCGCGGAGTACTACGAGACTACGGGATTCGACTCCTCTACGGGGTTCAAAGCAGGCGACCTCGTCATTGCGACCGAACCTAAAAACGTACGCACTCTTAAAGTAGGCGACATCGTCACTTACGTCGGCAACGTAAACGGACAGCAGGCGCTCGTCACGCACAGAATCGTTCAGGTTATCGACAACGATTCGGACGGACTTGCGGACACCTATATTTGTCAGGGCGACGCGAACGCCGTTCCCGACAAAACGCTTAACCCCAACGACGTTCTGGCGGTTTATACGAAACACCTGAAAGGCGTAGGCAGCGCGATCAACTGGTTGCAGCAGCCCACCAACTTCCTGCTCGTTATCGTATTGCCCCTTGCTCTGCTCTTTATTTACAACATCATTCTCGTGGTTCGTATGGTTATGGAAGCCAAGGTTGCCAAAGCCAAAGCCGCTACCGCTACCGAAGGCGCGGCGAACATAAGCGCGGAAGAAGCGGAAGAAATCAAGAGAAAAGCAATTGAAGAATATCTTGCCTCACAGGCAAAGGCAGAAAATACTTCGTCCGACGACGAAAACGCGTAACGCTGAGCAAACCAACGTAAAAAACGGACTTTGAAGGCAAAATTTCGGTTTTGCTATTGGTTCGTTGCGAAAAAAACAAGGAAAAAATGGCAAAAAAGGATAAAATCAACGCCGAAGCAACCACCGACGAATCCGCCGTAACGACGGAAAAACCGCGCAAAAAGCGCGGCAAAAGCGGAGAAGGCGCTGACCCGACAAAGTACAAATACGTTGTAAAAAACCGCAAAGCGCGTTCCGAACTTCGGCAGCGCAAGATAGTTATTATCATCGCAATCGGACTTCTGGCACTTTTGCTTTGCGCGGGCGTTATTTACGGATTTTTCAGCGCGCTCAACGTAAACAATTTCAGCGTTTACGTCCAGAAGAGCAGCAGTCGGGCTTTATCTCTTGCCGATAATCAGAGTTTTTTCAACGCAACGCAGGTTCTCGACATCGTCGGACCTAACAAAATGGACAACACTTCCCTCGCCGATTATGCCGCCAACGGAGACCCGGGTATCGACTCTATCATAGCGGACGTAATCAACACCGACGGGCAGTATTCAAAGGACGAAGACAAATTCATCGCGGCGACGTTTTACGTACGCAACGTTACGAGCGACGTCGTTTATTACAGCGAGTTTCTGAAAATCATCGAATGCACGAACAACGTGGACGGCGCGTTGCGCGCGATGCTTATAAAAGACAACGCCGTCTCCGTATACGCCAAGGCAAAAACGGACGGCAAAGGCAATTACATTCTGGACGAAAGCGGCAACCGCATTTCCGAAGAGGTCGTCCCCAATAACAAAGGAGACAAGTTCTCATCGCAAAGGAACTATCCGCCTCTCTCGGTTACCACCGACGAAGAAGGAACGGCGTCGATTGTCAGAGACGGAGAGAACGCGCCCTGGATTGCCGAACAGTTTTACGACGAAGAATACGTATTTTACAACAAGGGTTTTGCCATTAACCCCGGTGAAACCGTAAAATACTCGATTATTATATGGCTCGAAGGGTTCGACCCTAACTGTACCAACGATATTCTCGACGGGAAAATCCGTATAGAATTCGCGTTCGAAGAAACCGTACCGATAAGTTAATACTATGCAGGAACTGAAGATAGGAAAAAACTGGCTTAACAGATTGCTCAACGTTATGATTATGACGTTGCTTTTGGTAGTCGTTCTTTCCACGGCGACTTTCGCCTGGTACAGTATCAGCAACATAGCGGTTATCGACCGCATAGATTTTTACGCTTCGACCTCCGAGCAGGACGGCGGAAATCTTTGCATCGACTGGAGTCCTACGGGCAAAGGATACGCGCTGGAATTCGCCAACGTGACGAGCGGAAACGCCCTGTCGCCGATGATCCCCATATCCGCTTCGGAACCGGGAGTCACCACCCTTGCCGAATTCAAGGCGTTTAACCGCGCTACTCAATACGAAGACGAAAACGGAAACGTTTTCAATAAAGTTACTTCCGATAAAAACGTAACTCCTTACGTTCTTACCGATAAAAGCGGAGAAAAAACGAGTTTTTACCTCATAAACAAGACGAACAGTCCTATGAGTATAAAACTTTCTTACGGAATAACGGGTACGGCATACACCGCTTCGGACGGAACCGCGGTTAATCTTGCCGACAAATTCCGTTGCGCTCTGTTCGTATCAAACAGCACCTCTCCGACCGACGAGGATTTCGTATTAAGCGGAATTCTTCTTGCCGACGAAAGTTTAAGCGATTCCGTTCATTACGGCGACGTGACGGACGGAACCAAAGTAAGCGATACGCCCACTATGACGGGCGTATATATGACAAACGGCGGATATTTCCTCCGTATTGCCGCGAACGGTTACGTTACGCTCAAAGCGGTCGCATGGTACGACGGCGTGGCGATGGTGGACGACGACGGCGGCAGAAAAATCGAACTTGCGATGACGTTCGACGGAATCAACGTTTCCGATAACGCAGAAAAAGGAGAAAAAGAAGCATGAAAGGCAAGAAA
>JBJETX010000090.1:0-18654 GCA_051883535.1 Christensenellales bacterium | reverse complement strand
TATAAGCCTGTTGGAAAAAGCGGGCGGATTCGACGCGGAGAAAGCGGATTTTGCCGGACTCGACAATCCCGAAAGCGAAGCCGTAGCGTCCATTCTCGCAGGATTCGGCGACGTTCTGCGCGAAGCCGTTCGCAAATACGAACCGTGCTGCCTTGCGCGTTATCTCGTTGATTTATGTAAAGAATATAACCGTTTTTATCTTGCTCACCGCATATCGGGCGAGGAAGAGGGCGTTAAAAACGCAAGAGCGATGCTTACCGCCGCAACCCATTACGTCCTCGAAGAAGGGTTGCGCCTCCTCGGTATCGACGCGCCGCAGAAAATGTAGGTAAAAATTCTATTTAAGAATTGTTTGCGAGAGAGGAAACCTTTTTTTTTGAAAAAGTTTATCCTCTCTCGCGCTCTTTTTTGCAAAAACTTTTATTTAAGAATAGTTTGCGAGAGCGGAAACCTTTTTTTGAAAAAGTTTATCCTCTCTCACGCTCTCTCCTTACAAAAAACTTTATTAAGCAATAAGGTTTTTTCTGTTTTAATTAAGTTATATATTGTTTCAAGTTTATGATGAATCAAAAAGTGAAAATCGCACTTTTCACTTTTTGCCCTTAGAGGGGTCGAGCAGGGGAATATCCCTTGCGAACTTAGATGACAAGCAAAATGTGTCATTTTGCTTCCTTGGAAGTCCGACTTATGCGGATAAAAAAATCGTCCGCGTTTCGGCTTTACGGCGAACGCGAGCGATTTTCCGCATAACGTTTGGTCGGAATATATTAAATTTTCGTTACTTTAACGCCTTCGCGCGTATCGAGTACGGAATAACCGAGTTCGGTTATTTTTGCGCGGATTTCGTCGGCAAGAGCAAAGTTCTTTTCTTTTTTCGCCTGTTTGCGTTTTTCAATCAGTTCTGCCACTTCTTCGGGGTAATCCGCCTGTACGGCATTTTTCTCAACGGGCGCGGAAACTTTGTCGAAGTCGAGACCGAATATTTTATCGAATTCGACCGCGAGCGCGTAGACGTCTTTGCTTTTCGGTTCTTTTAGCAGATTGAACAGAACGCCGAGGGCAAGAGGAATGTTTATATCGTCGTTTATCGCGTCGTTAAACTGTTTTTTATAGTTTTCGAGAACGTCGCAAGAAGTGCTTGCGTCCGAAGTTTTATGGGCGTAAAGCGAGGTTGCTATGCGCTCTCTCGAAGTCTTCGCCGCGCTTAACCCCTCGAAAGTAAAGTTGAGTTTTTTGCGGTAATGGGCGTTAAGACAGAAGAAACGGAAGTCGAGCGCGGAATAGCCTTTCTCTTCGAGTTGCGCGATCGTATATACGTTTCCGAGGCTCTTGCTCATTTTGCCGCCGTCTACCATCATAAATTCGCCGTGCATCCAATAATTTACCGTCTGTTTTCCGGCAAGCGCTTCGTTCTGCGCGATTTCGTTTTCGTGGTGAACGGGAACGGCGTCTATTCCTCCCGTATGGAGGTCGAACACTTCGCCGAGGTATTTTCTGCTCATCGCGCTGCACTCTATATGCCAACCGGGGAAACCCTGTCCCCACGGGCTCGGCCATTGCATAATATGGTTTTTGTCCGCTTTTTTCCAGAGCGCGAAGTCGGCGGGGTGGCGTTTTTCGCCGTTTTCTTCAATTCTCGCGCCCGCTTCTTTTTCGTCTACGGTCTGTCCCGAGAGTTTACCGTAAGACGGGAAACGCGATATGTCGAAGTAAATCCCGTCGCTGATTTCGTACGCAAAGCCTTTTTCCTGCAATTTTTGAACGAAGTCAATCATTTCGGGAATGTGTTCGGTCGCTTTTGCGATTATTTCGGGCGGTTCGATATTGAGCGCTTTGAGGTCGCGGAAAAATACTTCGGTATAGTAAGCCGCGATTTCCCACGGAGTTTTTTTCTGTTCGCGCGCGGCTTTCTGCATTTTGTCTTCGCCGCTGTCGCCGTCGTCGAGGAGGTGTCCTACGTCCGTGATGTTCATTACGCCTTTGATTTTCAATCCGTCGTAATGCATAACGCGGCGGACGAGGTCCATAAAGACGTACGTTCTGAGATTGCCGATATGGGCGTAACTGTACACCGTCGGCCCGCAGGAATACATATAAACGGTATCGCCGTGGATAGGCACGAAATCTTCTTTCTTTCTTGTCAACGTATTGTAAACTTTAAGCATCGTTATTCTCCGTCCTCGCCGTCCCGGTCCATTTGCTGCGCAATGGAAAAACGGCACGAGGCTATATTAAGATTCTCTTCGATTTTTTCAAGGCGTTTATTGATTCTGCTGAATTCTTCCAATACCGGGTCGGGAAGTTTCTGATCCATATCCCGATATTTTTCCCCGTGCATACGGACTATTCTGCCCGGAACGCCGACTACCGTGCAATGCGGCGGCACGTCTTTCAGCACGACGCTACCCGCGCCGATTTTAGAGTATTCTCCGATCGTTACTGGACCGAGAACTTTCGCGCCGGCGCATATCATAACGCCCTCTTTTATCGTCGGGTGACGTTTGCCCGTGTCTTTGCCCGTTCCGCCGAGGGTAACGCCCTGATATATGGTGACGTTGTCGCCTATTTCCGTGGTTTCTCCTATAATCAGCCCGACGCCGTGGTCTATGAAAATACCCTTGCCGATTTTTGCCGCAGGGTGAATTTCTATACCGTAATTTTTACGCGCGTGAGCGGTTATAAGGAAAGCGAGCGTCTGAAAACCGTGCGAATAAAACCAATGCGCTCTGCGATAAGAGCAAAGCGCGCGGAAACCGCCGTAGGTTAAAAATATTTCGAACTTGCTTTTTGCGGCGGGGTCTTTATCCAATGCCGCCGAGAGATCTGCTTTTATATTGTCAAACATAAGTTACTGTTATATATGTATTTTCGCGTTGCCTTTGGGAATATGCGCGGGCATGGATTTGTGTCTGTTCTTGAACAGTTTCGGGAGAATGAGCAGAACGAGACATATAGCGACGGGTATGATAGCCATAAGCGATACCCCCACGCTCGTTCCCGGACCTGCGGCAAACCCGTCTGCGTCGGTCAGTCTCATAAAGTAATTGGAAAACGCGGCTCCGAGGTCGGTTCCTTCGCAGGAAGCGAGTGCGGGGCTGATTAACGTAAGCGTGCCGAAGATGAGACACAATAACGTCGTAACGTGCAGTCTGCGCGAGGTGTAAGTAAATATGCGCACGATATTCTGTATAAGCATGATTACCATAAGAACGATGGTTACGATAAGGAACATTATCGTACCGTATACGCCGATATGGTTGTAAATGATACCGAAGTCGTAGTTGCCTTCGTCGTTTTTCTTTATTACCAGTTCATCCGCTTTGGTTCCGCTGAGGAAGAGCGTATAGTAATAACTCTGTCCCTGGAATATCTCCTGATCTTCGAGTATGTCGATACGCGTTTTTTCGAGCATTTTGGTTTTGAACCACGCTTTGAAGACGTCTATCGCGTCCAGGTAAATTTCCGTACACTTAAGGTCTGCGTAGAGATAAATCACTTCTCCTTCCGCGTCGTGAACCACGCCGCTTTCGTCCGTATAAGGTTCGCCTTGTTTGGGGGGCGTGGACTGATAATTCGCTTCCGGCCACCACCATTTGCCGTTATCGTCCGCGCGTACGCCGATGTCGAACACTTCGCCGTCGTATTCGCCGAGACGGTAAACGAACATCGCGTTGATATTTATCATACCGCCCGTGGAAGTAGTAATAGTATCGGTAACGGTGTTGTTAATAAGAGACGGACTGAACGCGCCTATAATAACCGACGCAATCATAATTATCGTCAGAAGAGTCATTAAAATCGGCAAAGACGCGCCGTAATAACGTTTTTTACGGAAAGCGGCTTCGTAGTCGAAGTCCATATTTCCGTAGGCGTTGGTATACGCTTTACCGCCCGCCATCGACGAATGGAGACCCGAAGCAAACTGCGCTTCCTGTCGCATAGCCGCCGAAGCGCGGAGTTCGTTGAAAATTATATCGCCGTTGTACGAGCCCGATTCCACCTTGCGGAGCATTTCTTTATAACGCGAACGTTGCGCTTTCAGGCGCGAACGCTCGTAAGGAGATTCGCTTTCGCGTATCGCCACGGCGGTATCTTTGATTTTGCGCTTTAAGAGAATGGCGAGTTGGGCGTCGTCCTGCTCGTTCCACATACGCGATTTACGCGAATTCTCGACGTTACTGACTTTTACAGCCATCACTTCCTCCCGGAGTCTGGTTTGCGCGTAGCGCGCAAGGTGCGTTTATTAACGTAAACTACCTATACATAACAATTATATTACGCGCGCGCATTTTTTGCAAGAGAATTTGTTATTATATTCCCCCAAATACAGGAAAAGACCTGTTTTCGGAGCGTAGTTATATTTTTTTGAGTTTGTAAAGTATAGTCGTGCTGATACCGCTGACCGCCATACCTACGATAACCATCGTCGATTGCGAAAGGCTGTTTCCGAATCCGAGAAGGTTGCCTACGACGCATATAAGTATACATACGACGAAAGGAATTATCGCTATTTTGAAGTATTGCGCGATGAGAACGAGGGTAAGACCGCCGAAAATCGCGGGGATAACGTACGGAGATACGGGTTTGAGAACGTTCACTATCTGTTCCTGGAAGATAATAAGCGGAATCAGTCCGATTATTATTACGAGAGTGGTGACGATACTGCTGACCGCTATGGACAGGGTGGTTATGATTTCCTGTTCCTCGCTGCCCTTTTCCACGCCCGTTATGTTCTGCGCGTTCAGAGCGCACGGAAGTTTCAGATTGCTGACGTTACCCGTGATAAAGGACATATACTGTCCGCCCGTTCCGAGAAGGGGAGCGTAACTTACCGCTTCTATAAGTCCTATGGCGACGTAGCCGAGAAGGAAGGGCACGCATTCTCCGAGCGCTTTCCAGTCGGGAAGCGTTTTCGCGGATACGCAGTAGAGAACGGGAACGAGGCAGATAAGCCCGAGCGCAATCCAGGTAAAAATTCTGCCTGCGGTATGTATTTTGTTGTTGTATATTTCTCTGTCCGTAAGAACGGTCTGATTTTTCGAGGTTTTTCTTTTCATCGTCGCAATCTCCTAAAACACGAAGGTAAATCCGTAAGCGGTCGCAAGCGCGCCGAGAATGGTTATGGGCAAGGCGTAATTTTCAAGCCACTTCTGTTTGCCGAGTTTGATTATCGCGCCGCATATACCCATAATTACGAGACTTGCGGCGAGGGTGATAAGGGTAATTTCGCCGTAAGTGGCAATTCCCGTCGCCGCGTCGGTCGTGGGTTTGCCCACGGTGAATATGCCTCCGACGAGAAGCGAACTGAGCATACCCGCGAGAAGTCCGCCGAGAAGCGCGCCGGTGATCGTGTTCATAAGTCTGCCGTTTTTCTGTTGAAGATCGGCGAGTTTACCTTGATATTTTTTGTAAACTATCGCGTTGAACAGAGGACCCGACAGAATGGAAAGAGTCATGACGGTGACCGCCGTGGCGACGATAACTTCCGTGCTTGCGCCCGTTCCGGCGAGAGCGGCGTTGGCGGTGTTGTAGGCGATAAGTTCATATTGAAGCGCGCCTATAACGGTAAGTCTTATCCACGGAATCGCAAGTCCGAGACTGGACATCATTATTCCTATACCGATAACTATCGGAATACTCGGAACTATTGAAAAAACCGCGCTGGAAACAACGGTTTTTTTGATTTTCGACATATCCATGCCGATTTTCTTTGCGCGTTTTACGCTTTTGACTATGAAAAACGCGCTCATCGCTATGATTATGGCGGCGATAACCGCGCCGATAGCGTAAATAATCGGATAACTTTCTACCATATGCTCCTCTGTTTTAAGATTACTTTAATAAACATAATACTACATCCGAAAGCAAAAGTAAATAGGCAAAGCGGATTTTTACCTTCCGGACGCGGCGGCAAAGAAAGATTTGCGAAGTTTTTACGCCGTCCTTCCGCGTAAACGCTTGTTAAAAAGGCGTAAATGTGCTAAACTTAACGAAAAAGCAACGTCGGCGGACGTCCGACGGAGAATGAGGGGTTATATGGATATTTACAGCATCGTGATAATAGCGGGTTTTGCGATAAGCCTGCTGCTCGGATTTCTGCTCGGGTTCGGAAGGACGCTTAAATTTCTGACGGGCGGCGTGATAGGATTTATCATTTCCATCGTATTCTGCGTTATGTTCGGCGGAATAATCGCCAATATTTCTTTTATCGCGGAACTGATAGAGAAAGGAAACGCGTATTTCGGCACTTTTGCCGAAGTGCTTGCCAAACTCAACGTAGCGACCTGGATTTATTACGTTATTCTATTCATCGTCGTGCAGATTCTCCGTATAATCATAGTGAAAACGATCGGCAGAATTTTTGCGCCCAAGGATAAAAATTCAAAACTGTACGGCGTAAGAAGCGTAATAAACCGCGTGCTCGGACTCGTGCTTTTCGGCGCGTTTTTCGTCCTTCTCGTTTATCTCGTTATGGCGGTTATGGCGTTGCTTACCGACGTGGACGCTATTTCTTCCGTTCTGAAAAGTATGGAAGAAAGCGGAAACAGTTTCTTCTATCTGATGTATACGCATAACCCGATAGATCTGGGGAAACTTTTCGGCTGAGCCGAAGGCTGTTTTAGTATGGACTTTTTTTCGAGAACGGAAAAACTCATCGGCAAAGAGGGAATGGATAAACTTGCCGTTTCGTCCGTCATCGTATTCGGACTCGGAGGAGTCGGCGGATACGCCGCGGAAGCGTTGGCGAGGAGCGGAGTCGGAAAACTCGCGCTCGTCGATTTCGACGTCGTCGCTCCGAGCAATATCAACAGGCAACTCATCGCTACCGTCGATACGGTTGCGATGAAAAAAACGATTGCCGAAAAAAATCGGCTTTTATCTATAAATCCGCGACTCGACGTAGAGATTTTCGACGAATTCTTCGATGAAAACTCCGCGATAGATTTCAGCGGATACGATTACATAATCGACGCCATAGACAACGTGCCCGGCAAGATTCTCATAGCCGAACGGGCAAAGGAAGCGGGGGTGGCGGAGATATGCTGTCTTTCGGCGGGGAACAAACTCGACCCGACGCGTTTCAGGGTGGGAGATATTTTTTCCACGAGCGTGTGTCCGCTCGCAAAGGCGATGCGCAAAAAACTGAAAGACAGAGGAATAGACAAACTGAAAGTCGTATGGAGCGACGAAACGCCGCTTAAAAACGACCTCGCGGTCGGAGACGGAGGGAAAAGCGTGGGGAGCGCGGCGTTCGTAACCGGCGTCGTCGGACTGATAGCCGCGGGAGAAGCAATTAAAGATATCGCTTTGCGATAAAGGAGTTAAAAATGAGCGCAGAACTCAGTTTCGAAGTGTTTCCGCCGAAAACAAGCGACGGGATAGGGAAAATTTACGGGTGTCTTGACGAACTCGCAACGCTTAATCCGTCTTTTATAAGCGTTACTTACAGCGCGGGCAACGCGAAGAAAGGACTTACCGCGGAAGTGTGCGGCACCATACGCGAAAAATACGGAATAAAGGCTGTGTCTCATCTCACTTGCGCAGGGGCGACTCCCGAGAGCATAGCGAAAGAAATCGATACGCTTAAATCGCTTAAAGTGGATACCATACTCGCGTTAAGGGGAGACGTAACTCCCGAAAAAGAACTCGGAGCATACAGACACGCGACCGACCTTATCGAAAGGATAAACGCTTGCGGAGGGTTCGAGGTTATGGCGGCTTGCTATCCCGAAGGACACGTCGAAAGCGGCAGCGTTTACGAAGATTTGTCCGTTATGAAGGCAAAGTACGACCTTGGCGTAAGGAAGTTTATCAGTCAACTTTTTATGGACAACGCGGATTTTCTGCATATGCGCGACGCCGGTAAAAAGACTTGTAAGGACGCTTTTTTCTGCGCCGGGATTATGCCCGTACTGTCGGCAGGCTCGGTATATCGAATGATAACGCTCAGCGGAGCGAAACTTACTCCGGAGATGAGAGAACTGCTGTACCGTTACGGCGGAGAGCCCGCGTCTATGAAAAAAGCGGGTATAGATTACGCGATAAGGCAGATACGCGATCTTTGCGCAGAGGGATGCGACGAAATACATCTCTATACGATGTGCAGAGCGGACGTTACGAAAGAAATATACAACGGAATAAGGGACGTTCTGTAATATGAGGGAAGCGGCGAGGTATCTCGGACTGAAAACCGTAGACGAAAAGACGGAGAAACTTATCGACGAGATGGAGCGCGAGGCGGATACGCTCGCGCCTTCTTACGTTTACGCGTGTTTTTCCGCAACCGAGACGGAGGACGGAGTAAGTCTTGACGGAACGGGCGTTCTTCTGAAAGGAAAACTTGCAAAAAAACATTTTTCGGGGTGCGGTAAAGTTATCGTCGTACTTGCGACGCTCGGACTTAAAAGCGAAATTTTATTGAAACGCACGTTTGCGTTGAGCGCGGCGAAAGCGGTGGTTCTCGACGCGGTATACACCGAAAAAATAGAGAGTTATCTCGACAAAATCGAAGAAAAATTTGCTTCGGAATACGGGAAAATTACGGGGAGAATAAGTTGCGGATACGGCGATTTGCCGATTTCCGTGCAAAAAGACCTGTTTGAACTGCTGGAAGGCGGAAAAATCGGCGTCGGAATGAACGAATGTTTTATGCTTACGCCGAATAAGAGCGTAATCGCGTTAATCGGAGTCAGATGAAAAAGAGTTTTACCGAATTTATAAAAGGCAGAGTTTATCTCGACGGCGGAATGGGCAGCGCGCTGCTGAAAATGGGAATTTCCACGTTTCACGCGGAGTTATTGAATATCGAAAGTCCCGAAACCGTTATCGGCGTGCACGAGAGATATTTTGCCGCAGGCAGCAACGTGGTTTATACCAACACGTTCGGATGCAACCGCAAAAAAGCGGATTTATCGAAATATTCTTTATCCGAACTCATACGCGCGGCGATAGACAACGCCGTACGCGCGGCGAAAAAATACGACGGCTACGTCCTGTACGATTGCGGACCGACGGGAGAACTGCTGTATCCTTACGGAAGAATGAGTTTCGACGAAGCGTACTCGATATTTGCCGAGCAGGCGGAAGCGGTGAAAGGCACGGAAGCCGACGGAGTGGTGATAGAAACGATGTCGGATTTACAGGAAATGCGCGCGGCGATACTCGCTTTTACCGAAATCACGGGATTGCCGATAATATGCAGTATGACGTTCGAGAAAAACGGCAGAACTTTCGCGGGAGTGTCCGCGGAAAGTTTCGCTCTGTGCGCTCAGGCTCTCGGCGCGGTCGCGATAGGCGCGAACTGCGGTACGGGCGCGGACGGAATGCAAAAAGCGTTGACCGACATAGTTGCGAACGCTCACGTTCCCGTTTTCGCAAAACCGAACGCGGGATTGCCGAGGTACGAGGACGGAAAAACGCTGTACGACGTAAACCCCGACGAGTTTGCGGAGCAGATAAAAAAACTTGCCGAATCGGGAGCGAATATGCTCGGCGGCTGTTGCGGAACGGACGAGGAGTATATTGCGAAAACAGTTGCGGCGACGAACGGTATGCCTTGCCGGATAAACGACGCTTATCCGGACGCGGTTTGTTCGTATTCCAACGTCGTCAGGTTCGGAGAAAAACAACCCCTCGTAATAGGGGAGAGAGTGAATCCGACCAACAAGCCGTTGCTTAAACAGGCGATTCTCGACGACGACTACGATTATATTCTTTCGATGTGCGTCGAACAGGCGGAGCAGGGAGCGGATTTGCTCGACGTTAATCTCGGTATGCCCGGAATAAACGAAAAAGAAAAACTTACGGCGGCGGTTGCCTTTATTCAGGGCGTTGCGGATCTGCCGCTCGTTATCGATACGCCGAAGAAAGACGCGCTCGAAAGCGCGGTGCGAGTAACGAACGGCGTGTGCGTGATAAACTCGGTGAACGCGGACGAGTCTTCCGCCGCAAGAGTCTTTCCCATAGCGAAAAAGTACGGCTCGTACGTCGTCGCGCTTTGTATGGACGACAGCGGAATACCGACCGACGCGGATGGCAGAATCGACGCGGCGAAGAGAATTCTTGCGCAAGCGGAGAAATACGGTATCGGCAAAGAAAAATTGATTTTCGACCCTCTTACCATGGCGGTAAGCGTAGACGTCAACAACGCCGTCATAGTAATGAATACCATTGACAGATTAAGAAAAGAACTTGGCGTTAAAACGACTTTGGGTCTCTCAAACGTGAGTTTCGGACTGCCTAACAGAAGTAAAATAAACGGTGCGTTTTTGAAAATGCTCACCGATGCGGGGGTTGAAAGCGTTATCGTCAATCCGTCGCTTAAACCGAACGACGACGGGGCGGCGATCAGACTTCTGAGCGGCAAAGACCCTGCCTGCGCCGCCTATATCGCGCAGAACGCGAAAACCGAGGTTAAAGAAGAGTCGCGTGCGCGCGATATAAAATACTGTATACTGCACGGAATAAGCGAAGAAGCGGTGAGGGCGGCAAAAGCGGAAGCGAACGAGGACAATTACCGCGCGGTAATCGACGACGGCGTGATAAAGGGATTGAACGAACTCGGCGCGATGTATGAAAAAGGAGAAGCGTTCCTGCCGCAACTTATTGCGGGAAGCGAGGCGGCGAAAGCGGCTCTCGACTATATAAAGCGGACGTTTATGAAAGACAACGGCAGCGAAGCGAAAGCGACGGTCGTTATGGCTACGGTAAAGGGCGACGTACACGATATAGGCAAGAATATCGTAAAAGCGGTTACGGCAAATTACGGTTACCGCATAATCGACCTCGGCAAAGACGTGCCGTGCGAAGAGATAATGCGCGCGATAGAAAAGTATTCGCCGCAGGCGGTCGGGCTCAGCGCGCTGATGACGACCACGATAGACAATATGACGGTTGCCGTAAGAGAGATAAAGAAGAAATATCCCGATCTGCCCGTGCTCGTAGGAGGGGCGGTGGTGACGTCTTCTTATGCGGAAAGCATAGGCGCGATTTATTCTTCGGACGCGCGGCATAACGTAAAAATTTTGGAAAAAATGTTTGCAAATCGTTGACCGTATAATAAAATTATGTTAGCATAAGAATACGAAAAACAGAGAAAAAGGGTAAAGATGTATACAAGCAACTTATCGGTCGTAGAAGTCGTAGTCGTAAACGTCGTGGAATGACGTTCGGTTAGTTGTGCTTGTAAGCGGCTTTTAGAATCAACGAGGTATCTTACAAGCGAGATACCTTTTTTTATATCATACGGGAGAAGCAGATGAATTTAGTAGACAGATTTCTTGACAGAACGGATTTTAAGGATTACGAGGATTTCCGCCGGAACGGCAAACTCAAAGTTCCCGAAAAATTCAATTTCGCATACGACGTTATCGACGAATACGCGCGTCTTGCGCCCGATAAAAAAGCGATTTTGTGGTGTAACGACAAGGGAGAAGAAAAGGTTATCACGTTCAAAGAACTGTCGTTGCTTGCGAACAAAGCCGCAAACGTGCTGAAAAGCCGCGGTCTGAAAAAAGGCGATATAATAATGACTATGCTCAACCGCAGGTGGGAGTATTGGGTAACGGTTATCGCCTGCCATAAAGCGGGAATAGTTATTATCCCCGCGACGTTCCTGCTTACGCCTAAGGATATAGAATACAGAATCAAAGGCGCGGGGGCGAAATGCCTTATCGCTACGAACGAAGAAGTCGTGCTTGAAAATATAGACAACGCGAAGAAGTCTTTGCCCGAAGATATGATTTATTTTACCACGGGAGACCGCGACGGTTACGCCGATTATACCGCGGAAATGCAGGACGCGAGCGACGAATGGGAGAGGGTGGAAACCGATCTTAACGACGAAAGTATGGTATATTTTACGTCGGGAACCACGGGATATCCGAAAATGGTCGCGCATAACTTCCTTTATCCGCTCGGATTTATTTACAACGCGGTATTCTGGCACAAAGTAAAAGACGACGGACTGCATTTTACCGCGTCCGAATCGGGCTGGGCGAAATGCAGTTGGGGAAAACTTTACGGACAATGGATTGCCGGCGCGTGCCTGTTCATTTACGATTATCTGCATAAGTTCAAACCCACGGATTTGCTGGAAAGAATAGAAAAATACAGAATAGACACTTTCTGCGCGCCGCCGACGATTTATCGTTATCTAATAAAAGAAGATCTGTCGAAGTACGACCTTTCGCCCCTTTCGCATTGCTCGACTGCGGGAGAGGCTCTCAATCCCGAAGTGTTCAGACAGTTTTACGCGGCGACCGGACAGAAAATTTACGAAGGTTACGGACAGACGGAAACGAGTATTATTCTCGGAACGTTCTGTATGATGGATATAAAAGAAGGAAGCATGGGTAAACCCTCGCCGCTGTACGACCTGCACCTCGTGGACGAAGATATGAACGACGTTCAACCCGGCGTAGTAGGGGAGATAGTGATAAAAATCCATCAGCCGCAATGCAGTCTTATTTACAAATATCACAACAGTCCCGAACTAACGGAAGAAAGATTGGGAGACGGATACCACCATACGGGCGACCTCGCGTACTACGACGAAGACGGATATTTCTGGTTTATCGGAAGAACGGACGACGTTATCAAGAGCAGCGGTTACAGAATAGGACCGTTCGAGGTGGAAAGCGCGCTTATGGAACACCCCGCGGTGCTTGAATGCGCGATAACCGGCGTGCCCGACGAGCAGAGAGGACAGATAATAAAAGCGACGATAGTGCTTGCGAAAGGATACGAACCTTCGGACGCGCTTATCAAAGAGTTGCAGAACCACGTCAAAACTTCCACCGCGCCGTATAAATACCCGAGAGTCGTGGAATTCGTAAACGAACTTCCGAAAACGATAAGCGGTAAAATAAAACGCGCCGAAATCAGAAAACAAAATTAGTTCCGAACAAACGTTATGCAAAAAATCGTTCGTAGCCGACGCACGGACGATTTTTTTATCCGCATTTTTCCTATTTATTGCGATAAAAACGATATTTACGAGATAAAGAAAGGAACAAGCGGTAAAAATTTTTGTAAAGGGAGAGCGCGAGAGGGGAGAAACTTTTTGTGAAAAAGGTTTCCCCTCTCGCAATATCTTTATATAAAATCAAACGTTAAAGCGGAATATAACGACGTCGCCGTCTTTGAATACGTAATCTTTTCCTTCCGAACGCATTTTGCCTTTTTCTTTAGCGGCGTTGAACGAGCCGCATTCTATCAGCGTGTCGTAATCCACTATTTCGGCGCGGATAAAGCCTTTTTCAAAATCCGAGTGAATTTTACCCGCCGCCTGCGGCGCTTTCGTTCCTTTTTCTATCGTCCAGGCGCGCGTTTCCTTTTCTCCTGCGGTAAGGAAACTTATCAGTCCGAGCAGGGAATAGCATTTTTTAACGAGTTTGTCGAGTCCGCTTTCCGTCATGCCGAGTTCGGACATAAACATTTCGCGTTCTTCGTCTTCGAGTTCGCTCAATTCTTCTTCGAGTTTGACGCACAGAGCGACGCATTCGCTGTTCTCCGCCGCCGCGAACTCCGCCACTTTACGGGCGTATTCGCAGTTTTCTTCCCCCTCTTTGACGTTTGCGCAGTAAATTACTTTTTTGTCGGAAAGCAGGAAAAGACTCCTGACGAATTCTTCCTCTTCTTTGGTAAGCGTCAGACTTCTTACGGGTTTGCCTTCTTCAAGCGCGCTTTGCAGTTTTAACAAGACTTCCATCTCGAAAGCGTACTTTTTATCTCCGCCTTTCATAGCGGTTTTCGTGCGGTCAATTCTGCGGTTAAGGGTCTCGATATCCGCAAAAATGAGTTCCAAAGATATGGTTTCGATGTCGCGTATGGGGTCTATGCTTCCGTCGACGTGGGTTATGTTTTCGTCGTCGAAACATCTCACGACGTGCACGATTGCGTCCACTTCGCGGATATGCGACAGGAACTTGTTTCCCAATCCTTCGCCTTTGGACGCGCCTTTTACGAGACCCGCTATATCGACGAATTCTATCGTCGTATAAATAGTGCTTTTGCTGTTGTACAGGCGGGAAAGCGTATCTATGCGCTCGTCTTTTACTTTTACGACGCCTACGTTGGGGTCGATTGTGCAGAACGGGTAATTCGCCGCCATTGCTTTTCCTTTTGTCAATGCGTTGAAAAGCGTGCTTTTGCCAACGTTCGGCAAACCTACTACTCCGAGTTTCATATAAATTGCACCTGCCTTTTTCCCTTGATTTCGTGCATAAAGTATACATCAAAACAATAAGATTGTAAAGACAAAATGAACGAATACCTGAGCGGATTTATTTTAGGGCTTGTGCAGGGACTGACCGAGTTTCTGCCCGTTTCGAGCAGCGGACACCTTATGCTGTTGGAATCTCTCGGCGTGGGCAAGCCGGATATCGCAACGAACCTTATGCTGCACCTCGGCACTCTCGCCGCGGTTGTGGCGGTTTACCGCAAGCGGATCGTATACCTTATTAAACATCCGCTCGATCCGAAAGTAAAAATGATTCTCGTAGCAAGCATACCTACGGGAATAATCGCCGCTCTGGTGAGATACTTCTTGCCGCAGAACGCGGATTTTCTTCCGTTCTGCTTCATTATGACGTCCGCTATCCTCGTGTTGCCTAAAATAATAAAGCCCAAGGAAAGCGAACTTGAAAACAAACTGCTCGTCAAGAGTCTTGCCGTCGGACTGGCGCAAGGGTTGGCGTGCGTCAACGGAATATCGAGAAGCGGAAGCACGGTGACCGCCCTGAGGCTATGCGGAGTGAACGGAGAAGAGAGCGCGGAACTGTCATTTATGCTGTCGGTTCCCGTAATAGTCGCTTCGAGCGTCGTGGAAATCGTAACAAGCGGAGAAAAAGGGATAATGAGCGGAGGGGTAATTCTCGGAACGGTCGTGTCTTTCATAGTCGGAATCGCCGCGATAAAGAGTTTTATCGCCGTGTTGAAAAAAGACAAAACCGCGTGGTTTTCGATATATACGACCGCCGTCGGAATCGCCGCGTTTTTCCTGTTAAGACAAGCGTAAAAACCTCGTACGGAAAAATCAGGGATACCCTTAAACGGCTGTTTGGGCGAACTTACGGTAAGCGTCGTCAAAGGCATTGGCAAATCGCGTTCGACAAAAATCGCGCAAAGATCCGCAAAATGTGGAGAAAAACCGAGTTATCCACAATTTACTTCGGCAAAAAGGCGTTCCGGCGCTTAAAATGCGTATAAAAATTGGGATTTATCGCAGATTAGTACAAAAAATCGGCAGAAAAGGCATTGTGGATAACTATGTGGATAAGTCGGTAACTTTACGTTACAAAAGTTAAAAACCCGTTTTTAGAGCGCGAAAAGGGTTCCCTAACGGGGATAAGGGGCGGAGACGGGTTTCGCTTAAACGCGACGGTTTTCCCTCGGAGGCGGCAAAACGCTTGCGCCGCTCGTGCGGAAACCGTATGATAAAGGAAAAATTGGCAAAACGAGGAAAAATCGGAGGGGAATATGATTATTGTTTTGAAGAAAAAAACGGTAATAATCGCATTGATTACGTTGCTTGCCGTTATCGGGTGCGCGATAGCGGGCGGAGTATGTTCGGCGAAGAGCAGAACCGCCGCCGCGGGGCAGAAAGTCATAGTTATCGACGCCGGGCACGGCGGCAGCGATAAGGGAGTAATCGGGAAAAACGGCACCGTAGAGGCGGAAAAGAACCTGGAAATATCCTTTATGCTGAAAGACTTGCTCGAAGACGCCGGGTTTTTCGTGGTTATGACACGAACTACCGACGAGGGAGCGGACGAAGCGGCAAATTTCAAGAAAGAAGACTTCGACAGAAGGAAAAAGACGGTGGAAAAGGCGTCGCCCGATATGCTTATAAGCGTGCATTGCAATAAATTCCCGTCGTCCGAGAGGCGCGGAGCGCAGGTGTTTTATAACCCCGTAAGCGACGAGGGCAGGAACCTTGCGAGGGTATTGCAGGAATCCCTGAATTCATTGAATTCCGCTTACGTCGGCAGACTTTTCGACGCTCTCGGCGGAGAATACTTTATGCTTAACTGCACGCCCGCTCCGTCCGTTATCGTAGAATGCGGTTTTCTCAGCAATCCCGACGACGAAAAACTTCTTTGCGACGAGGATTACCTCGACAGATTCGTCTACGCGATTTACGACGGTATAGTTTCTTACCTTGAAAACGCAATGTAATATCCGCCTTTATTTTTAAGGTTTTCCGACGGGTTTGCGCCGCTTCGCGCGACCCGTTTTATATTGCGGAAAAATTGTTTGCCATTTTGCTCCGTTTCGTTTGACAACGGAATTCCGCTGTGTTATAAATATGGATAGTTAGAAATCTAATTATTTTTTCGGAGGAGCAAAAAATGATTGACGAAAAGTACGGTTCGCTTGTTTTTCTTTTGCACGCGGTCAATCATATGATGCTTGTCGCCAAAGAAGAAACGTTGGGCAGAGAGGGAATCAGTTTTCCTCAGATGATAGTTCTCGGGTTTCTGAAAGAAAACTACGGGAAGGACGTCAACCAGAAGACGATAGGAGAGAAGATGAAGTTGAAAGGGTCGAGCGTGACGAGCCTTATAGGCACTATGACGAAAAACGGATTGCTCGAAAAAAAGTGCAATCCGCTTGACGGGCGCGAATATTTCGTTACGTTGACGGAAAAGGGCGTCGGGCTTGCCGAGCGCATTAAAGATATGGCTTTGAGCATCGACGAAAGGGCGACGGGCGTGCTTAGCGACGAAGAAAAAGAAATAATGGTTCGCTTATTAAGGAAAATGCTTGCCGAAAACGAAAATTATGATTGTGGCGAAAATAAATCGGAATACGATTGTTTCGACGGGACGAATAACAAAGTTGCGTTTTTGCGCGACGAAAGGGGAGACGATATTAAATGAAAATCATTAAAAGACTTGCCAAGTGCGTGGGAGAATACAAGAAAGACAGTATTCTCACGCCGATACTGATAGTGTTCGAAGTTTTGCTCGAGTGTGTTCTGCCGCTCGTTATTTCAAGCCTGATCAATACGATACAGGGGATCGTTGCCGGTTCGGCGGCGGAAGACGGTTCGGGTATTATTTACAAGATCCAGACGCTGTTGACGTCGTGGGCGGGCGGCGACTCGCTTAACGCCATAATACTTCACGGCGTTATCCTTATTATACTTGCGTTTCTGAGCCTGTTCTGCGGCGCGGCGGCGGGAAAAACCGTAGCGAACGCCAGCGCGGGTTTTGCGAAAAATCTCCGCAGGGACGTTTACTACAACGTGCAGACTTTTTCTTTCGGCAATATAGATAAATTCAGCGCGCCCGGACTCGTCACCCGTCTTACCACGGACGTGAACAACGTGCAGAACGCGTATATGATGTTTATCAGGATAGGGGTGCGTTCGCCGCTTATGCTCGTAATTTCGTTGGTGATGTCTTTTCAGATCAGCACGACGATATCCCTTATTTCGCTCGGACTTATGTTCGTTATGGTGGTGGCGGCTGCGCTCATTTTTACGAAAGTTATGCCTATTTTCAACAGGGTATTCAAAAAATACGATAAACTCAACGAGTCCGTACAGGAAAACGTCAAGGGAATGCGCGTCGTCAAGGCCTACGTAAGAGAGGATTACGAAAAGAAAAAATTCGCGTCGGCGAGCGCGGATATAAGAAACGATTTTACGAAAGCGGAAAAACTTATCGCGCTTGCCAATCCAGTTATGATGGCGATAATGTACCTCGTTATCCTCTCGGTCATTTTCGTCGGGTCTCTGATAATTCTCAACTTTATAAATCCTATGGGGGACAAAATGCAGATAGGCGAAATCACGAGCCTGCTCACCTATTCGATGCAGACGCTGATGTCTCTTATGTCCCTTTCGATGATTTTCGTTATGTGTATAATGGCGGTCGAATCGGCGAAACGCCTTTACGAGGTCCTCGAAGAAAAAAGTACGTTGTCGTCGCCCGAAAACGCGGTTAAAGAGGTTGCCGACGGCAGCGTCGTTTTCGAAAACGTAAGTTTCAAGTATTCGGAAAAAGCGGCTAAAAACGCTCTCGAAGGAATCAACCTCGAAATAAAAAGCGGCGAGACCGTAGGGCTGATAGGCGGCACGGGGTCTGCGAAAACAAGCCTCGTCCAACTTATACCGAGACTTTACGACGCGACCGAAGGAAAGGTTTGCGTGGGCGGCAGGGACGTAAAAGAATACGATCTCGAATCTCTGCGCGACGCGGTTTCCATGGTGCTGCAGAAGAACCTTCTGTTCAGCGGAACGATAAAGGAAAACCTGAAATGGGGGGATGAAAACGCGACCGACGAGCAGATAGAAAGGGCGGCTCGTCTTGCGTGCGCGGACGGGTTTGTCAAAAGTTTCCCCGACGGGTACGATACCTACATAGAACAGGGCGGAACGAACGTCAGCGGAGGACAAAGACAGCGTTTGTGTATCGCAAGAGCGTTATTAAAGAACCCCAAAATCATAATTCTCGACGATTCGACGAGCGCGGTCGACACGCGTACCGACGCTGAGATACGCAGGGCGTTCAAAGAAGAGATACCGCATATCACGAAAATAATTATCGCGCAGAGAATAGCGTCGGTAATGGACGCGGATAAAATCATAGTAATGGACGGCGGCAGAATAAGCGACGTGGGAACGCACGACGAACTTATGGAAAG
>JBJETX010000089.1:0-18915 GCA_051883535.1 Christensenellales bacterium | reverse complement strand
GATCCCGATACGCGCAGAGGAATTCTCGTCGAGGGCTACGACGAACCGCATACTATTTTCACTTCCTACAATTTTCCGTATTACGGCGAATTCCTCGAACGACTCGGTTTCACCAAAGCGCACGACACCTATATGGTAAGAATCGATATGAACGATAAGAATTATTCGCTGATTTCCGAACTCGCCGAAAAACACGCGCGCGGCAAAAACGTCGAGATCCGCGGTCTCGATATGAAAAACATCGATAAGGAAGTCAACGACGTTCACCGCATTTTCGAAGAGGCGACGTTCGAACTCAATTATCAGGACGCGCCGTCCGTGGAAACCATCAAAAAAGCGTTTCTCAATATGAAAGCGTTTATCGAACCGTCGCTCGTGAAAATAGCGAGGGAAAAAGAAACTGGCAGACCTATCGGGTTCTGTCTCGTTCTGAAAGACTATAACGAAATTCTGCGCAAAACGAAAGGTAAAATCAATCCGTTCGCTTTCATTTTCGGGAAAAACAAAATTCACGGCGTGCGCGGCACGCTTCAGTACGTCGTACCCGCCTATCAGGGTACCGGACTTATTTGCATGCTGTACAAAAATCTTTACGACAGTATGATTAAACTCGGAATCAACTATTTCGAGGGCGGCACGATTATGGAAAAGAACGTTGCGTCCTGGAAAATAATGCTTAAATTCGGCGGTCGTATCTCCAAGATATACCGCATCTACGGAAAGGAAATATAATTATGGAAATCGCCGCGATTATCATTCAGATCGTAATCATTTTCGGACTGCCCCTTTTATTGCTGAAATTCAGGAATACAAAACCGATCAAAACAATCGGCACGGTCGGCGCGGCTTACCTTTGCGGTATAATCATCGCGCTTATAGTTTTCGGTATAAATAAGGCGGGGCTTGAATTTTCTTTTAATTCCGACGTCGGCGAAATCGGCTCTCACGCCGCGATAGGTATCGCCATACCCTTGCTTCTTTTCAGCACGGACTTCGTCGCTCTTAAGCGTCTATCCAAACGTTCGCTCGGTTCGTTCGGGCTGCTTACGGTATCCGTAATTCTTGTTTCGGTTGCCTCTTGTTTTATTTTCGGTGGAGTTGTGGATGACAGCGGCAAACTCGCCGGAATGGCGACGGGACTGTATACGGGCGGAACGCCCAATCTTAACGCCATAGGAAGTATGCTCGGAATGTCGCAGGACGTCATCGCCGTTTCCAACTTGTCGGATATGCTTATAGGCGGCGTTTTCTATATTTTCCTGCTTACCCTTTGCAGACCTCTGTTGAAAAAAATTCTCAAAGCGGAGAAACCGTCTGCGTACGTTTCGGGAGAGGGCGACGTCGCAAACGTGGACGATTACGAAGGGGCGGTTGATAAAAAGAAGTTGCTTATAGCCGTTCTCATTGCCGTAGGGATGGCGGCGATCGGCGCGGGGATAGGCATATTGATATGGTATCTTACCGGAGCGGTTCAGGGGAAAATGACGGACTATCTCGTTCCCGCTGTTATGGTTACGGTGACCGTGCTCGGATTGGTCGGTTCGTTCAATAAAAAACTCAGGACGGTAAAAGGTACGGGCGCGACGGGACATTACCTTATTCTCGTTTTCTCTCTTGCGCTTGCCATGAGTATGGATTTTAACGATTTCGGAATCGGTTACTTATATATTTTCCTTATGTTCACGACGATTACGCTCGGGACTTTCGTACTTCACGTCGCGCTGTGCAAAATTTTCCGCATAGACGCGGATTGCTGTATGGTGACTCTGACGGCGGGATTGTACGGACCTGCGTTTATTCCTGCGATTACCAAACAGATTGGGGATGAAAAACTTACGCCCGTGGGACTTTTATGCGGCTCCCTCGGATACGCGGTGGGAACGTTTATCGGCGCAGGTATCGGATTGATTCTCCCTTAATACGTCCGTCCGTTTGACAAAGCGTTACGCAGGGTATAAAATACCGACGTTAAAGCCGGTATTTACTTATGATAAAAACAATAATAGTTTCCGCCGTCGCCTGCGCGGCAGTGATATGTCTGGTGCTCGTCAAACCTGCCGTTACGGTAAAAGGGCATAAATTCGCCGTTTACTGGACGCCGGCGTTCGTCGGGGCAATTATCCTTATTTTATGCGGATGCGTGGATTTGCGTTTCGTCGCGGAGGGGCTGACGGCAAATACCGCGGTAAACCCTTTGAAAATTCTCGTACTGTTCATATCGATGACGCTGATGTCCGTTTATCTCGACGAAGTCGGGTTTTTCCGATATCTCGCAACCGCTGCGCTGAAACACGCGGGGCATAACGGACTGACGTTGTTTTCCGCGCTGTTTTTCATCGTGGGCGCGTTGACGGTGATTACTTCCAACGATATAGTCGTGCTGACTTTTTCGCCGTTCATATGTTACTTTGCAAAAAATGCGAAAATAAATCCGCTGCCGTACCTTATAGGCGAATTCGTATCGGCAAACACCTGGAGCATGGCTCTGATTATCGGCAATCCGACGAACATTTTTCTTGCCACGGGCGCGGGGATAAACTTTGCCGGATACGCGGAAATAATGGTTATTCCCACGTTAGTCGCAGGACTGACAGCCTATCTCGTCCTGCTTGCGATATTCGGAAGAAGTCTGAAAAAAGAATCGGTAACAGCAGAAACCGCGGTTATACATATAGACGATAAAACGGGGCTGATTATCGGACTCGTTCACCTTTTCGGCTGTACCGCTTTGCTCGTCGTCGCTTCGTATATAAAATGGGAAATGTGGTATATCTGCCTCGCGTTCGCAGTCAGTTTGTTCGCCTGTGTGAGCGTGCATAAATTGATTCATAAAGAGACGCCGAAAGAGATAAAAGGGTGCCTTAAACGCGCGCCTTGGGAACTCGTTCCGTTTGTTCTATCAATGTTTATAATAGTCCTCGGGCTGAAAGAAAACGGCATTACGACCCTTCTTGCGGACCGGTTTGACGGGGGAGGGGTTTTCGCTTACGGAACGGGAGCGTACGTTTTGAGCAACGTTATAAACAATATCCCTGCGAGCGTATTGTTTGAAGCGGTTTTTGCGGCAAAAGAAGTTTCCGCAGAATGCGTATACGCCGCGATAGCGGGGACGAATATAGGAGCGTTCCTTACGCCCGTCGGCGCGCTTGCGGGCATTATGTGGAGCGGAATACTTGCCGCGCACGACGTTAAATTCGGTTTCGGAAAGTTCGTCTTATACGGCGCGATGATTTCCGTCCCCGTACTGCTTGCCGCCCTCGGCGGACTGGAACTTGCTTTCCTCATTTTCTGAATATCGGTAATGAAACTCCGAGGAAAAACTCACGGGAAGGGAAACGAGAGAGTTTTTTTGCGGGGTAATCTAATACGAAACTCTTCCGCAAAGATAATCTATGGAAACGTCAAACAAGTCGGCGAGTTTAATCAGATTTTCAATGGTAGGCTCGGATTTTCCGTTTTCGTATCGGGTATAAGAAGGTTGGGAAATGCCCAGATGACGAGCAACGTCCCTTTGCGTTAATTTATTCAGTTTTCTTAATTCTATTAAATTTTTACTGAATGCATTCATTAAACATATCCCTTATTGACAATTATAGCCAAATGCTATATAATTCTTACATCTGATAGCGGTATGCTATCAAACGAAGGAGAATCTACTAATGGTTGCAAAAAAAGGATGGTAATTTTATTGTGTTTGCTGATTGTTTTCAGTTAAAATATCTTCTTTATATTTGTAAGCCATACCAACCGGATTTCCCTAAACTTACACAAAAATCAAAACAATTTGCCAAGAAACGGAAAAGCCAGTATGGGATATATATAAACGAGAGAAGAACAAATCGTAGATATATAACAGGAGAACAAAGTATTGTTAATAAGCACTTTACACTATTTGCCATTGTTGCATCTTTTAGATATTTAATCAATTCTTCACCGGATACTTGCAATAATCTGATTGCCCACAAAAAAATACTTTCCACTACAAAAAATACCATTGGGGCGAAGGCGGTAACTATAAAAAGAAAAATTCGCAACCCCAACATTTTATCATAATAAAAACAATTACTAAATTGCATAGCATTCTTTTTTAACTGTTCGGCGACGTTCATAAATATTCTCCTTTATTAAAAATTTCAAGATAGTATCGTTTTTTGGCTTGATTAAAAATTGATTACAGGAAAAAGATAATTGATTTGTGGCGGTATTTTTTGAAATAATACACAAATCCAAAAAGATAATAAATTAATCGTTTTGTAGATACAATATGCAACTAAATAAACTATGTTTGTCAGATAAGCGAATATTTTAAATACAATAGTTAAAAAAGGGCAATCTATTGCATCTTCGTCATTTAAAAATCTATATATTATACATAATCCGAAAAAAGGGAATGTAGTAATTGATAGTGCTAGCGAAATAAAAAATACTATTGCACCCGGCAAAATAAAAAAAGAATTTTTGGATGTGAATATTTTAATTTTCCGTATCATTATTGAAATTATATCAATAGGCGAAAAGTATTCCCCATAAGAATATGATGTTGTGAATGAAATGTGAGACATCTTTCCCTCCCCATATTTTAATATTAACGAATCTCATATATTATATCGGCATTGCACATAATTGTCAATGTGTTATGCACATTTTTATTATACTAAAAATATGAATTTTGGTGGGAACTTCAAGAAGTATCGAAAACAAAGTGGCTTTACACAAAAGGAAATTGCGTTAATGTTGGGTATTTCGCAATCAAATATCAGTGATTGGGAAAATAATGTCTCTCGTCCAGAATATGAGAATCTTATAGCAATCGCGCGCATTTATGATGTTACTGTTGACGAGTTGCTTTCGGTTGAACAAAAGTTAAAATGATTAAATTTAGATTGAAAAAGGCTACCTATCAAGGTAGCCTTCATTTAATTTTTTTGTTTACTTTTTCAAGAAGTAACGGTTGAGTAGTCCTTCGAACGCTTTGCCGTGTCTTGCTTCGTCGCGCGCCATTTCGTGAACGGTGTCGTGGATAGCGTCGAGGTTGAGTTGTTTGGCGAGTTTGGCAAGGTCGGTTTTACCTTTGGTCGCGCCGTTTTCCGCCGCAACGCGCATTTCGAGGTTTTTCTTGGTGGAATCGGTTACGACTTCGCCGAGGAGTTCCGCGAATTTAGCCGCGTGTTCCGCTTCTTCGTAAGCCGCTTTTTCCCAATAAAGACCGATTTCGGGATAGCCTTCGCGGTGCGCGACTCTCGCCATAGCGAGGTACATACCTACTTCGGTGCATTCTCCCTGGAAGTTGGCGCGAAGTCCTTCGAGGATTTCTTCGGGAGCGTCTTTGGCAACGCCGACAAAATGTTCTGCCGCCCAACTCATTTCGCCTTCTTCAACTTTGAATTTGCTGCCGGGAACGCCGCACTGGGGGCATTTTTCGGGAGCGGATTCACCTTCGTATACATAACCGCAAACGGGACAAACGTACTTTTTCATTTTACAATATCTCCTTGTTATTTATTTTTGCTTATCAGCATAACTAAATTATACGATAAAATTTTTTCGGGGGCAATGGAAAAACACAGGTTTTATATATTTATTTGCCTTTTTTTTCTTGCCTGCGTTTATCGTTGATTATTTTCACCGCGTCGGGGTCGATGACCGATATGTTTTCGCTTTTCGCTATTTCAACCATTTGCGTCAACGCGGCTTTCAGGAACACTCTCGGTATTTTCGTAAGTAAGGCGCACGCCTCGTCGGTGAAAGTAACCGTGGGGTCGATACGCTTTGCCGCGTAAATAACCGAGTTTACGTCGCCTTCTTTCGCCTGTATCTTTTCGGGATACGGTCTGGAAAATTTCGTATACCAGAAGTTCGTGCTGTCGCGGTAGCCGTAATCTACGGGAACTCTCGGGAAACCTTTGGCTTTTACGCCGTTGATTATCGAGTCGCGGTATTTGTCTTTCATAAGAATTCTGTCGATTTTAAGTATAAAATGCGCGCCGAATTTGCTCGTAATACCGTTAAAATTGCGGTAAGGCGGTTCGTAGCCTTCGAGTTGCCCCGGCTTGTCTTCAAACGCGTTTTCGAGAGAAGAATCCCACGTGCATTCGAAAACCTGATACGCTTCTTCGGCGATTTTCGGTCTGTCCTCTCCGAGATCGCTTTCCACGAGGGTGAAAAGGCAGTTTTTCATTTTCTGTTCGGTCGTTTCCCCGGGGAAGCCTAATCTTACCGCTTCGCGGAACAGTTTTCTGTCGTCGGGAATAAAATTCAGAGTCGCTTTGCCCGTGCGGAGAATATTCTGCGCCGTATTCGAACTGTTTCGACATTCGAGCAGCATAGCGTAATATTCTTTACCCGCTATATAATAAGGAAAGCATAGGGAGTACGAGCCGAAGTTGGTCATACCGTTTTCCGAAACGGTCGAAACGACGACCGTCGGCATCGGGAAAAAAGACGACGTCTGATAAAAATTGTCTACTATCCGTAAATCCTTGAACTTGTCCATATTGCTCGCTCCTTTTTCATTTACTTCGCGCGGAACGGATTATTCGTCGCTTTTTCCGTCGGGCGCGCCGGGTTTATCGTCGGTTTTGTCTTCGGATTTATCCGCAGGGACGTCGTTATTATGCGCAGAATCGTCGTCAGGAACGATTATCGTGCTTGCGGGGTCGAAAACGGGCTTTATTACGGGCGGATTGTATTTTTTCGCTTCCTCTTCGATTTTTGAATTTTTCTCGTCGATGTATTTATTGATTTCTTCGAGGGAAACGCCGTTCATAAGCATATCGACTTCGTCGCTGTATATCGTTTCGCGGTCGAACAGGAGTTTTACCATATTGTCGAGTATAGCGCGGTTTTCCACGAGACAGTCGTAAGCGCGTTTATAGTTGGTTTCTATGATTTTTTTGATTTCTTCGTCGATAACAGCCGCAACTTCGTCGCTGTAATTTACCTGCGTCTGATAGTCTCTGCCGATAAATACTTCCTGATCTCCGCCGTAGAAGAGGTTGGGCAATCTGTCGCTCATACCCCATTCGCATACCATTTTACGGGCGATTTCCGAGGCGCGTTTGATATCGTTGCTCGCGCCCGTGGAGATATCCTGAATAACTATCGCTTCGCTCGCTCTTCCGCCGAGCATCATAGCAATCTGGTCGTTGAGTTTGTTTTTGGTAACGTGGCTGTTGTCGTTCTTCGGACGGCTGAGCGTATATCCCGCCGCCATTCCTCTCGGAATAATGCTGACTTCCTGTACCGCGTCGCAGTATTTCATAAGTCTGCCGACTATGGCGTGACCCGCCTCGTGATACGCGGTTATGCGCTTGTCGCTTTCGGTGATTACGCGCGATTTTTTCTGCGGTCCGGCGATAACTTTGTTTATGCCTTCGAGAATGTCGTGCATAATGATTACTTTACGGTTGTTGCGCGCCGCAAGTATTGCCGCTTCGTTGAGAAGATTCGCTATATCCGCTCCGCTGAATCCGCTCGTCATACGGGCGAGGGTGCGGAAATCGACGTCGGGGCTGATTGGTTTGTTTCTTGCGTGAACCTTGAAAATGGCTTCTCTTCCTTTGACGTCTGGAATGTTGACGTAAATCTGTCTGTCGAATCTGCCCGGACGGAGCAACGCGGGGTCGAGAATGTCCGCGCGGTTGGTCGCCGCCATAACGATAATTCCGTCGTTGGTATCGAAACCGTCCATCTGGACGAGGAGTTGGTTAAGGGTCTGCTCTCTTTCGTCGTTGCCGCCGCCGAGCCCCGCGCCTCTCTGACGACCGACGGCGTCGATTTCGTCGATAAATATAATACAAGGCATATTTTTCTTTGCCTGTGCGAACAGGTCGCGGACTCTGCTTGCGCCCACGCCTACGAACATTTCCACGAAGTCGCTGCCCGATATACTGAAGAACGGGACGTTCGCTTCTCCCGCAACCGCTTTGGCGAACAGGGTTTTACCCGTTCCCGGAGGGCCTACGAGAAGTACGCCGCGAGGAATTTTCGCGCCGATTTCGATAAATTTACGAGGATTTTTGAGAAAATCAACGATTTCGCAAAGTTCGGTTTTTTCTTCTTCCGCGCCCGCTACGTCCGAAAAACGAACTTTAACGTTGGACGCGATTCTCGGTTTGGTTTTGCCGAAGTTGAGCGCGCCGTTGCCGCCTTTGCCGCGCATACTCATTATAAGAATTACCGCTAGGACGGCGATGAGAACGAAACTCAGAACGGAGATTATCGTAGACCACGACGTGCCGCTGTTGGGGTTGGTCAACGTGATTTTCGGCATTGCGACGGAATTTTCTTCGCAATACGCTTTTACGTCGTCCGCAAGAGTACGCGAAACTACGATTACGTTGTATTTTTCCGTTTTGTTTCCCGCGGCTCCGTCCACGTCTATGACTACGGTGGCGGAATACGAATCGGAGAACGCGATTTCCGTAACTTTACCCGCTTTTACGTCGTCCCACAGTTCGGTATACGATTTTACCGCGGTTCTGTTCAGATTGGATATCAGAAGCGCGACGGCTACCGCGATAACTATCAGCGACAGAATGATTATTATTGTTCTTTTGTTGTTGTTAGGTTTATTATCCACTTGTAATCCTCGTTTCCGTACAAAATATTATAAAACAGTATATCAAAATTATTCCGATAAAGCAAACGGTTTAACCTTTATATTGTTTCGTTTAAGTGGAGTGTAAGTCAGAATTTATAAGTCAACCTTAAATTTTCTATCAGATTTTGAATTTTTTTTGCGATTTTCCGCGAGAGAATTTCCACGTCAACGCTTGCGGCGTTCTGCAACGAGCCGAGGTTGTTTTCCGATTTCGGAGCGACCACGCCGAGAAAACCCACGTCGCCGAATTTTCCGAGAAGTTTTCCGAGCGCGCTGCCGGCGCGCAATCCGTCGAGAGAGTATTTGATTTTTCCCACGTCCGCGTTTTTCCCGAGGCAGGCGTCTACGGCGACTACGAGACTGTGCGCGTGGTGCGTGCGGATATGCTCGAAATACCTGGTACAGTTCAGCCCGGTAACGGGAGAAGACGTGCGCCCGTATACGTAAGCGTCCACGCCGTATTCTTCGATAAGGATATCGCCTACGCGCGGTCCGAGACTGTCGCCCGTGACCTTGGGCGTGCCGATGCATATTATTACCGGTTTGGGTACGGTGATTCTCATAATTCCGATGATTGCCGTTTTGAGTTTTTTTATTCCGATAACGCTTGCTTCGATATCGCGGAAAAGAGATTGCGGCTCCGTGAGCGTTCGCATAAATCACGAATAAAGGATACTTAATCGTATTAAACGGAAACCTTAAAATAACTTTTATAAATAATACGTCCGTTTTATCCGATGGCGAAAACGCGCCGGAAACGCAGGGAAAAACGCGAACGCGATTTTCTTCTTGACTAAGTGCGCGCGTAATTGTATAATATTTCATATAAATATAATTAAGCCGAATTTTTTTTGTCGAATATATTGAAGCGGCTTTGCGTTAGGTAAAGAGCGAGGAGGATAAATGAACGGATTGATTTTGGACGTTATAGTCGTAGTGGTTGCGGTGCTGCTGATGATTTTCGGATTATGGCGCGGAATGTACAAGTTGATTTTTGGGTTGGTTTCCGGGATAGCGGCTCTCGTACTCGCCATAGTGCTTTCGTCTACGGTTACCACGCTCGTTATCGATAAAACGAACGTCGACGATATGTTGTACGGCGCGCTCGACGAAAAAATTCAGGGAATCATTCCCGCCGAACTCGACGCGTCCAACGTGGATATAACTTTCAATCCCGACGGAACGGTCGCAATTTCGCACGGCGCGGACGTTTACGAAACCGTAAGCGATTATCTTAAAGAGACGCCGTATTCGTTGATCGGCGGAATCGTCGATTCGGTTATTTCCGACAAAAACACGCAATCGGTGCTTAACCCGTCTGCGGGAGAAGAGGGCGCGGCGGCGGTTTCCACCACGCTTGCGAAAGTTCTTTCCACCGCGGCGATAGTGTATATCATGCTTGCGGCGATATTTATCATAATGTGGATTCTGTGCTATATCGTCGTGCGGTTTATAATGTTTCTCGTCAAGAAAATCGTTCACGGAACTTACATCGGGCATTTCGTCGATAAGTTGCTCGGTCTGGTTATCGGCGCGGCGTTTGCGATGGTGCTTATATGGGGCGTGCTTGCGGTCGTCAGATTGCTCGGAACTTATACGTTCATCATTCCCGTAAACGAGATAATAAGTTCTTCCACCGTCACGAAACTGCTGTACGAAAACAATTTCCTGTACGATTTCCTTGCAAAATCGACCAATTTACAGGAGGCGATAGCAGGGCTTATAGGTAAGTTCGGCACGTCTTCGGAAAATACCGAAACCGCGGCGAATATTGCCGCGAGAATATCGGGAGCGGTAAAATCCGCAGGCATAATCGGATAATTCCGGGGGAGGAGAATATGAAGTTTACAAGTAGCGTTATCGGCAAGATTTTTCTCGTGCTGATCTGTATAATACTCGGTATCGTCATCGCGCTCGGAGGACTCGTCGGAGGCGTGTATTTCGTACTTACGAAAGCGACGGTCGGGCAAATAGAAGAGAAGATAACGGAGAAAACCGACGATATTCCTTTGAATTTCGACGAAGAAGTCAAGGATAAAACCGTTCTTGCGTGGGTACAGGAACTCGTAAGCGCGGTGTCCGATATGAACGTAACCACCGTCGGACAACTCGAAGGACTTGTCGGTATGCCCGTCATCAGCGACGCGTTATACAATATGGTGGGAGTAGAGGCGGCGGCGATTAAGGAAAGCACTTTCGGTGACCTCGGCGCGACGGTTGCCAAGTCGCTCACCGTCGAGAAAGTCAGCGAAAAGTTCGAAGTCGGCTTGCCCGATATGCCGATTTTCAATGACCCAGAATTCCTTGCGACGCCCATTTCCGAAGCGTTCGAAGGGCTTACGGATAAAAAACTCAACGAGTTCGTGGAGATAAGCGAGACCGAGAGTAACGCCGTACTCAAAGCGATACAGGACCTTAAAATTTCCGAGATAGGCGGAGAAAAACTTACCGAAAAAATCAACGGACTCAAACTTTCCGAAGTAATCGAGATAGACGAGGAAGAGAGCAATTCCGTACTCGTCGCTCTCAAAGATACGACGATAGGAGAACTCGGCGGAACGGAAGCGGACGGCATTATCAAATCGATGTTCGTCGGCGAGATAATGGAAATCAACGCGGAATCGGAGAAAATATTGCAGACGCTTAAATACGCGTCGGTGGAAAGCGTTACCGTCGAACTCGATAAAACCGCGTACGACGCGTTCGACGCGGCGTTCAGAGCGAGCGCGGAGTACGCCGCCGTGGCGGCTCTTGAAGTAGCGGGTTACGAGTACATATACGGAGAGGACGGAACGCCTTACGTGTTCGTAATCAAAGACGAAGAAAAGGTCTACGACCCCGTTAAAGACGTATATCTGTGCTATAAGACCAAACTTGCGGGAAGCGGAGCGGAGAAAAAAAATCATCCGCTTATCGGATTCAACGACAGAATAGGGACGATAACTTTCGGAGACGTAGTCGATATAGACGAGTCCGACCCGTCCACTACGCCGTTGATGCTCAGCCTTAAAGGCACGCCTATCGTGAAGATGGACGAAACGGTGGACAGGCTTTTCCTCGACGAAATGATAAAAATCGACGACGAGAGCGCGCAGGTTTTGAAATCCATTAAATATACGGTGCTTTCCGACAAAACGGCGGCGATAAAAAAAGCCGACGCGGATTCGGTTGTGCCCACTCCCGAGGATGAGGCAAAGCAACTCGACGGGTATATCTATAAATACGAAACCGACGCGAAAGGCAATAATATTCCGTACGTTTGCGTTACGGACGGCGGAGTGCCGAAAACCGTTATCGTAAACGGCGAGGAATACTACGAAGTTTACGAAACGAAATATTACGACGGTTATTACCGTCCCATCAAAGGATTGGGGGGAGAATTGAACGAACTGAAACTCAGCGACGTCTTTACCGAGACCGAACTTTCCACGGGCGTGCTGAGCCTTATCGGAGCGGATACGAAACTCAACGATATCGGCGGCGAAGTCACCGCGGAAATTCAGGGTTCGTCTCTCGCCGTTCTTGCGGGCGTAGGCGTAATCGACGCGAGCGGAAGCGAGTACGATATGGACAATACTCCCAAAGAACAGAAAGCGTTTATATGGAACAACAACCTCAACGGAATGCTCGGAAGCATAATTAAATTCGTAGACGAGCCGATTAAATACGAACTCGGCGTTCCCGTCGGAGCGAACTACGACCTCATATCCGAGCCCTCGGTTGATTTTGCGGGCGCGACGTATTCGAGCCTGACGGCGTTCGTAAAGGCGTATCAGGGCGCGGATTATGCGACTTACTCGGCTCAGAAGTTCGTTACGATCAATCTTACGGGCAACGTAATCGTCAACGTGGATACCGGACTTGACGCGGAGTTCCTCGGAGAGGACGGAAAATACTATATCCCCGTATTCAACCTCGACGGCGGTTCGTACAGCCTTACCGTTACGGGAGGAGACGTCGCGTTGGCGTCTATGGGTAACGGCGCGAGCGAAAAGAAAGAGCATCAGTATTATTACGCTTTCGACGCGTCCAACGGCGGCAGCGGCAGCGGACTTAAATACTACGACGGAACCGACGCGTTGCAAGACGCTACGGCGACGACCGGATACTGCGAGTATAAGAAAGTATCGTAATCCGATAAAGCGCGAATAAAAAGAAACCCCCTTTCCGGCACATCCGGAAAGGGGGTTTATAATTGTCGATTATTACGTTTAATCGGAATTTTAGGGAACCCGTTTTCAGGGAACGGTATCCCATATTCCGACTCACGATGCAAAACTATTCTTCGTCTTCGTAAGAGTCTTTGTCGTCCTCGTCTTCTTCGTCTTCGTCGTCCGTATCGTCGATATCGATATCGTCGTCGAGTTCGTCGAGTTCTTCTTCGGAAACATCTTCTTCTTCCTGTTCTTCTTCGTCGAAGGCTTCGTCGGAAAATTCTTCGTCCTGCATTTCTTCGAGAGAAAGTTCCCAATCGTCGTCGTCGCCGCCGGATTCAAGGTCTTCTTCGGGTTCTTCGGGTTCTTCTTCGTCGATATCGTCTTTGAGAGAGGATTGGGCGTATTCGTCGCGCCTTGCGCAGGCTTCGCAGACGGTTTCGCCGTCGTTGAGATAGTTTTTACGGCAAATCGGGCAGAGTCCCGTTTCGTCGTCGACTTCGTCGATATCGTCGTCGTCAATGTGTTTTGCGCCGCTGAGTTCCTGTTTGCAGATTTCGCAATATTCCTCTTCTTCGAGGATGTAGTTTATTTCGCAACGCGGACATTTTTTATATTTAGCCATAATTGTCTCCTTGGGTAACGAACATATTTTGCGTGCCGCAATCGTGGATATATTATATTTACTAAAACCCCGTTTGTAAACTACTTTTTGCATAAAAAATCTCTTTTTTACAAATTTTTTTTCGAAACGCGCCGCAGGCGCGGCGAACGAGCGAACGGCAAGGCAAAAAAGCGTCTTAAAAAATGTATAAACCTATTGAAATAAATATTATTTTATGTTAATATATAATCGTCTTAATGTGCGGACGTGTCGGATTGAGCGCGCCGCGCATGATACCGTTATTATAAATGGAAGGTAGAGATATGGTTTCGGGAGCGAAAAAAAATCTGTTCAAAGCATTTCTTGCGGCGACTCTTGCCGTGCTTGCGGCGTTGACGCTTTTTTCTTACGCGCGTACGGACGCAAGCGTGAGCGCGGAAGCGGCGGAGGATTACAAGTGGACCCCTTCCGTAAGGATGAGAGAGAGCGAAGGCAGTGACCCGAACGCCAATTTCGTAGTCGTCAATCAGCCGATTGACGTGTTCTCCGATACCGAAATAGATTTCTTCGTCCGCGTTTCGAGCGAAATCGCGGCGGGCAGCACTTTCAAATACTGTAAATCCGCCACCAGACTGGATACCGACGCGCAGAAAGCGGCGGCGACGTGGGTGACGATATCCAAGAGTAATCGCGCCGAGGTAACCGAAGACGGACAGTCCGTCGTATATTATTGGGCGGATACCGAGGCAAACGTCAGTTTCGACGGATACGCGTATTTCCGCAGAGAATATTCGAGTACCACGGGCGAAGGGGGCGTCGTTACTAATATAATCGAATATTACCCCGCCGCCTGCGAACTCAGTTATACGGTGAGTTCGTCCGATTACGCCCCGTCCATAACGAGGGTTTCCGCCCGTATGGGAGGGGGAACTTCTTACGACGGCAGATGGATTGCGTCGGGACTTACTTTCGAAATTACCACGGGTCTTATGGAAGAAGGCGGCGGACAGGCGTTCGATTCGCGCAAAGAACTGCTTTCTTATTCCGTAGACGACGGGCAGAACTATATCCCCATCGCAAACACGAATTCGGTGGAAATCAAAGACAGAGCGCTTGAAAGCAAGGTTATTATTTTCAGAGTAACCAACGTTTCGGGAACGAAACAGGCGACGTGGAGATACGGGGAACACGAAGGGGAGTATCCCGTTAAAATGGACCCGTATAAACCCGAATTTTCCGTTGCGGCGGAGACGACCGATCTTGCCGGGAACAGAATCGAATACGTCAATAATTCCTGGACGAGCAGACAGGTGTCGTTCTCGTTGCAGAACATTAGCGGCTGTTGCAGCGCGATTACGTATTCGGTTTCCGTAGGCGGCGGAGATTACGCCGACGCGGTGGGCAGCACCACGTTTTCCTCTTCCGTCGGTTCGGTCAAGTTCCGCGCGACGAATCAGGCGGGAACGGTTTACGAATACGGAACGGTGTTCAACGTCAACATCGACGCGTCGACGCCCAACGTAAACCTGAGCGCGGCGACGACCGATCCGGACGACGACGCCAAGAAAAAACAGTTGACCGCGACGAAAGACGCTGCGGGTACGGTTTCTTTCGGTTATGCTAACGGAGATATCGAAGTATACGTTTACAACAGGAACGCGTCGGGCGCGGCGATAAACAACGCGAGCGGCACGGTGTTTCAGTATCAGGAAAAAGTGGACGGGATTTATCCCGGGACCTGGAAGAACATGACTACTCAGGTTCGTTCGTCTACGGGAGAGACGGGATACGTTCTCACCGCTTCGACGAAGGACCTTATAAGCGTAACGCGCACTTTCAAATTCCGCATAGTGAGCAACGCGGGACTGACGAGCGACGAGGCGGAAGCGACGTTTACGTTGATTAAGAGCGCGTATCTTATCGAACTCGGAGAAATCAGCGCGGAAATAAATACTCTCGGTTGGATAGCGGACAAAGCGGTCGTCAGAGTAAGCGTGCCTACCGACAGCAAGCGCGGAGCGGACGGAACGTATTCCGAACCGACCGTGATTTACGATTTTTATTATCAGGCGACGAACGCCGTCGGCGGCGAGAGCAGAGCGAGGGGCAGAGCGGTCGAGTTCCACGAAGAGAAGGAGAGCGAAGTCCGTTGGTGGTACGAGTTCGACCTCGTTGCGAGCGCGGACAGCACGTTTTCCATTTACGCAAAGAACGCCGCGGGCAAGCGGAGCGCGAATACCGAAACCACGGACGATAAAATAAGAATAGACGTTCTCGACCCGGTTTACGCGCTGTCGGGATATATTCATCCGACCGAAGATATTCCCAAAGAAGACTATATTTATCTTGACGTAGAGGACCCGGGTTGGGTGAACGGGCAAATCGTGCTCGTGCTTAAAGTGCGCGAGGGCGTAAGCGGAAACTACGTTAAGGAAATGATTTACGCCACGGAAAACGGCGAAATTCTGCGCGACGAACATACGGGAGCAATCGTATGGCAACCGAGGAACAAGCAGATGGACGTCAGCGAAAGCGTTCTTGAAAAAGACGGGAACGGAATCGAATGGCAGTGGCAGGTTTACCGTATAACGATTGACATAAAAGACGAACTCGAAGAAGGCGAACGCGTTTACGTGGGAAGCCGCGAATATAAATGGCGCGTTTATACCAACAGCGGAAAATACACGGACGTGGATTTTACCGCGAATATCGATACTTCGGACGTGATAGCGGTTTCTGATTTTACCGCGGTCAGCGGAGATAAAGAGGAAAAAGTCGTAATAAGCGGTTCGAGCGGACAGAGATACGTCGATATGAGCGATTACGGATTTTCCGTATGCGAAAACACGGGAATTACGTTCAGCGGGAGTAACGATAAAGAGGGCGTAGAAGACCATTATTTAATCAGATATCAACTTTTCGACGGCGACGGAATGACGGGAGAAGAACTGCTTGCGTATGCGGGCAGACTGACCGAAGCGTATTTCGTTACGATTGCCGCAGGCGGCACGTTGCCTTTGAGCATTCCTTCGGACGCGGTGGGAGATATTTACGTCGCGGTGTTTATCGAGAGTACGGCGAGAGCGTACGACGGTAGCGTCGTTAAAGCGGGACCGTACGTAATCAAACTTCATTACGACACGAAAAACCTTGTCATTACGTACGCGTTGCAGGCGGAAGATAACGGTAACGACGTCACCGAAATAATGCAGTCGGGAGAATGGGTAAAAGGAAGAATTTACGTCACGGTAAACGTGAAAACCGACGACGCGGGCGGCGTTAAAATCGACTCCTCGTATTCCTTCTATTATATGCGGTTGCAATCCGTTTCGGGCGGAATACCCGATTACGGATGGATAAAAGTCGACGGCGGTTTGCTGACCGAAAACACCGATTCGTACAGTTACGAATTCACGTTGCCGTTTACCGACGCGGGATTTTCGGGATATATCGCGGTTTCCGTGTGCAACGGCGCGGGGTATCGCAGTAAACAGGCGGCGGCGTCCGTTATGGCTATAAGAATCGACAATACGACTCCCGATATAGACGAAGCGATAGTTTATTCGCGCGAGCCTTCGGCGAATTTTGCCGAGGGAATCAGAGCGGACGAAAGCAGGATTACCGTCGGGCATACCGAAGTCGAAGTATTGACGTATTACAGTACGGAAGAAATCAGTCTGAGGCGGGTCGTTGACGATTCGCGTTCGGCTATAAGTTTCTATTATCTGCCGCTCGGAGCGGAAGTGACTTCTCTCGAATACTCGAAAAGCGCGTTCACCCTTCTCGGAGGAACTACGACGGGACTTTTCGGAGCGGCGGGCATAACGCTGTCCGGGACTTCGTATTCGACCGTTTACTACGCGTTGTTTGCGGAAAACGGCGTGGGAACGGAAGCGCGCGGAGCGGAGGAACTTACGGGCGGAATTATCAAACTTACGCGCGTATACAGATTTGTATGCGACCCCGGCACGATTGAAGGTTCGCTCAGATACGACGAACAGAACGGTATTTACAGCGAACAGACGGGCTTGTTTACTTATATGTGGAAAGAATCCGTCAATATATTCGTTTCGGGAACGGGAAGCGTCGCGCCTCTGGGCGAAAGTTCGTATATCCTGTTCCAGTTCAGCGTGGATAACGGCGTTACCTGGTTCGATTATCTCGATTACGGCGTGGTAAGATGGTACAATTCGGGCGAGGACGCGACTTTGTCTTTCAGTCCCTCTTTGCTTGATACATATCAGGATAAGGACGGAAATCAGCCGTTTGCGAACGGCGTGGACTGCGTGTTTACTTTCCGCGCAAGGAACAAGGCGGGCGCGACGAAAGTTTACGGAAACGCGTATATCGCGATGGAAGACACCGTGCCGGAATTTGAAATTATAACGCTCGATTCGGACAACCTTTCGTACTACGGCGGCGAAGCGGATCTTACGAAAGACCCGATTAAATGGTCGGGCGGACCGATTACCATACAGATCAACACTCTGGTGATGCCGGCAAGCGGTATAACTTATATGTACTATCTTGAATATAACGACGGTTCGTCGATTATTTCCACGGCGGAAGAGGGTTCTTTCGGAAAGAAACTTACGAATAACCGTATATTCAGTACGGATACGCTTGACGGATTCAATATGAACAGGGACGCGGTGCTTACGGTTACCGCGATAGGAAACAGTACCGGGGCGCGCTATTCGCAGGTAAAAGTCAGAATAGCGGTCGATCAGGTCGTTCCCGAATTTACCCTGACGGGACAGGCGTATCGTCAGAATTCGAGCATATCCGAACTTATAACGAGCGGACAATGGACCAACAGGGATACGGTGAGCGTTTCCAAGAGCGCGATTGCGCAGAACGTATCCGCGGTGGAATATTGGTACACCGTTAAAAACAAGGACAGCACGGCGGCGGAGAGCGCGCCTACGAGATGGGGCGATTCCGTCGGTTCGATCGAAAAATCCGAATCGTGCGTCATTACCGTTACCGCTACGTCGAAAGCGGGATTGAGTTACGTAAAAGAATTCGTTATCAATATAGATACGACGCCGCCGGTAATCCGTTTCGACGGAGGAATGAACGTAATAGCCGGGGAAGAGTATTTTATAGATTTGCGCGTGTACGTCGAAGAGGCAAATATCGAGATATGCGAGTATATCACGATTAAAGAGGAAACGCGCGGTTTTGCGTTTGCGCCTGCGGGATATATCCTCAGCACGAGCAGCGTGGACAATTCGACGAGATACGAAAAAAACACGGGTCTTCCGTACAGGGGTTACGTCCGCGTGTACGTAAAGGATTACGCGGGTAACGAAGCGAGCATTGATTTTTACGTACTGCCGTTCAGACTTACGGTAAACAATCTTACGCTTACCGACGAGGACCTTGCGCAGGTAACCGCTTACGAAGAAGCGCTTGCAAAAGCGCGCGGATATATGGAAACGAGCAGGGTTTCGTATTTTGAAAATCTGATTTCCCGACTCAGAGACAGGGAGAACACCCTCAGAAAAGAAATAAAGGGCTATCAGGATTATCTTGAAAAACTGTACAGCAGA
>JBJETX010000088.1:0-4331 GCA_051883535.1 Christensenellales bacterium | reverse complement strand
GCTTATAGTGTCTTTACTGCTGAACCAGAGGTCTTTTTTTACGTCCAGCGCGTAGTTCATACAACTTCTTGCAAAACTTCTTATGCTTTTATCCGTATTGTGCATAGTCTGTACTATTCCCGGGTCTTTGAAATCGAAAATCAGTTTTTCCGTCCCGTCGGGAAGTACGAACTTCACCTTTCCGCCCTGCGGCACGTAGGCTTCGACGCCGCCATATACGTCGCCGTAAGCGTGCCTTGCGATGACTATCGGCTCTTTCCAGGTCGGAATGAGCAATTTTATACCCTTGCACAGTATCGGCGCGCGGAAAACCGTTCCGTCGAGAGACGCGCGGAGCGTTCCGTTCGGGGATTTCCACATCTCGGTAAGATTGTACTCTTCCACCCTTTGCGCGTTGGGCGTAATCGTAGCGCATTTTACGCCTACGCCGTATTTTTTTATCGCCTCCGCGGCTTCTTTCGTAACCGCGTCTTTGGTTTTCTCACGGTTCACCAACCCGAGGTCGTAATATTCGGTTTTCAAATCAACGTACGGTAAAATCAATTTTTCCTTGATTTTCTGCCATATAATTCTCGTCATTTCATCGCCGTCTATCTCGACAAGCGGAGTTTTCATCGTTATTTTCGTCATATATCGCTCCATTAAGAAAATTTTTTCGGATTTGAATTTTTATATTCGGTGAACCTTATGCTGTATTCGCCGTCCGCAACGGGTTCGCTTTCATACGCAAGCCGCCACCCTTCGAGTTCGTCAAGATTTTCAAAGAAAACCTCCGCGCCGCCGTCCGCGTCGACTTTCGTCACGAGCACGGAATCGCAATAAGGCAGCATCGTGCGGTAAAACATCGCGCCGCCTATGATAAACACGTCGTCGCCACGGTATTTTGCAAGTTCTTTTTTAAGTTCTTCGAAACTTCCGCATACCACGCAGTCGTCGCGCTTTTCCCCGTCCGGCCAGAAAACGATATTCGTCCTGTTTTTCAGCGGCTTTCCTCCGGGGAAACTTTTAAGCGTATTGCTCCCCATAACCACCGTTTTACCCGTGGTGTTTTTACGGAAGTACGCCATATCTTCGTGCAAGGTAAAAAGAAGCCCGTTCTTTTTACCTATTCCCCAACGTCTGTCAACCGCAACTATCGCTTTCATAACGCGTTCTCCTATACTGCTACGGGCAATTTTTTACCGAGCAAATGATACTGATAATCGCACAGAACGAAATCTTCGGGGCGAAAATCGTAAAAATCGGTTATTTTATCGTTGATTATCAGTTTCGGAGCGGGATACTGCTCTTTGGCTATTACTTCTTTTGCCGTCTCTATATGTCTGTCGTACAGATGAGCGTCCGCAATAACGTGGACGAGTTCTCCCGGGACGAGTCCGCTTACCTGAGCAAACATCATAAGCAGAATCGAATACTGCAAAACGTTCCAGTTGTTTGCCACGAGCATATCGTTACTGCGCTGATTGAGAATTCCGTTGAGTTTGTTGCCCGATACGTTAAACGTCATCGAATAAGCGCACGGATAAAGGTTCATTTCGTGCAGATCGTCGAAGTTGTAAATATTCGTCATAATCCTTCTGCTGTTCGGATTATGTTTCAGGTCGTACAAAACTCTGTCAACCTGATCGAATTCCCCTTCTTTATAAATACTTTTCTTACCGAGTTGGTATCCGTACGCTTTGCCGATAGAACCGTTCTCGTCCGCCCACGAATCCCATATATGGCTGTTAAGGTCGTGGATATTATTGCTTTTTTTCTGCCATATCCACAGAATTTCATCTATTGCCGCGGTAAAATTGGTTTTCCTTATGGTAAGAATGGGCAATTCCTTTGAAAGGTCGTACCTGTTGACTATTCCGAATTTCTTTATCGTATGGGCGGGCGTACCGTCTTCCCATCTCGGACGGACGTCGTAATCGGTGTCCCATACACCGTTTTCCAAAATGTCGTTGATGTTCTTTACAAAAATTTCGTCAGCGTAACTCACAGGCGTATTCCTCTCTTAATTATATTGTAGATATAATTACATTTTTTCGCCCAAAAGTCAAGCGATAGCCGAGCCAATAGTCGTTTCATTGACAAAAAACGCGGATTCTTTGATTTGCATTATAACTTAAATATGTTATAATGGTAATAATCAATCGTAAGTGCAAGCGGAGATTCAATGCAACGAATATACAAAAAATATAAAGACAGATTCATAGAAATAAGCGGAAAAAGCCGCGCGCTCTTCACTCGAAGCATAATTAAAAAGTATTCGTTTGACCTCGGCGCGCTTATGCCGTTTCTCGATTTAGACGGCTTTTATTCTTTCTTATGGAAGGAAAAGGACTCTTTTGAACTGATAAACGAAAAAATCGCAAAAAAAATCGCAAAAGCCGCGGACAAAACCGACGAACTTTCTCCCACCGCGGCTCCCGCAGAGAAACAACTTTCCGACCTCAGATACCTTCGCCGCGAAGTCGAGGAGATACAGAAAGAAACGGGCAAATACGACCTTTACGTCGGATTCCCTTACGTTTTCGGAAAAATCGGCGCGGATATAACGGTAAAAGCCCCTCTTCTGCTTTTCCCCGTGGCGTTGGAAATCGACAAAGATTCCGCAATCCTTACGCACATCGAAAATCAGCCCATCATCATCAATCGCAGTCTCGTACTCGCTTATTGCAACGAAAACAGAATTAAATCCGACGGTATTTTAAGCGAATTCGATCCGCTCTCGGAAAGCACGTTTTCCTGCGTGCAGGACGTAATTACCTATCTCGAAAAGAACGGTATCAAACTCGTACATCAGAAACGCAAGACGATCGTTCCTTTCGACCCTGTTAAAGAAATCAATCAGAACTTCATAGAAGTTAAATATATGGCGGTACTCGGAAGATTCCCTCTTGCAAATCCGATATATAACGACTACGAAATACTCGAAAAGGAAAATCTGAGCACGCCGAGCATAGATCTGCTTCTCCAAGGCAAAACGAAAAAGGAAAAGCGGCAGAAAAACGTTCCCGTGACCTATACGATAAACGACCTCGATTATTCGCAGGAAAACGCTATAGATCAGATCAACCAGAAAAGCAATATCGTAATTTACGGTCCTCCCGGAACGGGAAAAAGTCAGACCATAGTAAATATTATCAGCGACGCTCTCTGTAAGAACAAACGCGTTCTCGTAGTAAGTCAGAAACGCGCCGCTCTCGACGTCGTATTTTCGCGTTTGGGAAAACTTAACTCCAAAGCGATGTTTATCCCCGACCCCGAAAAATACAAATTCGACTTTTTCGAGCGCATACGGCAAACGCATACGCAGGTTATGCGCGAAGATTACAGCGCGGCTCAAAAAAAATTTCAGCACAACGAAATAAATATCAACCGCGAAATCGGAACGCTCGAAAACATCAGCAAAGTGTTGTTCTCTCCTACCGAATTCGGTCTGTCGTTGCAGGAAATGTACGCGCAGAGTTATAATATCGGCAAGGATTCAAAAGATTACAGACTATACGAAGAACTTCTGAAAACTTCCGCCGCAAAACGCAATTATCCCGAACTTTACGAAACAATCCGTTATCTGAAAGACAAAGACGTGCCTAAACTGTATATCGACAGAGAAAAAGCCGTCGCAAGCAATCCGATGATTACTCATCTGAAAACGGATATAGACGTTCATAAATTGCGCGAAGCGTATTCGTTCGTATCAAAAATAGCGTCCTCGGATTTGCCGCCGTTCGATTTTTCTCTGTACCCTCACAGCCGTTATCTCGCAACGTTTTATCTCGAAAAAACGGCTAATAACCGTCCGGATATGACGGAACTTGCCAATATTATAATGCAGGTGGAAAACAAAAGTTTATGTTCGTGGCTCAAAGCGAGTTACTTCCCCGTACTTTGGTGGTTGTTCCCGTTTATCAAACTGCGCCACTTAAAATTACGCGAAAATATAATAATCGACCTCAATATCGCGCTTAAGGCATTCAAAATTTTCGAAGAACCTTTCGCGTTATTACAGGACGTACTCGACGACGAAGGCTATTCTCTCGTTATGGGCGGCGTTATCAACGGAAATTCCGTTTTCCTCAAAGGTCTGAAAGAAGCGCTCGAAAACTACGTTTCGGTACGGGATATGAACAAAGCCCTGAACGAACTTACTCAGGAGATGCGCGACGTTCTCGATTTTTCATACGAAAATTCCGACAAAACGTACGCGGGCGTCAACGAAGTTCTCAACAAAGTCATCCCCTTACGCATCTATCACGAAATCGTGAAAAACGATTATTATATAGAACTCCCCATAAGGTAATCTTATGGGGAGTTTTATTTTATAATCACAAAATCAA
>JBJETX010000087.1:0-4356 GCA_051883535.1 Christensenellales bacterium | reverse complement strand
CGTGCGCCATTTCTTTTATTGCGTCGTCGGTGAATTTAAGATTGACTTTGTCCACTTTAAGAAGTTCGGCGTATTGCATTATTATCGCGTTGTCGGGCTCTTTCAGAATTTTCACGAAGTCGTCTTCGGTGAGGCTGTTGAGATTGACGACGACGGGGAATCTTCCCTGCAATTCGGGAATGAGGTCGCTTATTTTCGAGATATGGAACGCGCCCGCGGCGATAAACAGAATAAAGTCGGTTTTTATGTTGCCGTATTTCGTGTTTACCGTACATCCTTCGACTATGGGGAGAATATCCCTCTGCACGCCTTCTCTGCTGACGTCGGGTCCGTGCGAATTGCCCTTCGACGCGATTTTATCAAGTTCGTCGATAAAGATTATTCCGTCCTGTTCCGCTCTTCTTAACCCTTCCGCGGCAATCGATTCTTTATCTATCATCTTGTTCGCTTCTTCCGCAATGAAAATCTGCAACGCCGTAGCGACGTTTATTTTACGTTTTTTCTTGCGTTTCGGCATTATACTGCTTATGATTTCGCCGAAGTTGTTATCCTGCGGATTGCCCATGGGTCCGAGGGTAAGTTGCTTGGGCGCTTCTTCGACTTCGATTTCCACGGGTATTTTATCGAGTTTTCCTTCGTGCAACGAGTCGTAAAGTTCCTGTTTGAGTTCTTCTTCGCTCTTGTCGGGCATCGCTTTTTTCTTTACCTGCAATATAGCGTTTACGAGTTTTGCCTCCGCTATTTCGCGCGCTTTCGGCTCGACTTCCGCGATTTTTTCCTCGTTTACCATTCTTATGGCGACTTCCACGAGGTCTCTTATCATGCTTTCCACGTCTCTGCCGACGTATCCTACTTCGGTGAACTTCGTCGCTTCGATTTTAACGAAAGGCGCTTTGACGAGTTTTGCGAGTCGTCTCGCTATTTCCGTTTTTCCCACGCCCGTAGGTCCTTTCATTATAATGTTTTTCGGAGTGATTTCGTCGCGCATCTCCTGCGGCAACATTCTCCTTCTGTATCTGTTTCTGAGCGCGACTGCCACCGCTCTTTTCGCTTCGTCCTGCCCGATGATATACCTGTCGAGTTCGTTTACCGTTTGTCTGGGGGTAAGTTCCATTATTTCTCCTCCTTTCCGACCGTTTCGACCACTACGTTATAGTTGGTGAAAATGCAGATATCCGCGGCTATTTTCATAGCCTTTTTCACTATTTCTTCCGCGCTCATATCGGTATTTTCCATTAACGCGCGCGCCGCGCTGAGCGCGTAATTTCCGCCGCTCCCTATCGCGCATACGCCGCATTCGGGTTCGATTACGTTGCCGTCTCCGCTGATAACGTAAACGTTTTCTTTGTCCGCGACGATAAGCATCGCTTCGAGATTACGCTGCGCCGCGCCCGTGCGCCAACTCTCGGCAAGTTCGACTGCGCTTCGCATAAGGTTTCCCGAATACTTCTGCAACATTTCTTCAAACTTTTCGCTCAAAGTAAACGCGTCGCTTACGCTCCCGGCAAAACCGACGACCACCTTGTCGTCGTATATTCTTTTAACTTTACGGGCGTTGCCTTTCATTACGATGCTCTGCCCCATCGTTACCTGTCCGTCTCCGGCAATCGCCGTAACGCCGTTTCTTTTAACGGCGCAAATCGTCGTACCTCTGATTTCCATAGTGTTACTCCTTTAATATTGTTTCGGCAAATTTTTCCATATCCTCGACAGCCCTGCGGCGGTATTGTTCCTTTCTCTTCTTTTTGTCTCTGTCCGGATTATCGAGCGGCGGCATAAGCGAATAACTTACGTGCATAGGCTGAAAATCCGAATTCTCCGCGGCGAGATATCTCATAAGACTCCCCGTCGCCGTTTCTTCGGGCGGCACGACGCGCGTCTTCCCTCCGTTCGCCCTATCCGCGTTTATCGCGCACATCAATCCGCTCATAACGCTTTCGAGATACCCTTCCACACCGCTTATCTGCCCTGCAAAAAACACTCTTTCGTCGTTTTTGCAACTGAAATCGGCGTTAAGCGTTTTCGGCGCGTTGAGAAACGTATTTCTGTGCATAACTCCGTACCTGACGAACTCCGCGTCTTTGAGGGCGGGAATCATTCCGAACACCCTTTTCTGCTCCCCGAATTTAAGGTTCGTCTGAAAACCGACGATATTGTAAAGAGAATCGTAATTGTCCTCTTTTCTGAGTTGCACGACGGCGTACGGGCGTTTCCCCGTCCCGGGGTCGTATATTCCGACGGGTCTCAACGGTCCGAACCGCATACAGTCTTCCCCGCGTTTAGCCATTATTTCAATGGGCATACACGCGTTGAACACGTCTTTGTTTTCAAAATCTTTGAGGATAACGGTTTCCGCATTCGCAAGTTCTTCGCAAAACGCGGCGTACTCCTCCTTGTTCATCGGGCAGTTAAGATAATCGTCGCCGCCTTTACCGTACCTTCCCGCGAAAAAAGATTTACTTTCGTCCACGCTTTCCGCCGTCACTATCGGCGCGACGGCGTCGTAAAAATGAAGTTCGCTCTCTCCCGTAAGTCGGGTTATGCTTTCGGCAAATCTCCCTTCGGTCAGCGGTCCGGTCGCAATAACGACGAACCCGTCGTTCGTATCGGGTATCTCCGTAACTTCTTCGCGTATTATATTCAGTTTTTCAAAACGCGCCAGTTCCCTTTCCACCGCCGCGGAAAACTCCGTTCTGTCCACGGCGAGCGCGCCGCCGGCGGGGACTCTCGTCTCTTCCGCCGCGCGCAAAACCATACTGTCGAACGCCCTGAGTTCGTTTTTCAGCAATCCCTGTACGGTGTTCGGATCGTCGGATTTGAGACTGTTGCTGCACACGAGTTCGGCGAGCGCTCCCGTTTTATGCACGGGCGTACCTTTAACGGGTCGCATTTCGTATAAATCGACGTAATATCCGCGTTTAAGCAACTGATATGCGCATTCGCAACCCGCAAGCCCACCGCCTATTACGGTTATTTTATTTGTCATTTTCTTCGGACGGATACTCTACGTGTCCGCAGTTTTTGTTGATGCAGACGTATTGTTTTTTATTGTCTTTTACGACGATTCTCATAACGTTTCTGCAAACGGGGCAGAAATCGGGCGCGGGCAGTTCCCAACTCATAAAATCGCATTCGGGATAATTCGCGCAACCGTAAAAGACCTTTCCGTTCCTCGTATGTTTCTTTACGATATCTCCGTGACAACGCGGACAAACCGCCACCGGTTCCACGATGTTCTTTATGTTTTTGCATTTCGGATAATTCGGACACGCGAGGAACTTTCCGAACTTACCGTTGCGAACGACCATATTCGCGCCGCATTTATCGCATATAACGTCGGTGACTTCCTCTTCCATTTTAACCCGTTTTTCCCCGAAATACGCTTTCGTTATGCACTCGTTGAAATGCGGATAAAACGCCGCTATTACGTCCTGCCACTTGTTTCCGTTTACCACGTCGTCGAGTTTGTTCTCCATTGACGCGGTGAACTGCACGTCCACTATGTCCGAGAAATTCTTTTCCATAAACTGCGTTACCGTTTCCCCGAGTTGAGTAGGTTTAAGCAGTTTACCTTCCTTTTCGGTATACTCCCTGTGCGCAAGCACGCTGAGCACGTTTGCGTAAGTAGCGGGTCTTCCGATACCGTTTTCTTCCATCGCCTTGATGAGCGTGGCGTCGGAAAACCTCGTCGGCGGTTTGGTAAACTTCTGTTCTTTCTTTATCTCTTTGAGTTCGAGCGTTTCCCCTTCTCTGAAATCGGGAAGTTTCTGAACTCCGCCTTCTTCTTCCTCCTCTTTGTCGTGTTCGTAGGCTATCGTATAACCTTTGAAAATCACGGTTTTCCCGGAAATCCTGAACCCGTATTTGTTTTCGCCGCAATCCGCTTTTATTTTCACGTTGAGCGTGTTATATACCGCTTCCGCCATCTGGCTTGCAAGGAATCTGTCGTAAATGAGTTTATACAGCCTGTAAAGGTTCCGCGCGACTTTATCCTTGATGCTTTCAGGCGTAACCGCGAGCGAAATAGGTCTTATCGCTTCGTGCGCGTCCTGAACGTTCGCGCTTTTGGTGGTATAGTAATTGAATTTTTCGGGCGCGTATTCTTTTCCGAAGTTCTTTTCGATAAAATCTTTCGCCTCTTTCTGCGCCTCCACGCTTACCCTTACGCTGTCGGTACGTATATAGGTAACGAGCGCGGTAAGTCCCATTCCTTCTACGTTTACGCCTTCGTACAACTGTTGAGCGAGACGCATTACTTCGGGCGCGGTAATCTGTAATCTCGTAGAACCGTCCTGTTGCAGAGTACTCGTGGTAAAAGGCGCGCCGGGATGAGATTTGCTTTCCCCTCTCTTTACC
>JBJETX010000086.1:0-19090 GCA_051883535.1 Christensenellales bacterium | reverse complement strand
TTGTAAAAAGCATAGTTATTTATCTCGGTGATATCTTCGGGTAAAACTAGTTCGGTATCTGTTCCGGCATATCCTATTAAACTTTTTTCTTCTCCGTCGGTATAAATTATATATCCGTTAACCGTAGATAATTTACTTATATAATCGTCTGTATATACGGCTTTTGCATAATAAGCAACATTCCCGTAATCACTGCTTCCCACCGTGATATTCAACGACGATTTATTGCAAACTTCGACTAACCCAATGCAATCGAAGAACGCCTGACGACCAATACTCGTCACACCGCTGCCTATAGTTACGCTAGTTAATCCGGAGCAATAGGAGAACGCATAATCCCCAATACTCGTCACGCTGTCGGGAATGGTTACGCTCGTTAAACCGGAGCACCTGTAGAACGCCTCACGACCAATACTCGTCACGCCGTTACCTATGATTACGCTCGTTAATCCGGAGCAATAGGCGAACGCATCTTCCCCAATACTCGTCACGCCGTTACCTATGATTACGCTCGTTAATCCAGTGCAACGGCGGAACGCATGATCCCCAACACCCGTCACGCCGTCGGGTATAGTTATGCTCGTTAATCCTGTGCAACCGTAGAACGCACTACCACCAATACTCGTCACGCTGTCGGGAATGGTTACGCTCGTTAAACCGGAGCACCTGTAGAACGCCTCACGACCAATACTCGTCACGCCGTTACCTATGATTACGCTCGTTAATCCGGAGCAATAGGCGAACGCATCTTCCCCAATACTCGTCACGCCGTTACCTATGATTACGCTCGTTAATCCAGTGCAACGGCGGAACGCATGATCCCCAACACCCGTCACGCCGTCGGGTATAGTTATGCTCGTTAATCCTGTGCAACCGTAGAACGCCCAATCCCCAATACTCGTCACACCGTTGCCTATGGTTACGCTTGTTAAACCGTGGCAATACTGGAACGCCCCATCTCCAATACTCGTCACGCTGTCGGGGATAACGAGATCTCCTTCTATCTTTTTCCCGCCTATATATAAAGTACGAGAACTTGACATTATATTACCTAATCCGCTTATACCGCACCAGGAAGCAATATCTCCCGTATAATATATGCTTGTTAAACCGGTGCAACCGTAGAACACATCACTATCAATACGTGTCACGCTGTCGGGAATGGTTACGCTCGTTAACCTGGTGCAATATTCGAACGCATGCCAACCAATACTCGTCACAATATATTTCCCGTTTATTCCGTCATCATATTTACTTGGAATAATTATTGTAGTAGATGTCCCAACATATGAAGAAACCGAATAGGTTTGAGTATCGTTGTTAAAAGTAAAGTTCAGTCCCTCGGTTACCTTTAATTCGTGGCAATACGTGCATTCATCATCAACAAAATTATGACCAAGCGCAGTAATCGTTTCGGTATCTTCGTAATCACAAACGGAGCAGACCTGTTTTTTAAGGCCGTCGGTGGTGCAAGTTGCTTCGGTAACGGTTATCCAATCGCCGTAACTGTGACCGAGTGCGGTAATCGTTTCAGTATCTTCATCTTCGCAAACGGAGCAAACTCGTTTTTTAAGACCGTCGGTTATACAAGTCGCTTCGGTGACGGTTATCCATTCTCCGTAACTATGCCCTAGTACGGGAATTTCCGTTATATCTTGTTTATCCGAGCAACGCGAGCAGTGATGGGATTTGCTTCCCGTGGCGGTGCAGGTAGGATTTTCGTCGATTATCCATTCGGTATCGTAATCATGTCCGAGTGCGGTAATCGTTTCAGTATCTTCGTAATCACAAACGGAGCAAACTCGTTTTTTGAGACCGTCGGTAGTACAAGTCGGTTCGGTGACGGTTATCCAATCACTATAACTATGACCGAGGGCATTTATCTTTTCAGTATAACTATCACCGCAAGAGCAATCGAAAGTTTTTATTCCTTCTTCAATGCACGTAGGTTGTTTTGTGATTGTTTCGGCATATTCATGAGTATGGTTCGGAACAAATTTTGCGTACACGCTCATATCGGCGGATAGCGGAGCGTTTAATAAAGAATTTGCCGTAAACGGATTTTGCCAGGTGCCGTTATCCCAATACCAACCGTCGAAGATATAGCCGTCTTTGGTCGGGTTCGGCGGCATTTCTATTGTCGCAGCGCCTGCGGTACTGACGGAAGCGTAAATTTCTTCGTCTACCATAAAGTTAATGGCAAAATTAACGTCCTGACCGCACGCCGCAAGTCCGCAGAACAACAGAAAGATAAACGCAAACACTGTTAAAAGTCGCATAAATTTCCGCATAAAAACCTCGTTATTATATAAAATTTGGTTATATGATACAAATATGTATCATACTGTTACAAAAGTTATCTTACGATACATATTTGTATTTGTCAAGATTTATATATACAAATTTGTATAATTTAAGTTATGAGCGACGACTTTTCGAAAAACAGAATTAAAGAATTGAGGCTTGAGCGTGGATTATCGCAACGCGCTCTTGCCGAAGCAACGGGTATAAGGCAGGCGAATATTTCCCGCTGGGAAGCGGGAATTGTCGTTCCCAACGTGCTTGATTGCTGGGTTCTCGCCGATTTTTTTGCCACGAGTATAGATTATCTTGTGGGGAAAAATATATATTGATTTTTCGTAAAAATTTGCTGATTTTAACTTTGCTTTTTTTTAATGATTTTCCCCAAAGCGGTTCGTTGCTTTGGGGATTTTAATTTATCGATTGAAAGAAGAGACGAGTTTTTCCGCGACGTCGCGGGACAGGGATTCGGGAAGGAGTTTGCCGAGGAAGAGTTCTTCCGCTTTTCTCGCCTGTTCTATCAGCATAAGAATGCCGTTTGCCGCGTTTACGCCGTTTTCTTTCGCTCTCTTTACGAGAAGGGTTTCCGACGGGTTGTAAATGCAGTCGAAAACGCCCGTTAAACGGGGGAATTTTTCAACCGACAGCGGAACTTTGTCCGCGTCGGGGAACATTCCCACCGGCGTGGTGTTTATTATTACTTCGGTTTCTTTGCGGTCGTACACGTTGTCGTAATTTATTTCGCTGTTTCGTCCCGCTTTGATTATCGACTTCGCGCCGAGTTTTTCCGCGACGTACGCCGCGGTTTTGCTCGTTCCTCCCGTGCCGAGAATAAGCACGTTTTTCCCGTTCAGGCTTATTCCTGCCTGCGCGAGCGCGTATTTCATACCGTTTGCGTCGGTGTTGTACCCGACTGCGCCGTTTTCCGTTTTTACCACCGTGTTTACCGCGCCGATTTCCTTCGCCGCGCCCTTTACTTCCGTTAGAAACGGTATGATTTTTTGTTTATACGGGATTGTCACGTTGAAAGCGACGGGTTCGGTTCTTTTCACGAACTCCGACAGTTCTTCCTCTTCTATAGGGAACAGGGAATAGTCGCTTATGCCGAGCAAAGCGTGTATTTTCGGGGAAATCGAATGTCCGAGCGGATTGCCGATAAGTCCGTATTTTGCCATAATTACATTATTTCTTCGTATCCGCCGAGGAACACGAATCTGTCGCAGGTGTTGTCGAGTTCGGCAATGAGGTTAAGCACCTCGGGTCTTCTTATATCCGCGTCGAAGTCGAAGTAGAACGCGAACTCGAACGGGGAAGAACCGATGGGTCTCGATTCGAGTTTGGTCAGGTTGAGCCCGAGCGTGGAGAAACGGTTAAGAAGCCTGTTCAGGCTACCCGTTTCGTGCGGAAGGTTTGCCATAACCGATATTTTCTTTGCGCCGTCGAAAATTTGCAGGCGTTTTGAAACGGCGATAAAACGCGTATAATTGTCGTCGTTGGTCTGAATTTCCGAAGCGAGAATTTTAAGTCCGTATATCCCTGCGCAGTCGCGCGAAGAGATACAGGCGACGGTTTTGTCCCCTCTTTCCGCGACGGCTTTCGCGGCGAGCGCGGTGTTTTCGCAACGCGTGATTTTCACCGATTTGAGCGTTTTAATGAATTCCGAGCATTGGTTTATAGCCTGTTCGTGAGACACTATTTCGGTAATACCGTCGAGAGTCGCGCCTTCGGGGGCGAGCAGATAGTGCCCTACGCGGAGTTTTACCGAGCGCGCGATATGGCAGTCGTGTTTTCTCATAAGGTCGTAAACGCCGTTTACGCTGCCCGCCGTGCTGTTTTCTATCGGCAGGACGCCGTACGCGCAAAGACCTTTTTCCACCGCGCCGAACACGGCGTTCCAATCGCGGAAGTACATTATATTTGACAGGGCGAAAAGTTTTTCCGCCGCTTTCTGCGAATACGCGCCCGCTATTCCCTGGCAGGCGACCGTTGCGGAAACGGGATATTGTTCATTCGCCGCGAGGGCTTGCAGGATTTTCGTTTTCGTCGGGGATTCCGCCGAACAGAAGTGCGACTGATACGCTTTCGAGGTTGCGAACAGCGTCTCGAAAACCTGCTTTGCGTACAGTTTTATGTCGTCGGGCAGATTGCGCGTTACGCGGTTAAGAATGCTTTTTTCGCGTTCGGTGTTTTCCGTCGGAATGCCGTTTGCTTTTTTTGCGTCGGCGACCGCTTCGACGAGTTGCATTCTCTCAAGGTAAGCCGCGGCGATTTTGTCGTCGCAAGCGTCGATTTTCGTTCTGATTTCTTCCAAAGTCATAGTTTATATCTCCGTTATGTTTATTACAGAATTTTTTCTTCGATTAATTCGTCGAGAAGCGCGAGCGCGACTGCGGATTTAACCGCGGGAACCGCTCTCGGAACTATGCACGCGTCGTGCCTGCCGCGTATTTCCACGACGGTTTCTTCGTTCGTCGACAAATCCACCGTTTTTTGCGGAAGACTTATCGAAGGCGTGGGTTTTATCGTTACGCGCAGGGTAATCGGCATACCGTTGGTTATTCCGCCGTTGATTCCGCCGTTATTGTTGGTCTCCGTAGCGACTTTACCGTTTACGAAAACGAACGGGTCGTTCGCTTCGCTTCCCCGTTTTTCGGCAAACCCTTTTCCGAGTCCGAACTCTACGCTTTTTACCGCGGGTACGGCGAAAAGGGACACGCCGATTCTGCCTTCGGTTCCGCCGTAAAGCGCGTCGCCGAGACCTACGGGAACGCCGTAAACCACGCATTCTATCGCGCCGCCCACGCTGTCGCCGTTTCTTCGCGCTTCGATAACCGCTTCCGTCATTTCTTCGGTTTTACTCAATGCGAAAAGTCCGTTTTTCTTTGCGTTTTCGATTTCTTCGGGAGTAATCGGAGAGTCCGAGTAACTTCTGCCTTTTATTCCGCCGATTTCCGAAACGTACGCTTCGATTTTTACTCCTTGTTTTTCGAGAATCTGCATAGCGATTGCGCCCGCAATGCACATGGGCGCGGTCATTCTTCCCGAAAACCGCCCGCCTCCGGCGAGTTCGACTTTGTCTCCGTCTTTAACCGTTGCGACGTAATCCGCGTGCGACGGGCGAGGGGTAAAACGGTATTTATCGTAATCCGAAGAACGCTGACAGGTGTTGTTTATCACCGCCGTAACTACGTCTCCGTCAACTTTTCCGTCGGTAAGTCCTTCGGTAAAAATTACTTTATCGGGTTCTTTTCTCGGCGTGCTCCAAGGGTTGTGCCCGCTTTTTCTTTCGTCGAGAAACGCCTGAACGCGGGCGGCGTCAACAGCCGTGCCCCGGGGGAGTCCTTTGATACGGACGCCGATCCGAGGAGCGTGCGAAGCCCCGAAAATTTCCACGGATATTTCAGAGAACGGATTGTACATCTGCTTTTCCTCCAAGTTTTACGAAGTCGTCGAAGAATATAGGGTAGGATTTGGAAACGCATTCCGCGTTTACGAGCAACGAGTCGCCTTCGGCGACCGAAGCGGCGACCGCCGCCGACATCGCCATACGATGGTCGTCGGGGAGATCGATTTTGCAACCGCGAAGTCTGCCCGTTCCGATAATTTCTATTCTGTCGCCGTAATCGGTCGCTTCCGCGCCGAAAGCGCGGAGCATGGATACGATTTCCGAGGAACGGTCGCTTTCTTTAATTTTCAGCCGTTCCGTTCCCGTGAGAACGCTTTTGCCGCTTGCCGTTGCGGCGAGAACGCCGAGCGCGGGCGCGGCGTCGGGGCAGTTCTGCACGTCGAAAACGAAAGGTTTCGGATTGCCTCTCTTTATCAATACGGTTTTTTCCGTCGCTACGACTTCCGCTCCCGAATTTTTAAGGCAATCGAGAATCGCCTTGTCTCCCTGCGTTGAACGCAGGTTCAGCCCCGTAAGAGCTACGCCCTTTCCGAGCGCGCCGCAAACGGCGAAGAACGCCGCGCTGCTCCAATCGCTTTCCACGGAAAACTCCGACGGGGAGCGGTACTTGCCGCAAACGGTAAAAACGCCGTTTTCTTCTTCTACGCGTACTCCGAACGAACGCATAACCGAAGCGGTTACGTCGAGATAATTTTTACTCACTATTTTCCCTTCGGTCACGATTTTGCCGCCGCCGACAATCGGCAACCCGAGCATAAGACCCGTGATGAACTGAGAACTGATTCCCGCGTTCACGCGGTAAACGCCCTCGTTTATTTTGCCTCCGAGAGTAAGCGGAAGGGTAAGGGAAGAAGCGGTTGCGCCGTGTCTGACGAGTTCTTCGATTAAATCCCCTATCGGTCTTGCGGCGAGCCTTTCGGTTCCCGAAAAAGAAGTTTCGACCCCCAAAGCGACGGCAACGGGAAGCATAAACCTTAAAGTCGAGCCGCTTGCTCCGACGTATAATTCCGCTTTTGCGGGAAGGGAAGCAATCGGCGAAACGAGTAAGCCGTCGGGTACGGTTTCCACGGTTGCGCCGAGGCGGCGCAGGCATTCCGCGGTTGCGGAAACGTCGTCGCCGACGAACCTGCCCGACAAAAGGCAGGGTTTATCCGAACACGCCGCGGCGATAAGCGCGCGGTGAGCGACGGATTTCGATGCGGGCAACGCTATTTCGCCCGTGGGAACGGACGGTGAAACTGCGACGTTCATTTTATATATTCTCCGAATTTTTCAAGGCTCATTTTGGTTATGCGGCAATCGCCGATTGACGATATCGTAACGACGTTTATGCCGTCCGAATGGTTTTTCTTGTCGTGGGAAGCGGCTTTTGCAAGTTCTTCCGAGGAAAAAAGAGGCTCGCGGAGCAACTCGTATTTTCCGAGTATCGCGTTTATTTTTTCGTAGTCCGTTTCGGGCAGAACGCCGTCTTTGCGGCTCGCTTTTGCAATAACGGCGATGCCTGCGGCGACGGATTCTCCGTGAGGAACGGAATAACCCGACAGCGTTTCTTCGGCGTGACCGACGGTGTGTCCGAGATTGAGAAGTTGGCGGAGTCCGCTTTCTTTTTCGTCGCGCGAAACCACGTCCGCCTTGTAAGCGACGCACAGGGCGCAGAATTCTTCGAGATTATCGGCGGAAAGTCCGCTTTCGAGGATTTCCGCTATTCTTCCGCCGCAAAGAACGGCGTACTTAACGCCTTCGCCGAGACCGTTTTTCCATTCTTTTTCGGGGAGAGTGGACAAAACGTCGGGGTCGAAGAAAACTCCCGAGGGCTGATGAAACGCGCCTACGAGATTTTTTCCTGCGTCTATATCCGCGCCCGTCTTTCCGCCGACGGAGGAATCGATTGCGGCGAGCAGGCTCGTGGGAATCTGAACGTAGCGTATACCGCGCATATAACAAGCCGCGGCAAAGCCCGTAAGGTCCCCGACGACGCCGCCGCCGAGGGCGACGAACGCGTCGTCGCGGCAAAAACCGAGGCTTGCCGCGACGTTGAGTATTTTTCCGAAAGTGTCGAGGGTTTTACTCTTTTCCCCCGCCTCGAAAGTAAGCGTGCGCACGTAAAAACCCGCCGCAATGAAAGATTCGCGTACGGCGGCAAGATACAAAGGGGTTACGTTCGAGTCGCTTACGATGAGGATTTTCTCGGTTTTCGGCAGGAGAGGACGACACTTTTCGCCGACTTTTCCGATAATGCCGCGAGAGATAACGATTTTATAACCGTTTGCGACGTTTACGTCCACTACGTTCATTTATCCTCCTTCCGCTTTTCGCGTATTGCGGATTCCGCTTTCGCTTTGGCTTCTACGCCGTCCTGCAACAAAGAACGCAGTTTAACCGGATCTTTATCCGCGATCGCGTTCCTGTATTCGGTAAGATTGTTTATAAGTTCGTCGATACGTGCGGACAGTTCGTCCGAGTTGTCGAGGAAAAGTTCCGTCCACATATCGGGATTTAGTCTCGCTACGCGCGTAAGGTCGCGGAAACTGCCCGCGCTGAAACCCGCGTGAAACGGAGACAACGGATTTTTAACGTAAGAAGACGACACGACGTGAGCGAGTTGCGAAGTGTAGGAAATCATTTTGTCGTGTTCTTCCGCCGAGGCGAGAACCGAACCTTCGCAGCCGACCGCGCTGAAAAAGCCTTTTACTTTTTCAAAATCTTTTATTCCCGAATGAACGGGCGTGAGAACGACGAAAGAATGCTCGAACAGTTTGACGGTGGAGTGTTCTATTCCGCTGAACTCTCTGCCCGCCATGGGATGCGCGCCGATAAATCCAACGTCGGGATACGAAGAATGCAGTTCTTCCATTTTTGCCACGACGCCGCGTTTGTTGCCGCAGCAATCGGTTACCGTCGCGCCTTTTTTGAGTTTAGGGCATATTTCGGGAAGAAGTTTAACCGCGACGCGAGGGTTTACCGCGAGAACCACGAGGTCGCATTCACCGAGTTTGTTTTCGTCGAGAACGTCGGTAATCGCGCCGAGCATTTTCGCTTTGAGAACGGCGGATTCGTCGGGATCGCAGCCGTAAACGGCGAAGTCGGTTTTTGCAAGCGCGGCTCTGCCGAGAGAACCGCCGATAAGACCGAGACCGTAAAGAGCGACTTTCATTCCTGCCTCCCGTTAATTGAGTTTTTTACCGACCACGGGGAGCATAAAGTCCACCGCTTTTACCACGTCCTCGAACTGATCGGGACGGAGGGATTGCGCGCCGTCGCATAAAGCGTGCGGCGGATCGTTGTGAACTTCTATGATAAGTCCGTCCGCGCCTGCGCCCACCGAAGCGAGAGACATCGGGCGAACCAATCTCGAGAGACCGGAAGCGTGGCTCGGGTCGACGATGACGGGAAGGTGAGTTTTTTCTTTGAGCAAAGGAATCGCCGAAAGGTCGAGCGTGTTGCGCGTGTAGGTTTCGTAAGTGCGGATTCCGCGTTCGCAGAGAATTATTCTTTCGTTGCCTTCGCTCATAATGTATTCCGCCGCCATAAGCCATTCTTCCATCGTCGCGGCGAGACCGCGTTTGAGAAGGATGGGTTTATCCGTTCTGCCGACGGCTTTGAGAAGGTCGAAGTTCTGCATGTTGCGCGCGCCGATCTGGATCACGTCCACGTCCTTGAAGTCGGGCAGATGGGTTTCGCTCATAAGTTCGGTTACTACGGGCATACCCGTTTCTTTACCGACGGCGAGGAGAATTTCCAGACCTTTGACGCCGAGACCCTGAAACGCGTAAGGGGAAGTTCTCGGTTTGAACGCGCCGCCGCGAAGGCATCCCGCGCCCGCTTTTTTGACGGCTTTGGCGATAGCGAGAACCTGTTCGTAACTTTCTACGGAGCAAGGACCCGCGATAACCGTAAAATTATTGCCGCCGAATTTGTGTCCGCCCACGTCGATTATCGTGTCTTCGGGGTGGAATTTACGGTTGGCGTTTTTGTAGGGTTCCTGAATACGGGTGACGGATTCGACCATGTCGAGAGAACGGAGAAGGTCGATATCCACTTTGGAGGTGTCTCCCACGAGACCCATTACTACGGCGTTGTCGCCGCGGCTTATATGCGCGCTGAGTCCGAGGGATTTGACCCATTCGAGAAGATTATCGAGTTGTTTCGTGTCGTAACCGTTTTTTATCGTAACAATCATAATGCCACTTCCTTTATATAGTATTTTATTTTTTCCGTAAAAAAACGACCGCATTTTCGTGCGGTCGCCATACTTTACGTTTTGTTACTGATTTGCCTTACGCCAAGTTTTTTAACCGCACTGAAACTGACTGCCCGTAAAGTAGTAGCCGTAAAAGTATCCGTTAAAGTAAAACTTTTTTGCGTTAGTCATACCTCAATTATATAAACGCGGTTGTTTTTTGTCAACGATTTTTTTCGGACGAAAGCGAATTTTCCGTTTTTTTTACCGTTAAACGGGTTCATATGACGGGTTTAAGGGGCAGAAAACGACGTTTTCGCGCGTTTTTGTCGTTGCGTGCGAATCGGGCGCGCCGTATAATCCGTAACGGGCGGCGTGAGATAGGGCGTCCGGGAATATTTGTTGACGGAGTTAATAAAATAATGTATAATGCCAGAGATGAAAAAAATACGGTCGGGCGTAAAACGCGTCCTTAAACAACTCAGCCGATGCGACGACGCGAGAGATTTAGCGGAGTTTCTGCATAACGTAGACGCGGCGATACTCGCGTTTATCAGAATGATAGCGTTCATCGTCGGACTTTGTTTCGGCAAAATACGCGACGACGAAAGCGACGGCGAAAAGAAACGCAGACCGGCTTTTTCCCGTGATTTTTCATTGAACAACGTTTTTTCGGGCGATTGCGAAGTCGCCTTTACCCGATTCACTCCTCTTTATTACGGATTAAAGTAAAGCGTTTTTTATAACGCGGCGTCGGCTTTGTGCCGAAGGGGAAAAGAGGAATAATTTTCGGGAGATTTTTATAATGAATAATTTTATCGTTACGACGGAAAACACCTGCGATCTGACCGACGAGTTTCTCGCGGCGCGCGAGGTGAGAAAAACTTCTTTGCACTACTTTCTCGACGGAGTGGAATATCCGAGCGAAAACTTCAACGCAAAGGAGTTTTACGACAAACTCAGAAGCGGAGTAAAAGGAACGACGAGTCAACCCAACGCGTTCGACTTCGAAACGCTGTGGACGCCGATTCTCGAAGAAGGGAAAGACGTTCTTCATCTCGCGTTCTCTTCCGTGCTGAGCGGAACGTACGCGAACGCCTGCGCCGTTTCGCAGAGACTTACGGAGAAATACGCCGACAGAAAAATCATCGTCATCGATACGAAAAGCCAGTCTGCCGGACAAGGATTATTGGTTGATTTGGTGTCCGAATATCGCCTGAACGGGCACTCGCTCGACGAATGTTGCGAATACGCGGAAAGTACGATACAGAAAGTGAACCATATCTTTACGATAGACGATTTACGCTGCCTTGCGGCTACGGGCAGAGTCAGCAACGCGGAAGCGTTTATCGGTAATCTTTTGCAGATAAAGCCGCTCCTTTATACGAGCGAAGAAGGGAAACTTACGCCCTACGCGAGAGTGATAAGCCGCAAGGCGGCAATAGGCGGATTGGCGGATAAAATCAAAGCGAAGTTTTCGGGAGAAAAGAAACTGATTTACATAACTCACAGCGATTGCCTTAAAGACGCGGAAGCGGTGGCGGCGAAACTCGACTCTCTCGGAGCGGAGATAAGAATTCTCGATCTTAATCCCGTTATCGGCTGTCATACGGGTGCGAACACGATAGCGGTATTCTTCCTGTCGGACAGCAGAAACATTAAAGGATAACGGTTTTGCGATGAAAAGAACATTATATCAGAAAGCGATGTGGGCGATTGCCCACCTTATTTTTCCGCGTGCGGAAGTCAGAACGGAAACCCCTCTCGGCGACGAACCCTCGGTGTATCTCGGCAATCATTCGGGCGCGGTGGGTCCCGCGCTTATGACGCTGTATTTCAAAAAACCGCATAAAACCTGGATGATAAACTACGTTCTGAACAAAGAAAAGAACGCGAATTTCATTTTTCACGATTTTTTCTTCTGCCGCTCGAAAAAGCATAGGAAATTGTGGCGCGCGTTTTCGCGTGTGGTCGCGTTTTTCCTTCGCCCTCTTCTGTGTTTGTCCGATCCGATACCCGTGTATCACGACAAAAATATGATGACGACGTTCAAGGAAAGCCTCGCCGCGCTCGATAGCGGAGAAAATCTCGTTATTTTTCCCGAATGCCCGACTAAGTATTCCGAATACGTGAACGACCTGTATTCGGGTTTTTGCGATCTCGGCAGAACGTATTACGCGGCGACGGGCAAAAAACTTAAATTTTATCCCGTTTATGCGGAAAAGGCGAATCGGGTTATCAGCGTGGGCGCGCCCGTAGAGTTCGACCCGAAAATTCCCGCGCACGAACAAAGGGGGATAATAAAAGATTTTATACGCGACAATATCGACAGGCTTGCGCGCGCGTTGCCGCCGCATAAGCCCGTTCCGTTCCTGCCCGAAGTATGGTACGAATATTACGGCGAATACGCGGGTAATCCTCTTGAATACTGGAAATTGTTCGAATGACCGCACTTAAACCGATAGGCTATATACGCAACGATTTTACCGACAAATTCGGGATACCGCGTCAAAGCGGAATGACGGACCTCGTTTCCACGGTGGAGTTCGTCGACAAATACGCTTCGCCCGACGCGTTCCGCGGACTCGAAGGGTTCGATTATATCTGGCTGATATGGGGATTCGACCGTTCGGGGGAAAGCGAAAGAATCACCGTCAGACCGCCGCGGCTCGGAGGGAACGAAAGAATGGGCGTTTTCGCCACGCGGTCTCCGTTCAGACCTAACGGACTCGGGCTGTCTTCGGTAAGACTTGCGGAAATCCGCGTCGGAGAGCGCGGAACGGAACTGGTCGTCACGGGAGCCGACCTTGCGGACGGCACGCCGATATACGACGTCAAGCCCTATCTTGCGTTTACGGACAGTCACCCCGACGCGAGAGGCGGATTTGCCGAAGAAAAACGCGGTTACGGGCTTAGAGTGGAGTTTCCCGAAGAATTGCAGGCAAAATTGCCCGAAGAAAAACGCAACGGACTCAAAGAGGCTCTTGCGCAGGATCCGAGACCCGCGTATCAGAGCGACGGGAGAGAATACGGATTCCGTTTTTGCGGAAAAGAAATCAAATTTATCGTAAACGACGGAACGCTTACCGTAACTTCGGTGACGGACTGAAAAATTCAGGCGTCCGTCGTCGGCGACGGAGCGGTTTCTTTAAGAATTCTTTTTTTATTACGTTTCAGAACAATAACGCAGAACACTACGCTTTTTATCATCGCCACGGTCCAGCCTATCGGCCAGGAAATCCATACGCCGTCCGTTCCGAGAGGACGGGATAAGATAATCGATAACGCGACGCGCAGGAGAAGGTCGCAGAAAGTCGCTACGGCAAACGGGAGCATACTGCCCGTGCCGCGGAGAACGCCGTCTGCGATAAGTTTTATTGCGACGACGGAATAAAAAGGCGCGACGATAAGCAGGAAACGCGTGCCGACCGCCATTGCTTCTCCTGTCGGATTGTCGAGAAAACCGAGAAGGAGATATTTGCCGAAGACGGCGTAGAGCAGCGACATCGGTACGGCTATGATTATCGCGGACAGAATACCCGCGCCGAAACCGGAAGAAATTCTGTCGATTTTCTTTGCGCCGAGGTTTTGAGAAACGAAGGACGACATACCGTTGCTCATCGTGACGAGGGAAGAAACGGCGAGACTGTTGAGTTTTATCGCGCCGGAAAAGCCTGCGATAACGCTTTCTCCGAACGTATTGATAACGCCCTGAATGACGATATTGCCGACGGAAATGAAACTTTGCTGTAATATGCTCGGAACGGCGATAACGGCAATTCTTATAAAAATTTTCAGGGAAAACAACCGCGCTTTACGGTTCGTTTTCATTTTTTTCAAACGGAAAAGAACGAACGCCACGCTGAGCGCGCAACTGATTCCCTGACACATAAACGTCGCCCAGCCGACGCCGGCTATTCCCATTTTGAACACGGCTACGAAAAGAATATCCGCGCCTATGTTGGCAATGGAAGAAGCGGCGAGAAAACAGAACGGCGTCAAAGAATCTCCGAGGGCGGAAAAAATACCCGTGGAAACGTTATAAAGAAAGACGAACGGCAGACCGTAAATATAAATGCGCAGATAAAGAGCGGACGGATCCATCAGGGATTCGGGCGTGTTTATCAGCCGCAGAAGTCCTTCGCAGCAAATCAGACCCGCGATCATAAGAACTCCGCACAGCACGGACACGGAAACGAGAGTGGTATAAACGGCGGTTTTTACGTCTTCCGTTCTGCCCGCGCCGAAAAATTGCCCCACGATGACGGAGCAACCTATATTGCAACCGAAAGCGAACGCGAGGAAAACGAGGGTGATTTCGTAGCCGTTGCCGACGGCGGCAAGGGCGTTTTCGCCTATGAATTTACCCGCGACGAAACTGTCGGCAAGGTTGTAAAGTTGCTGAAACACCATACTGCCCAGAAGGGGCAGGCAGAACAGAATGAGAACCCTTTTCGGGTTGCCTACCGTCAAATCTTTGTTCACTTTTTTTCTCCGATACCGATTATAAGACCGAAAAAGAAGAAAGTAAAGGAAAAAAACGTGTAAAAACGGTTGCTAAAAAGTAAAATTTATTATTTACGCAACTGCTCCGAACGAGGCGGATTTTAACGGTTTTTCCAACGCGACGATAACTCGTCTATTTGTTTTGCAAAACGCTCTAAATCTCTGTTTGAGTGTCCTTTTTTGCTTAAAGCGATACCTAAAAGCCGTTCAGCGGCTTGTTTCAGGCGTTGGAAAGCGGCGGAGAAACCGCTGCGGTTTTCGGCGGAAGCGGAGCGATCGGCTTTCTCCGTCACGCCGAAAGCGAGGCATTCTCCCGTCGCGAGGTCGTAAGTGGCGGACGGATAAGGGGCGACCGCCGGAAAACGGAGTTTTTCCTTGACGGTTTCGGCAAAGTTCGAAGCGGAGGATTCCTGTCCGTGGTTGACGAAAACTTTTTCGGGCGGAACGGGCAGAGAAGAGAGCCAGTCGAGAAGGATTTTACTGTCGGCGTGTCCGCTGATTCCGTCCATTACTTCGATACGCGCGTTCACTTTTACCGTTTCGTTGAACAAGGTGACGGTTTTCGCGCCGTCGGTTATCGCCCTGCCGAGAGTGCCTTCCGCCTGATAACCGACGAAAAGAACGGTGCATTCCGCGCGCCAGAGATTGTGTTTGAGGTGGTGGCGTATTCTGCCCGCTTCGCACATACCGCTTGCGGAGATGATTACTTTCGGCGTTTTGTCCGAATTGAGAAAGCGCGATTCCTCGGTGGTTTTCGAGAGACACAGACCGGGAAAACGCAGAGGGTCGACGCCTTTGTCGAGGTCGGCGAGAGTTTCGTCGTCGTAAAATTCGCGCATTCCTCCCGAATAAATCCCCGTCGCTTCCGCGGCGAGAGGGCTGTCTACCCACACGGGAAAATCGTGGTTTTTTATCAGATTTTTTTTCTTGATTTCACGGAGGAGATAGAGCATTTCCTGAGTTCTGCCTACGGCAAAAGAGGGAATGACGACGTTGCCGCCTTTATCGAAAGTGCTTTGCAGGACTTCGCACAGTTGCGCTTCGTACGATTTGCGCGGAGGGTGCAGTCTGTCTCCGTAGGTCGATTCGACCACGACGTAATCCCCTTCCGTCGGGAAAGAGGGATCTCGTATAAGCGGACGGGAGACGTTGCCGACGTCGCCCGAGAAAAGTATCTTTTTCGTCGTTCCGTTTTCCGTGGCGGTTACGAGAATGCTCGCCGAGCCGAGAAGATGCCCGGCGTCGGAGAATTTTACGCTTACGTTATCGAAAATTCTATATTCTTTTTCGTAAGCGCAAGAGGTGAACAGCGACAGAGTACGCACCGCGTCGGACGTCGTATACAAGGGGAAGTACGCGTTCGCGCCCGAGCGTTTCGCTTTGCGGTTGCGCCATTCCGCCTCGGTTTCCTGTATATGCGCCGAGTCGCGGAGCATAATATTGCAAAGTTTTACGGTGGCTTCCGTGGCGAAAATTCTTCCGCGGAATCCGTCGGCTACGAGTTTGGGAAGTTTGCCCGAATGGTCGATATGCGCGTGGGTAAGAAACACGCAGTCCACGTCGGAAGGGGCAATCGGCAGCGGCGTTTCTTCGAAAACTTCCGCGCCCTGTCTCAGACCGCAATCGACGAGAATATTTCTGTCGCCGATACGCAGAAGAGTGCAGGAACCCGTGACTTCCCTTGCCGCGCCGATAAATGTAATCTCCATAAATTTCGCCTCCGTGTTATATCCATAGTATGCGCAAAAAGCCTTGCGGTTTACTATAAAAACAGTATATCACGGGAAAGAAAAAATAACAAACGCCGCCGATTAAGGCTAATTTCAAGAAAAAACGACGTTTCAGGCGTCGTCGTCCGACGACGAGGTTTTAAGGCGGAGAGATTCGAGAGCGGAGCGGATTTTTTCCGCCGCGTCCGAGGGAGAAACGGCGTTTTCCACGGCGGTTTCCATAGGACACGGCGCGGTGCCGTTGCGGTTGATTACGTAAGGGCACACGACGTCGTAACCGACGGACGCGCCGCCGTCTTGCAGAACGCGCAGGGCGGAACGGGAAACAACCGAGGCGAAAACCGCCTTTACGCCGAGCAGAACGAGCAAATAAGCCGCCGCTTTGCCGACGATTTTATCCGCGACGGAATAGCCCTCGAAATTTTTTTTCTCCGAAACGAGGGAAAACAAAAAACTTACGCCTCTTTCCGACGAACAGACGGAAGAATCGCCTTTTACGAGCGCGCAGGTCGCGCCGTTTTCGAGCAGTTCGCGGGCTTTGGTCATATCGGCGGAAGAAAACTCGTACATATCGTAAAGTATAACAGGATACCGCAGAAGAATCAAGCGTAAAATGCGTTCGGAAAGGCGGGCGGCGGTCGAGGAAAGCGCGATTTGACAAAATAACGCTATATTGTATAATTATTGTAAAAAGAAACGAGGGGTTAAAAATGAAAAGAAAAAATTTTTTTGTCTGCGCCGTTTTTGCGATTACGCTTGCAATCGGACTGACTCTCGGCGGCTGTTCGGGTGGTTCCGATAACAACGACGGCGGAGGCTCGGAGGCAACTTACGACCTCGGAAAACTGACAATAGTTTGCGAGGGAGCGAACGATATCGTTTACGACGGAACGCCGAAAAAAGTCGCCGTATCGGTCCGCACGGAAACGGGAAAAACACTCGCAACGGTGTCTCCCGACGGCGAATCGGCGGATTTTACGCTTGCTTTCGACAATAACGTAAACGCGGGGACGGCGGAAGTGACGGTTACCGCAAAAGCGACGTCGAAGTATAAAGGAAGCGCGAAAGGAACTTTCACGATAGAGGGAGCAATCGGGGACGCCGGCGACGGAGCCGAACTTATAGCGTTGTTCGACAGCGGAAATTATCGGGAAGTCAACCTGACCGCGGACGTAACCGTCGGCGCGGACGAGGTGCTGACCATACCCGAAAACGCCACGCTTGACAGCAAAGGATTTTTGCTCGTCAACGAAGGAAAAATAATCAACCGCGGTTTTCTTAAAATAAGGCAAATAAGCGGGGAAAAGAGTTTTATAAACGACGGAGAGTGCATAAACGACAACAAAATTATGTTGTACGCCTCGCAAGCCGTGAACAGAGGGAAAATGGAGAACAACGGAGCAATCGTTTCGGTTGACGGGCAAGGCGCGTTGTATACGAACGGGCCCGTGCTCGGAGAGGGCGGAGAAACGCGCGACGTCGGCGTTTTCGTCCGTTATCCGATAAACGACTGCGATATCTCGCTCGAATACGAAAAAACGTCTTATACGGGGACGGCGCGTACGCCGAAGATAAAAGCGGAGATAAACGGAGAACCGATAAGCGCGAACGAGTACGAACTGATTTACGGGAACAACGTGAACGCAGGGGTCGCTTCGGTGACGGTTCGGGCGAAAGAGAACGCGCTGACCGTATTCGGAGAAAAGGTCTTTAACTTCGACGTAGAAAGAGCCTCGGTAAGAGCGAACAACGAAACCGACTTTATCGAAAAACTTGGCAATCCGAATTATGCGGAAATAAGACTTGCGGGAATAATCGTGAGTAGCGACGCGGTAATCGGAGCGGATAAAACCGTAATAGCCGACGGGGTGGAATTCAACGGAAAAGTTACCGTCGAGGGCAGACTTACGGCAAATAACGGAGCGGTAAAACTCGGCGGCGAAACGACGATAGCAGAGGGCGGAGAACTCCTCAACGACGGCGTAATATACCTTAGCGGAAGCACGTCGGGAAACGGAAAAGCGAAAAACGCCGAAGGCGGCAAAGTTTTCATATTCGCAACGGGAGAAACTTCCTGCGAATGGGAAAACGAAGGAAATATCTACGTTGACGAAGGATATTTCGTAGCGGCGAGCGGAACGGGAAGAGTAGTTGAAAGACGACGGCTGACGGCGGATGACGCGTCGATTGTCAACGACGGAGTAAAATACGACGGAACGGCGAAGTTTCCGGAAATCGGGTTTGTCGACGGACTTGCGCCGCAGGCGGGAACGTACGGAGCCGACGCGTACAGGGCGGGAAGCGCGGATAGAGTTTCTTCGCCGACAGATAAAGGCAAATACGACGTTAAGGTTACCTTTTTCGGCTGGTCGGAAGACTATTACGGCAGTTTTACGCTTGAATATAATATTCTGCCCGGGGAAGTTACGGTTCAGGATGAAAGCGAACTCAGGAGAGCGATAGCGAACGACAACTACGGCACGGTTATAACGCAAGGCGATATTATCCTTAAATACGCGATAACGGTCGGGGCTTGGCAAGAACTGATAATCGGATCGAATATGAAGTTTTCCAACGAGACGACGATCAACGTATACGGTAAAGTGACCAACGACGGGAATTTTGCCGAAGCGGGCAAAGAGAACGGGCTGACCGTTTTCGGAGAGGGAAGTTTCGTAAACAACGGAACGGCGTATTTTAACGGAACCACGCCCGACGGAGTGAGCGGAGAAGGAACGGTATTCGTACGCGAAAACATAGCGGACGCGGTGAGTTTTAATTTTACCGCCGCGGAAAAAATAGTGTACGGAGATCGCAATACTACGGTTAAGCCGACTTTCGGATTAAAATTCGGAGAGGAAGAACTTACTGCGGACGACGACTATTCCGTAGCATACGAGAATTATATGGAAGTAAGCGTGAGCGAGGAAGAACCTGCCGTTGCGGTCGCTTCCGCAAAAGTCTTTT
>JBJETX010000085.1:0-4460 GCA_051883535.1 Christensenellales bacterium | reverse complement strand
AAGTTACGATACGGTAAAATCGGAAATTCTCGAAGATAAAGCGGCGGAAAGCCTGTCGGAAGAAATTGCCGCGTACGAAGCCGCGGTAACGAAGTACGCTTGCGAATTGTCCGCGCTTAAAGAAGTTCTCGACGAAACTTACCCCGAATATACGGGATTGGACAACAATATGGTAGCCGCACGCGAACTGAACGATATCCTCGCTTCGCGCGAAGAAGAATATCGCAAAACGTCGGGAAAAATCGGTTTTGCGGAGACGATAGGCGATAAATTAACCGAACTCGAACGCGACAAAGCGGACGTGCAGAAACGGTTGTCCGACGTGACCGACGTTATGGAAGGGCGAATCGGCGACTTGCTGATAGTCAAGATTAACAATTCGTTAAACGCGTTTATGCCCGAAATCAGGGTTAAACTCAAAGGCGAAGGACTTGCCGTTCTTAGCAGAGACCGTAACGGTGCGGAAAAAGAACTCGACCGCATAGAGGACGAAGCGTACGTCGCGGTGGCGGTTTGCACGATAAACGCCGTAAGACAGATTCTGAGCGAAACGCTCAATACCGACTCGCTTATGAGAATAGTTAAGGTCCGCGCCAATATGCTGAAAGACGAAACGCGCGCGAGACTGAAAGAATTCGGCGCGAATAACAATCTGATAATCGTTTTCCACAAATAAAAACAAAATGATTATATATTAAAAGCGGCTTTGCGAAAAAGCCGCTTTTTCGTTTTACAACTCATCCGCCCGCGTCCGGTTTGGTTTTATAAACCGAGGAATTGTTTCATTATCTTGGAATCGTGATACCGATCGGGTTTGCAGTCGAGTTCGTTGTAAGAACATTGCCAGTTCGTTTCGAGTTGGAACCCGAGAGAAATAAGCATATTCGCATTCCATTTTTCCAGCAGCGAGAACGTGCGGAAGTATCCGGTATCCCATACCGTAAAATCGATTTTTATCTGCGAATAACTTGCGTTCGTATCGCCCGTGCCCGCTCTTATGTCGTCGAGACTGTCTACGACCGTGGCGGGATTGGTGTGGTCGAGCGTAATTGAAACGGTGTAAAAACCGAGTCTTGCGTCGTATGTGACTTCCGCGTCGGAAATCGTATCGACGGTAATGACGTGCTTGGTAATGTGGTAATTGCCGCCCTGAGACGCGTTGAACACCGTCATAGGCAATTTCTTTACTTCGGGCGTGTTTATCGCTATCGTAGCGTCCCAGTTCGCATAGGGAACGCCCTGCTCGTCGTATCCGTTGTTCTTGACTTTCTGATAAGTCGTGTAATCGTCTCCGGCACGCGCATAGTGACGCGCGGTGGTGATAACGTCGGTGGTTTTCGCTATCGCCTCTCCGATAAACGAGTCGAGAATGGGAACGGAGTTTTTGAGATGGTATTCGATATTGAAGTATTCCCGTTGCGTTTTCAGGGTAACGGCGTCTATGTCGATATAGTTGTCGCTCGAACCCATTCGCATGAACAAAAGTCCTTTGTTATAAGCGGTAAAGTAGGGAGTAGCGGTAACGTTGCGGGAAGAAATTTCGTAGAGATAAGCCGCTTTGCTTTTTGCGTCGGGAAGAGAGGAGACGTCGATTTTTTCCGCCGAAGGAAAATCGGGCTCGAGTTCCAGACCCACGAAATTATGAACGTTTTCTTTGCCGCTGTCCACGTAACCTCCGCCGCTGCCGCCGCCCGCAAAAATAGAGCAGACGACGCTCGAAACCACGACGAAAATCACGAGACTGCAGATAACGAGCGTATTGACGATAAGACGGGAAAGTTTCTTGGGTTTCTTTTTTTTGTTATATTCGTCGGCAAGAGTAGACGGATGTTCGCCGAAATATTCTTTGGAGAGTTTTACGTAATCGGAATAACGGCTTTTCTTGCTGAACGCCGAACGAGGAACGTATTGTTTTTTTTGCGTAACGACTTTTGCCATAAAACTCCCGACCGATTATATTTATTCTAACACAAACCGTCTTTTCATATCAAGTAAAATTATGACACTTTATACAATATTAAGGCAATAAAAAAATTAACGCAAATCCGCGTTCTCTCTCGGAATTTTGCTGTATTTTCCGACCAAACGGAATCTTTTCGGACGCTTTTATCCCTGAGGATTTTGCGTCGCGGAAGTTTTTCCGGTGTTTTTTTCAAACGTAACGCCGTTGAACCTCTTCTGTACCGCATTCAGATAACTACGGTGTTCTCTTCTCTCGACTATCAGGATAGTCATCGCTTCCCAGAAAGTGACCGTCGTCGCGATATCGCTGACGTATGAAAAAACGGTCTTCGTTATCGAAGCGGTTTCCCAACGGAATTCCATAAGCAGCATTCCGATAAAAAACAGAACGCCCAGCAGGATAAGGCCGTATGCGATAGAATCGCGTTTGCGCTGTTTATCGCGTTTGCTCTTTACGTCAAGAAGAATGTTTTTCCAGAAAATCTCGTTCAGTCGTTCTTCGGAATATCCTTCATAGTCGTCGAAAGAAACTTCGAGTTCGATTTTATATTGCGAAGGAATTATAGTAAAAGCACTTGCTATCCATTCCATAAAATCGTCGCTGAGCACTGGTTCTTTCGTTATATAGTTGACGTCGAAAGTATCGCTGACTTTGTCAAAATGCAGTTTGATTTTCGCAATACCGTTTTCCTTGTCGATATCAAAGAATTCTTCTTCGATATTTTTGAAATTAAATACCGCTTTTTCCCACGGTATACCGCCGTTTTCTTTCTTCTTTTTTTTCATTACCGACTCCGTAATCGTTTTGCACGAACGAATTTAATTTTAGCATATCGGACGGAAGTTAACAATATTTGCGCGAACGTTTTGCAAAAATTATTTCTGCGCGCTCGCCTTTCGCAGGATCCCGCGCATGCCCTGCGGAACGCTCTCTTAAAAAGTTTTTAACGCCCGGACGCATTTTTATAACTGATAAAAACGTGGCTTATTCCGAATAAAACGGCAAAAACCATTAACGGAATATACGCCAGAATTATTCCGCTGAACAGAAAAACACAGGAAGGGATTACGGAAAGAGATATCGCTTTTGCTTTTCCGTTTTTATGTCGGAAAACCGCCCATAATATGAGATATGCAAGGCATAACGCGCCGTTTACCGACAGATATACCGGAAGAGCGTGCGGAAACCAAAAATTAAAGAAAGCGTACGGTATATTAAAAATCATTAAAAAGAAACAACCATACCTGCCTGCTTGTTCGGAGATTTCAACCGCTTTGTTATGATAAACGTTTGCCGTTTTATCTTTGTTTTTTACGGCGTAAACGATATTTGGAATCATAATAATTGCCATAACGGCAAGCCCGTAATAATTAAACCAACTCACGGGTTTATTATATTATAATTAAGAGTCTTTTTCAAGCGGAATTCGGAATATGGGTAGCGATATTTACTTCGTTATCCAGTTATCCAGAAACTTCGTTTGTTCAGCCGTGTGGAACCAATGTTCTCCGCCTTCCATAACGGTAAGTTCCGCCCCCGTTTTGTCCGCAAACGACCGGATCGTATCAATCGATTGAAGGTTGTCTTTGCTCCCGTACAGAATTTTAGTCGGTTTTTTCCACGACAAACGTTGCCGTTTTACGTACGAAAGATATTCCCACGACAGCGTCTCGCCGAAATCCGTTTCTATAACGCCTCGTTTTTTCAGGTCTTCTTCCGTAGCGTTCGCCCACAGTAACATATCAGATATCAGTTTCTCCATATTGACGATAGGGGAGATAAAATACGCGGATTCAATATTTTTATCGCCTAATGCGCTCATAGCAAAATACGCCCCGATACTGTTTGCGATAATACTTACGGAGCGATATTCTTTGCAAAAAGAGTCGTAAAACTTAACGAACTCCCGTTCTGCGTCCCACGGCGTTTTGGATTTATAATCAAACCCAACAACGTCATACTCGGGAAAAAGCGGTTTGTAATGCGCGGCTTCTTCCGCGTTCCCGCCTTTTCCGTGTATGTATATTATTCCTTTTTTCATTCTCTTATCCGTGCAATCGTCGGTTATGCCGTCGTATACCGTCATAGTATAGTTTTGCATATAGCCGGATAAACGGTTTTTTACCAGGTACGGGAATTGAGTTGGCGGAACTGTGCGACCGTGGAAACGTGAGAGTTAAGACCGCCGTCTACGTTGACGATCTGTCCCGTGACGTACGCGCTCTCGTCGGAAGCGAGGTATACGCACATATATCCGATATCTTCGGGGCAACCGTAGCGATTAACCATAATGTTGCTCGTAAAGATATCTTTGAGAGCCTGCGGAACGCGAGCGTCGTTTTCCGGCGTAACGATCAATCCGGGGCGCACGCAATTGCAACGGATATTCTGTTTCCCGTACTGCAGTGCCGTATACTGCGTGAGTTTATCCACGCCGGCTTTAGCGCAGGCGTACGCGGTGGAACTTAAATCGCCGCTACACGAAGCCATCGAGCCG
>JBJETX010000084.1:0-4491 GCA_051883535.1 Christensenellales bacterium | reverse complement strand
AGCTCCATCTACGCTGTTCCATGTAAGAATTCCGTTATCGATTTTCAGATTTTGTGGAGCCGGCAATGTACTCTGAACGGAAGAGCAACCTATTGCGCAACAAGAAATTAATACCAATAATATCAATAATAAAAATTTATTTTTCATTTTCTACCCCATTTTAATAAAAAAGTGTGACGATCAAATCGCCACACGAAATTCTTTTAGTTTTTATTCTTTCACAAAATCGTTTCCGAGCGGGAGCAAAATGAATTTTGCCATTTTAAAATATTGTTTACCAAACGGTATGCCGATTATGGTTATACAGAAAATCACACCTGTTAATAAAAACGCAAGTGCGTTCATCCACCCGCCGGTAATTGCCCAGACAATATTTACAAAATTTTTAAACCCAGTCGGCTTTACCGGTTGAACATTTTTGCCAAAAGGCCAAAGAACGAACTTTGCCATTTTGAACACCTGCACTCCTACCGGAATTCCGATAAGACTTACGCAGCACAATATCCCTTCCAATAAAAGCGCAAAAAACCATTCGATTCCACCAAAGATTACCCACAAAATGTTTCCTAATGTTTTCATAAAAAGTTCCTCCGTTTTTTTCAATATAAAAGCGAAATTACCCTCACATTTATATCGGTTGTAAATTCAGTATATTCTAATTTTCTTAGAATGTCAACACAATAGCAAAAGATTTTCTAATTTTCTTAGATTTTGTTTTTTTTGGTTCTAATTAACATAGAATCTATATTATGTATGGATTAAGAATTCGAGAACTTCGCAAAGAAAGGAAATTAACGCAAAAACAACTGGCAGAAATTCTGGAAGTGGATTTTCGCACAGTTAGTTTTTGGGAAAACGAAACTTATGAACCCAATATAAAACAATTAACTAAATTATGCGATTTTTTTGAAGTAAGCGCGGATTATATTATTGGTTTAAAAGATTTTTAGTTTAAAATTGCGGTGAAAACGAAAGCGCAGCATTCGCTGCGCTTTCGTTAATTCTTTTCGTTTTTACAGTTCGTACGCCATTGCTTCGTAGGGACGGAGAACGGTGTTTGTAAGCGTTTTCGGGCTGTCGCCGTAGTTGCCCATAACGTATTTGCTTTCTTTGCCTTTCAGTTCTTCAGGCACCACGAATTGCACTTCTCTGTCAGAATAGTTTGCGATTACGACGTATTTTTTGCCGTTATACTCTCTTTCGTACGTCCATACGTGCTTATCTTTGGGATAATACTGTTTATAACTTCCGTATCTTATTACTTCGTTACCGATACGGAACGCGTTCAGATTCTTATAGAAATACCATATTCCGTCTTTATCCGCAAGCGCCTGTTCGACGTTGATTTCCTTATAATTCGGATTGAGCGGCATCCAGGGCGTTCCCGTAGTAAATCCAGCGTTTTCCTTTGCGTTCCATTGCATAGGCGCGCGAGCGTGGTCTCTCGCCTTTTTGTTGAGCGCCCACGTTACTATCGGAAGCAGGAACGGCGCGATTTTCTTTACCGTATCGTATATTCTTATGGAAACGATATCGCGGTAATCCTCTCTGCGCAGTTTTGCAAAGTTCGTCATACCGATTTCCTGTCCCTGATAAATGTAAGGCGTTCCTTTAAGGAAGTTTATGCTTATAGCCAGCATTTTCGCCACTTTTTCCCTGTATTCGAGTTTTCCGTAACGCGGCAAAGAACGCGGATAATCGTGGTTTTCTATATAAAGCGAGTTCCAGCAGGTGTCGGGAAGGGACTGCCACGAAGTGAATATCTCTTTCCATTTGACGAGATTGAATTTTTTCGGTACGGTGGTAAAGAACGAATCCACCTGCGTCTGATGCTCGAAAGTAAACACGCAGTCCAGTTCCTCTCTCGATTCGTCCACGGCGTCGAAAGCGTTATTTATCGTTATTCCCTGCGCTTCGCCTACGGTGAAAGAGTCGTAAAGCGACCAACTTTTTTCGTTCAGTTCGTGAATGTATTCGTGATAATGCGGTCCGATTACGAAATGTTCGTCTCCTACCACCGCGGGATTGAATTTTCCGTTCGGGAATTTTTCGTCCTTGGATATGTAGGTTATAACGTCGCAACGGAATCCGTCCACGCCTTTTTCAAACCAATAATTACAGATATCGGCAACTTCCTGCCTTACCTTGGGATTGTCCCAGTTGAGGTCGGGTTGTTTTTTGCTGAACAGGTGAAGATAAAACTCTCCCGTAGTTTCGTCGTATTCCCAGGCGGAACCCGTAAAGCGCGAAGTCCAGTTGTTCGGCGGTTTTTTGCCGTCTTTTCCTCTGCCTTTTTTCCATATATAATAATCGCGGTAAGGATTGTCCTTGGAAGAACGCGACTGTTTGAACCATTCGTGTTCGTCGCTCGTATGGTTGACGACGAGGTCCATAACGAGACGAATTCCCCTCGCGTGCATTCCGTCAATCATCTCCTGCCAATCTTCGAGAGTGCCGAATTCGTCCATAATATCGCGGTAATTGCTTATATCGTAACCGTTATCGTCGTTAGGCGATTTATAGCAAGGCGAAAGCCACACGCAGTTTATCCCCAAATCTTTCAGGTAATCGAGTTTGCTTATTATCCCTCGGATATCTCCTATTCCGTCGCCGTTGCTGTCGCAAAAACTTCTCGGATAAATCTGATAGATAATCGCGTCCTTGTACCAACGTGTCTTTGCCATATGCGTTAACCCCTCCGTAAAATCAATATGGAACAATTTTACAATAAATTCCCGATAAAATCAATAGGCAATCGGAAAATACGCTCGGATATTGCGAAAATAAAACCGCCCGCGTTTTTTCGCGGACGGCTCGTTCAATATGATTTTTTAATTATTTCAACTTAAACACCGCTACGCCGTGAGCGGGTATTTTCACGGTTATTTTTCCGTCGGTAACGAATTTTTCGTCCGTCCAGAGGTTTTCCGCGTCGTATTTTTCTTTCTTTGCAAACTCGATATACTCGTCGCCAGAGTATTTTTTCACGTCTACGGTAACCGTTTTTGCGAACGGCAAACGGTTGAAGAAACAGAACGCGGTTCCGTCCGACAACGGTTTCGCAAGCACGTCCACGCATCCGCGTTTTACGCGTTTGCACGCTTTGGATTTTTCGTCCTGATTGAGCGCGATTATTTTTTCGTTCGTTACGATTTTCAACACGAGATTGTCTTCGTCCGCACTGCCGTCTTCTTTAATGAATTTACGCAGGTCGTTACCGAGAATAAGCGGCGCGTTCATCATACTCCACAACGTAAAATGCGATTTATTCTCTTCGTAAGAAAGTTTTCCGTTGCCGACTTCGAGCATATCGGGGTCGTTATATCCGCCTCTTACCGAATACTTGTAAAGTTTTACCGAATGGTCGTATATCAACATCATCCAGAACCACCACGGTCTTATATCGGGCGTGGTTCTCCATTGATTTCCCGCCGTCGCACCCCAGATATACGGTTTATTGCGTCCCCATTCGCAAATCGAATAAGTAATCGGTTTTTCCGCATTTCCGCTTTCTTTACTCACCGTTTCGGTTGCCTTTTTCAGCATTTTACCCATATTTCTGTATTGGAAAACGTATCCGTCGGCGGGTTTTTCGATCGGGTTGTACAATTTAATAATATTGTTGCCTTTTTTCAGTCTGACTATCGTCTGCGTTCTTGCGGTAAAATTAAACTTCTTGCAGGAAGGCACTACGATCATAATCGCGTCGTCAGTATTTACTTCCGCCACGACGAACTTGTCGTATTCTCCCTTTTTCTTCGTCGTAAGATTGAGAACGTATTCCCCTTCTTCTTCGGCGACTACCGCGTCGAAAACGATTATTCCGCCGTTTTTGTCAAGCCCCGTTACGTACGAACCGCAAGGCATTTTTTCGTCTTTAACCGCTTTCGCTTTTCCTCCGAGAATCGCGTCTTCGGCTTTGAGTTCGATTTTAACGTCGGGTTCGCCGATTTTCATCAGTTCCACAGTGCTGATAAGCGGCGCTTTTGACGTGTACGGCTGATGATGGCAAAAATCGTATTTGAAGAACTCCGCTCCCCATCTCGCTATCGTAAGCGCGTCTCTTTCTTCGTTCCCGAAACCGCCGGGTAAATCCTCGCAGGTGAGCGTTCCGTTGCTGCTGTACAGACCGACTTTCAACCCCATTCCGTTGATTTTCTTTATCAACGCGGCAGTCCCCGAGGGGAACCTCACGAGGTCGCCTTGCAGATTCCCGTCGCGGTCTCTCATGGAAGAATGCCAGTTATCGTCTAAGTTTACGAATTTGTATCCTTTATCGGCAAGACCCGTTTTTACCATCGCTTCCGCTATCGTCGTGATTTTTTCTTCGTCGATATTGTTGCGGAAACAGTTCCAACTCGACCAGCCCATAGGCGGTTTTTTTACTCCGTTGTCGTAAACGGGCGCGTCATAGACGTTTCCCACGTTGCGAAACGGCGTAGTGATTTGCCTCAGATAACAAAGGTTACAATTTTTTTCAGACATCTCTTC
>JBJETX010000083.1:0-4510 GCA_051883535.1 Christensenellales bacterium | reverse complement strand
ATCGCATTTTATATCGGCGTTCACGTCGATTGTCGCAAGCCGTTCGCTAAGATATACGCTTTCTTTGTTTTCAAGGAGTTTTTGTTGAAGTTTTCCTTTAATTTCGTCGATATGTTCGTATACACCGTTTACCGTACCGTAACTCGCAAGAAGGTCTTTTGCGGTTTTTTCACCCACGCCGGGACATCCGGGAATATTATCGCTCGAATCGCCCGCGAATGCTTTGTACTCTATAATCTGAAACGGCGTGAACCCTTCTTCTTTGAGGACTTCGGGCGTGTACTTCTTAACGTCCGTAATACCGCGCTTGGTGAGAATTACCGTCGTAGTATCGTCTACGAGTTGCAGACAGTCTCTGTCCCCCGAAACGATTAACGTCGGAAATGCAAAACGCTTTGCAAGCGTGCCGAGAATGTCGTCCGCTTCGTATCCTTCCCGGAAAAGTATTTTTATTCCGAGTTTTGTCAACAGTTCCTGCAATACGGGAATCTGAGCGGCAAGTTCCTCTGCCATCGGTTTGCGCGTTCCTTTGTATTTATCGTATATCGAATGCCGGAAAGTCTTGGCTCTGCAATCGAAAACCGCACATATATGCGTGGGTTTTTCCTCGGCGATGAGTTTGATAAGCATCGTCATATATCCGTATACGGCGTTGGTATAAACTCCGTCGCCGTTCGTAAGCGGCGGAAGCGCGTGAAACGCCCTGTTTATCAGGCTGTTGGAATCAAGAAGCAGTACTTTGATGTTTTCGTTATTCATCGAGTTTCATATCTCCGAAGTTTATCCAGGATTTTTTTCTCATAAATTCGCTTACCGCAAGACTGATTGCCGCGGGAAGTATAAAAAGACAGAGCGTAACGCCTAATCCTATGCGCCACCCTTCAACGCCGGCGTTCATACTCGTCGATATCGTACTGATTACGCCTACGAGTCCGCTCGTACCCATACCGCCGCCCGTTTCGTCGCACAGCAATCCGAAAGCGACCGCGATAGGACCTACGATTGCGCTTGCGATAATTTCGGGAATCATTATTTTCGGTTTGCGCATTATATTCGGAATCTGCAACATACTCGTTCCCAGTCCCTGGGAAATAAGTCCGCTTATTTTGTTTTCGCGGAAACTCGCAACGGCAAATCCGACCATATGCGCGCTACATCCTGCAACCGCGGCTCCTCCGGCAACGAGAAGCGCGTATGGAATCGAACCGTCGGCAAGCCTCATCGCGCCTACGATAGACACCCAAATCGCCGCGCTCGAAGTCGGCATGGTGAGAAGTATTCCCATTACTACGGAAACGAGAATAGCCATAAGGTATTTTGCCACTTCGCTGAGAAGAATTATTTTTTCTATAAGAACGCCGATATAATACACGAGTTTTACAAACGGCCACGCAAGGAAAATAGCCGCCATCGTTATCAGCATAACGCCTAACGGAACGAGGATTATGTCGAGTTTCGTCTTTCCTGCGTACAGGGAAGAAATTTCTATTGCCGTCAACGCGACGACGTATGCTCCTATCGGGTTTCCGGGCGCGCCGAACGCAATTTTGAAGTCCGCGCCGAATATAGAGAAAACTCCGGTGGAAGAAATCGCAAACGCGCCGACGAATCCGGCTACCGCCGCGGAAAACATAACGAGCGGCGATTTGACTTTCAGTTTAGCGGCGATACCTACGCCGATACCCGCGCCCATAAGCATTTTTGCCGCTTTGGAGATGTTGATAATCCATAATCCCACGACGTTGCCTCCGCCGATTTTATTTATCCAGTCTCCTATTGTGGCGAGTATCGTACCCGCTATCAGAGTGCAGAACAAGCCGAGAGCCATACCGCTGAAAGCGTCGATAAACCAACGCGAGCAGAGTTTTTTCGTTACGTCAATGATTTTTTTCTTATCCGCCATAAACAGCCTCCGAAATCTTTGGTATAATTATTTGATATAAAGATATTTTTTTTGCTTTCGTACTGAATCTTGTATAGTTGTTTTTTATTAAATCCGTATCTATGGCTACAGATTTATCAAATATTGCTTTAAGAAACTCCCTTGCGGAATATATAGCGAATTTTTCTATTCCGTAGAATGCGGCGATTTCTTCGAAGAAATAAACGTACGGGTTGACGTTTTTTTGTTGGTCTTCTTTTTCGTCCGCGGCTATTTTTTTCGCTAATTCCGTCAGAAAATCCCCGTCTTTTATTCTCAAAAGTTCACAAACCGATAATTTGGTTTTTTCGTCAAGCGTAGCGAAAACGCTCTCGAATAAATCCGTAGAATCGTTTATGTAATATTTATATCCGGCGTATCCCTTAATAAAACGCAGCGCGTCGTAATATCCGAGTTTTATCTTATAATTAAGGGATTGTTGATTGATGTTGACGGTTTTTCCGAGGTCTTCGGATGGACAAATAAAATGTACGGTTACGTTATGGTCGGCAATATCCCTGTAAGGCATTTTACTCATCGTTCTTATGGCGAAAATTTCATCGTATCCTTTTTTCGGGAGAATACTGAGCGGCAGATTATCGTATACTCCGCCGTCGATATAATATTTACCGTTCATCCGCTCGAGCCTGAATGCGGGATAATACGCGCTTGCAAGAATATAATTATGAAGTTCGCCTTCGGGTATGTCTTCCTTGAAAAGTTCAAGAGGCGCTCTGTCGCTCAGACAATACGTAACTATGGCGTAATCCATCGCGGATTTTCTGATTTTATCTTCGTTCAGTTTTCTGTGAAGATAATCGCTGACTTTATCGGTCGGAACGCCGAGGTTGGAAACGGTTTTGAGAGCCTGTTTTATCCAATATCCTACCGTCGCTTTGGAAAACTCCCGATTGATAAGACGATTTACTTCAACGTTGCTGAAATCCGTAAAATCGGCGGCTGTAATGCTCGTCCATACGTCGTACATACTTTCGTATCCTTCGTCCTGTACGATAAGCGCGCCGTTGATTGCTCCGATAGAAGTGCCGGCTACCCCGTCAAAAGTGTATCCGTAGTCGTATAACGCTTTGACGGCGCCGCAATGGAATGCACCCTTTGCGCCGCCGCCTTCAAGAACTAATCCTCTTTTCATCAGTCGAGAATAACTCTGCACGCAAGTCTGTGCACTACGCCGGGTTTGATTTTGTATTGCGGTTTCAGACAAGCGAGAGCGGGAATGTCTCCGCCTACTCCCCTTTGTTTACCGTCTATGGTAACGGTGTAATGGTCGTCCTTTACCAGTTTGTGCGCGTGGTCTGCATTTTCAAGTTTTTCCATCGAATAAGGCAGTACGCTGAATTCAAACGGATTTTCTTCCGCAAGAACGATTAAGCCGTTTTCCGAGTTTCCGAGTTTAAGATATCTCGCTTCGGTATGGTTGCCGTTTTCCTGCGGAGAAAGGTATTCGTGGTTAAAATCTTCCGCTTTTCCGCTGTATTTGCGGAGAATTGCCGCGTCCTTGCGGTCGCAGTAGTTTTCAAACGGACCCTTAGCGTAGAACGACATATCTTTGACCGAATCTCTCGTTCCGAAAGTAAAGCCGTAACGGATAAGTTCGCATGTGGGCTTAACCATAAGTTCCATATCGATACCCCGGTCGAAGAAAATATATTTCGTGGATAACTTACCGTATCTGAATTTCCAGTCAATAACGACAGAAACGGTTCCGTCTTTAGATTCTACTCTTACGTTCTTTTTCGGAGCAATTTTTTTCTGCGCGTTGTGGAATTTATATACTCCCATTATTTTTTTGACAATATAGCGATCAACCTGTGGGTAACGGTCGTTGTCTATAGTCGCCCTTACGAAGTTCGGTATTATCGGATTGCGGAGAATTTCCACGTTTCCTTTTTTAATGCTCGTTATGCCGCCGGTTACTTTATCTACTATAAACTGAACGTTATCGTTGTAAATACGGATTTCCCAACTCGTTTCGTCACAAATCATATTCCCGGACAATTCGGTCAGTTTGAAACTGTTTTGCGTAAGCATAAACTGTTCGTACGCGATAACTCTTTCGTCAAACGGAGCGCGGAGTTCGCAGACAACCGAACCTTCGCCTTCGAGTGAAGGAATTTCTATTTTGATTTCCGTACTCTCTCCCGCGGGAACGGACTCGAGTTTATACTCGATCGAAGAAATCTCCTCGCCGTCCGATAAGAAAGTGCATCTGAGTTTATAGTCTTTTATATCGGTAAACATAAATTCGTTTTTAACGGTCAATTTGTCGCCGCTAAGACCGAAACTTACCATCTGATATTGTTTACGGACCTCGAATAACGCGGGATTCGGGCTTCTGTCGGCTTTAACTATACCGTTAAAGGAGAACACGCCTGAATTCGGCTTGTCTCCGAAGTCGCCGCCGTAACGATACTCCACGGTTCCGTCATCGGCGACGTATTTAATTGCCTGATCGGCAAAATCCCAGATAAATCCGCCGGCAAGCCTGTCGTAACGCTTGAATTCTTTCCAGTAATCGCCAAAGTTTCCGAGGCTGTCGGCGACGATGTCCGGCTCCTGATCGAAGGA
>JBJETX010000082.1:0-19772 GCA_051883535.1 Christensenellales bacterium | reverse complement strand
GTCGGCAAGGTTGCAAGCGTGATTATGACCGCGGCTTCGGCGAGCGAAATCGTTTCCATGCCCGTACAGGCAAGCGTTTACTTCAACGGTCTCGTGGACGCGGAAGGAAACGCGCTCTATTCCGGAAAGAAAGTTTACTGGCTGAACGAGGAAGAACTTCTCGACGAACTCCGCGCGAACGTCGGTATCAACGGTTATATCACCTACGCCGAAATGGTATTGCCCGACGCGGTATTCGGAAATCAGGAAGTACGCGGTATCGCGGTACAACTCAGCATAATCAACGCGGAAGGCGTCAGATTCAATACGACGGGTAACGTACTGGGACCGAATACGGGATATTACGACGACGAAGGCAATCCCGTTATCCTCGGAGTCGATCCGTACGACGAAAGCACGATCGACGACACGCTGGGATATTACTTCTCGCAGATACCCAAAGCGGAAGGAGAAACGCCGAACGCCACGATAGGGCTTATCGTAAGCACAGAACAGAGCGGAACGACCGACGTTATCGAATATTCCAACAAAGCGTGGGAGTTTGCGACCTACGTTAAAGACGGAAAGAACAGAATCGTCTGGAGATACAAGAACGACGTCAACAACAACGGCGACCGCACGGACGACGGCGTAAGTTACGACGGAAAGAGATATACGGAAATCGAAATACTCGTTCAGTCTTACGGATATTCGTCGGAAAGCACGGGAACCAAGTGGCAGACGTGGGTTACGCTTGACCTTGCGAAAGTAACGCACTCTCTGGGCGGAGCGCAGGTCGAAGGAACGTATAACTTCGTTCAGGACGCGACGATAACCGCCGTAGGTTCCAAAGTTTCCATAGACGGACAGAACGTCACGATTGACAAAACGGTCGGCAAAGAGTACGCCTACACGATGAAAATCGACCCGACGACGATAAGCCTCGAGGAAGGCGGTCTGTTCAACGTGGTTTACAAGAGAAACGAAGGCAAAGTCGGCGACGAAAGGTATTCCGAACTCCATGGAACGTTCGACCTTACGCTTGCGGAAATGCAGAACTTCTACAACCGCAGTTACGTCGATACGACGATTGTGTTCGGCGACAAATACAACAACCGTCAGTCGATTACGGTAAGAATTTACAACGCGACGATAAGACGGTTCACCGAAATTCTCGACGTGCAGTATTACAGGGGAAGCGTAAGCGCGGAGAACCTCGTAGACTTCGGCTCGGATACCGAGATAGCGTCCGCTTACGACGATCTCAACGACGTAATGCCCGACCTGGCGGTCGTGACGGCAATCGTGGAAGACAGCACGCTTGAAAAAGTTACGCTCAAAGTAAGTTGGAGCAATATCGAAGCGTACGACAACCGCGGACTCGTGGTGGGCGGAACGGAGAAACCCAAGGCGTACGCGCTTATCGGTAACGCCACGTTCGGATTTACGCAGGACGTAGTTACGCTTAACATTGCCGCAGAGACGATTAAATCCGTAGACGTACGCGGCGGAGTCAAGGAAGGCAATCTGCCCGACGCGTTGAACGTAGACCCGTACGACGCTTCCGCGGATATGGACTATATCAAGAGCAAATACGTAAAAGTATGGATGGTCAGCGAAGTGGCGTCCGCTTCGGGAACGACGATTAAAGAAAGATACGTTTCCGTCACCGTAGACGACGGCAACGTGGATTACGACGCTTACAGAAAGAGCGGATACGCGGAAGCGACGCATACGATTTACTTCAACGTAGGAAGCACGGTCGAGTACGGCGCGAACGACGCTTATTCGTTTGACGTGCGCGCGGCGTACCCCGTCAAGGCGACGTTGCTGTCGAGAAAGATCGTTACGGTTATATTCAGAGACAGGACCGTCGATTCTTACGGAAACGAAGTTATCGGCGACGTAACCGAACTTACCGGCGACGTATACAAGGAAGCGTACGTCGGCGACTTCGACGCGGACGACAGTCCCTATGCGGTTTACGCGCAGTACGGAAGCGCGAACGAAGCGATCAGAATAAGAGGCATCGCGATAGACGAAAAGTCGAAAGCGGCGATTGAATACACGCCCGGCGGCGGCGAATTCGTCGTTAAAGCGTACGTCGGAGAGGGCGAACTCAGACAGGAATTCTCCATAATCGTGAGAATCAACAAAGCGCAACTTCTCGATATCGTCAACACCGACGTAAGCGGAATTTCCGCGGAAGGAATCTATAACGGAAACGAAATGCTCGTTTACGGATACGACGCGGACAGCGGAATGTATAAACTCGATAGCCTCGTTATCGAACCGTTTATCGGATTCGTAAGTCAGGGCGGATTCGTCGCAAGCGATAAAGTCGTTTACAACGGAAGAACGAACTACACCGGATACGGACTTCCCTCCGAATTGCAGGTACTGCTTCAGAAGAACAGCGGAACCGAAGTCGCCACGCTCAAAGCGGAGTGGGATTATTCGGCGGTGCTCGACGTAATGACGATTAACGGCGGAGAATACGACGAAAGCCTGACGAACACGATAGTTCAGGTGAAACTCTACAAAGACGTAGACGAAGACGGAAATCCGAAGAACGCGCAGATAGCGAGAGTAAGCGTATCCGTAACGCCGCGCAGAGTAATGCGTTACGAAGTAAGTTACGACGCGGCGGGCGCGGCGGATTCCTATGCGGCTATCGACGACTTAATCTTCACGACCTACAACGGAGCGTCGAGAGATTCTTACGAGTTGCTTATCAATCCGTACAACCTCAGGAACGCGATGTTCGAGCCGACTTACAGAATAAATCCGTCTTCGTCGACTTACAGCGAAAAGATGACGGACGCGTCGGGCAACGAAAATTCGTCGTTCACCTATTTCAGATACGCAAAAGCGATATGCGAAGGCGGATACGAGATAGTTTACAAGTTGTCGGACGATAACTACAAGATTTACGATAAGAATACCGGATACGCCACGGTTACCTCCGGACTCTACACCGGAAGAAACGTCAACCTGACGATAACCGTGGGAGAACAACTTGCCGGTACCGGAAACGAACTGCTCGGAGCAAGCGACAGTTACGGACTCGTGGTCGCGCCCAAGACCTACGGCAAGAGTTACGTTCCCGTATTCGACGGAGAAAACGCGTTCCGCAACTCGATAGACGTTAGAATTCTCGATATGACGTACGAAGCCGGCAACGGATTGGATAAAGATATGTACTTTATTGACGTATACGGCATTATCGACACATTCGACAAGACGCTCGTCTACGACAAGATACAGAGAAGCAGAACGATAATCGGTAAGGACAACGCTTCCTACGCGTGGGGAGAAAGTTACACGGGAACCGTGGAGAACATCGCAAGCCATACGTTCGAGACCCTTACTTACGACGGAATCGACGCAAACGTCAACCGTTACGCAATCGATACGATAAAAGGTAACGGAGCGGGCGGCGTAAGCGTTACCCTCAAGAAAGCGACGGGTAACGGAGCGGGCAAGCAGATCGGTTACACCGGCGGCGTAGGCAGACTTATCGTAACGTTCGGTTCGGCGGGCGAGCAGGCGGCAGGCGGCGTGCAGACGTACGACGTGCCCGTGGTTTACGTCGAGAGAACGGTAGAAGATATACTGTTCATTACCGACGGAATCAACGGAACGACCGCGCCGTTCTATAACGCGTCTACGAAGACGTTCGAGTTCGACCCGTTCGTTAAACTCGTCAACAAGCCCGAGGGCTTCTCGCAGAGCGAAGAAACGGGATACGAACAAGGCTATATCAGAGACGGACAATACGCGGCTACGCTCAGATTCAAGTCCACGGCTATCGACAAGGCTCTCAACCTTACGATGAAGACCGCGAACTACGACCTCGGCAATCAGGTGACCGCGCAATACGTCGGAGTTACGTTCAGCGACAACGGCATTACCGTAAAGGCAAGCGGCGGAACGTTCGACATTTACGCAATCGTATCCAACAGCGGTACGGATTCCGCGCTCAGCAGACAGAGAATTCCGTACAAAGCGAAAGTTCTGTCGAGAACGGCGGGAGTAAACGACGGCGTAACGCACGGAACGACGGAAAGCGGCGAGATAATCTATTATCATAACGCACAGATAGGCGGAAAATATTATCAGATCGTTTACGGATTTACCGCTAACCTGTTCAAAGACGGAATCGACGGCGTATTGACGACGAAGAGCGTTAAGACCGCCGCGGGCAACACGATATCCGTAGAGTGTCTCGACGAAGAGAAGTTGCAGAAAGCGTTGAAAGTATACGCGTATATCGGACAAATCAACGCCGGAAGAATGATAAGCGACACGATATTCCAGACGACGGCGCAGAAGTTCTACGTTTACGGACAGGGAACGAGCAACCCGATAGAATACACCTACGGAAATCTCGCGCTCAATCAGACGGGCGAAATGGTCGTCAACGGCAACGCCGTCAAGGTAACGTACGCTCTCGGAGTGGACGAAATAAGCGGCGTCGTGGACGAAGTAACCTACAACAACGGCGTTCAGATGATTTTCGATATGGATCCGACGTACGGAATCAACTACCGCGGAACGGGAATCAGGTTCTATATGACGATACCCGGATACGCCGCAGGGGTAAACGAACAGCAACAACTCGTCGTCAAAGTCAGCACGAAACAACAGTACATTCCGTTCTCGGTGCCGGCTATGAAGTACGGATTCAACGGTAAAGAGGCGAACGCTTCCGCATACGCAATCAACGTGCCTGCGAATCCTTCTCTGGGCGGCGTAAGCGTAGACTTCTACGGATACGCGTGGATGACGTACTATGCGAGCGTAATCTCCGCTAAAGGCGGTTCGCCCGTATTCTCCTACGGAGACGACAAGATTTACCTCAGAGACACGACCTGGGGCAGCAACGTCGGTTCGGGCGCGGCGACGGGTTACGACGTTATGTATATGGTAAGTTACAACGTAGTCAACGGACAATTTACCATAGAAAGCTCGTACTACTTCATTGAAGACAACGGAATTCAGATGCCCGACTACGTGGCGATATACGCCGGAGCGTCGGAACTGAAACAAGAGTTCGAAGCCGCTCTCGATTACTTCGGCGGAGAGACCGTGACGGGTTACGACTTCTCGGCGTACACGACGTTCAGCGGTTGGCTGACGGCGTGGATGGCAAACGCGGAAAAGGGCGGCAGCCTCGACAAATATTCTTCGTACGACAAGAAAGGAACGACGAAGTATCTTACCGCGTTGTGGAGCGGAGGAAGCGCGAACAAGATCGTAGTCAATTATAACGACGAAGTGCGTCCCGCGACCTTCAAGATGACGATAGACGATCAGGCTGTCCGGCTGAACTTCAAAGTCGTTCCGTGGTTGATCGGCGGAAGCGCGTCCGACGCGTTGCTGTTCCGTTCCACGACGGAATACGGTCCCGAAGACATTATTATGATGCCGCTGTCGACGATTACCGAATACGACGGAAGCAAGAACGCGGACATAATAGTCAAAAACTTCTACGACGGCGTAAGTTACGAAAACTACACGGTATACAGCGAATCTTCGGGTATGAAGCCGATGTTCGACCAGTATTACGGTTACCGTCTGTACTTCAATATCGGAAGCGGAGCGAACGTGAAGAAGTATTACGTCAACGTAACGGACATTTACGGCGGCGGAACTTACAGAAACAACTACAACAAGTGGTATTTCGGAGAAGTTCAGTTCGGCGCGGGAAGCGAACAGTTTGCAAGTATAACGCTTGCTGGTAAAGGCGGACAGAAAGCAAAATGGGCGTTCGAGAACCTCAGCACGAGAACGGAAGTCAATAACAACGTGCCTACGCTCGTCGCTATTTCGAGCAGCACGCCGTATTCGTTGCCGAAGAACCTCGTCGTAAGATACGGAAGCGGGCCCAACGACTTTACTCCGGATAACGTGTATATACCCATTTCTTACAGCGAACCCGTCAGCACGATAACGACAAGCACGACGTCTACCGACGGCAACAGAGTCTACTACGAAGACTCCAACGGTTACTTCGAAAGCAATAACGGAAACCGCGCGCCCGAAGGAACGCCGATAATGACTACGAGCGTTAAACTTAACGGAAGCGCTTCGACGGGCTATCGTCTCGAAACGAGTACGGACGCGTGCTCGACGAGCAAAGCGCAGGGTCTCGTTTACCGTATGGAGAACGAAAAGGAAGGAGACAATACGCTGAACGTATACGCGGTCAACGACAATCAACTTGCGAAAGTGACCTGGTCGGTAAGCGGTAGATGCGCTTATCCCGCGACGCTTGACGGAATAGGCGGAGATATCATCGTATCCACTTACGGATCGAAAGCGCCGTTCTACTTCGATAAATCCGGGTACGTCAGTTACGCCGATTGGAAGAACTATATAACCGTATACAGGAACAAGAAAGAGGATATTACGATAGAAAGCGGAAGCGATTTGTTCAGACTGTACAGACCGGACAACACGATATCCACCGACACCGATTCTTACGGATATCCGAATTCGGGCGTAGGAACGTTATCCGACGGATACACCTACAACAAATCGACCGACGGATACTGGACGCTTACGGACGTGGGCGGCGTGTTCAAGAACTGGTACAACAACGGCGAACGCGAAGTGGGAAGCAAGATTACGTTGAACGTACGCAAAGGAACGAAATTCGATATCCGCAACCTGCCTCTGATGTCCGTATACTACAAATGGAGTGCGGAAGGCGACAGAATGAATCCGTTTGACGGTAAATTCCTCCTCGAAAACATCTGGGACGGAATATTCGGAACGAACTCTTCGGTAAGCGGAACGGAAAGCGCGGCGATACTGTTGCCGTGGCAGAACGCCAAGTTGTACGACTCGACGGGAACGCAGGAAATCGCGGGCGGATACTCGATGATAGACACCTCGTCAACGAGTAACAAGTACGTGCTTAAACTTGAGTTCTCGATCGGCTCCAACAAGTTCGAACTGACGGTACACGTCAACGTACTGCTCAGATAAACGACGCAACGAAAAAAACGTCCGTGCAAAACGCGCGGACGGTTTTTTATCGCGGAAGACGAGTCTTTACGTCGGAGTCAAGGCATTTTATTTGCAAAGAATTGACTTTGATCGGAACAAACTATATAATATAAAATCGGTTGTAAAACATACGTTTCGGAGAAATATGCAAGAATATAATACCGGCGAAGAATACGGGCGTACGGAAGAAAAATCCGACGGAGAACGTGAATTCAACGCTACGGAATCGAATGAAGAAGGAAAGGAGTCGCAGACGCCCTCGGAGCAGCAGGACGCTCCCGTAAAGAAGAAGGTCGGCGGAAAAATGCGGATTATGTCGTTTTTTGCCGCGGTGGGAGCGGTTGCGGTCGTGGGGGTAGGACAACTCTTCCCGACGGCGAAGGCGGAAATCGTGGACGTATATGCGACGGATAGCGTTATCGAATGGTGCGTAAACGTGGAAAAAGCGGACGGACCCGTTAAAATCGTAGCATATAACGACTTTACCGAGCGCGAAATAACGCTTCGGGCAGGAGAAAACAAAGGCACGTTTGAAAATCTGCAGGAAGGAATGCCGTATAAACTTGCGGTTAAAACGGCAGGCAGTTTCGGAGAAAAAACGATTGCGGAAACGGCGGTAAGCACGAGATTGTACGACTCTCTCGTTACGGAAATAAAGAGCGTAAGTTCGATTTGCACCTGTAACGTTGACGGGTATTTTCATTTTATCATTGATTTTATCGACGAAAAAGGTATTTTATACGATTTTGAAGCGACGCTTACCGATGCCGACGGGAAACAATCGGCGTGTAAGTTCGGTTCGGATATTCATAAACCGCAGAGAATATCGGTGACGGAAGCAAATATTACGGGTGACAGCGCGACGTTTTTGCTTAAATGCAAAAAGAAGACCGAGGGCGAAACCGGATACGAAACGGTTATCCTTTTCGACGGGGAAGTAAAAATATAACGAAAAACGGCAAGGAAGGAGCAATTTTTATGGAAAAAACGAAAGCGGAAAAGTCCGCAATAATCAAAAAAGTGCTTTTTGCGATAGCAATAATCGGCACGATTACGGCGTTTGTATTCGAATCGCAGATATTCGGAGAAGCGTCGGTGTTCAATAAAGCGGTGAGCGCGAACGGAGTCGTCAACACGCTTTATAATAAAATACCCGCGCTTATAAGGAGTATTCAGATTATCACTATAGCCTTTGCCGTCGCGCTTATATTGCGTGCGGTAATGCATAAGAGTTTTGCAAAAAGCAAACGCGGAGTAACCATTATTAAACTTCTCGAAAGTTTCCTCAAATGGATAATTGCCGTTATCGCCGTATTGTTGGTTCTCGGCGCCTGGGGCGTTGATACGGGAACGTTACTTGCCGGCGCGGGAATCCTGACGCTCGTCGTCGGACTCGGCGCGCAGAGCCTCGTATCCGATATCGTCGCCGGCGTGTTTATGGTGTTCGAAGGCGAATTTCAGGTAGGGGATATAGTAATAATCAACGGCTGGCGAGGGACCGTACAGGAAATAGGTATCCGCACAACAAAAATCGTCGATACGGGAGGCAATGTCAATATCGTCAACAACAGCGAGATTACGACCGTTATCAATCAGACGCAGGAATATTCCGTCGCTAAATGCGTTATCGGAATAGAGTACGGAGAATCCATTCCGCGCGTGGAAATAGCGGTGCGCGATAACCTTGACAAAATAAAGGAAAATATCCCCGCGATTATAGAAGGTCCGTTCTATAAAGGCGTAACCGAACTCGGCGCGTCGAGCGTAAACCTGCTTTTCGTGGCGAAATGCAAGGAAGAAGACATATTCCAGGTGCAACGCGATATGAACCGCGAACTGAAACTTCTGTTCGACGAATACGATATCAACATTCCTTTCCCGCAGGTGGTGCTCAATCAACCCGTTGAATTCGAAAAGAAAACGACTGGCAAAATGAAAGCGGGCGCGAAGGAATTCATAAAAGATCAGATCGAACAGTCCAGGGGCTTGGAAGAAAAAGACGACTGACGAATAACAGACGAGTAAAAAGGCGCGGCTTACGCGCCTTTTCCTTTTGTCGCAAAAACGCTTCCCCTATGCATAAAAATATAAATATTCTGCATAAAAATTAAATTTATACATAATTTTTAATAAATAATTCAAAAAATATACCGAATATGATTGACATAACAAACCGATGAGTATACAATGATAGGGCAACGGAAATAAGGAGACAAAGAAATGGAAAACAGTGAAAAGAAGATAAAGAAAATCGTGCTTGCGTATTCGGGCGGACTGGATACGTCGATAATAATTCCGTGGCTCAAAGAGAACTACGACAATCCCGAAATAATCGCCGTGAGCGGCGACGTCGGACAGGCCGACGAACTCGAAAACCTCGAAGAGAAGGCGATTAAGACGGGCGCGAGCAAACTTATAGTAATGGACCTGAAAAAGACTTTCGTGGAAGATTACGTTTATCCCGCGCTTAAAGCCGGGGCGGTGTACGAAGGCGAGTATCTGCTCGGAACCGCGTTTGCGAGACCGATTATTGCGAAAGAACTCGCAAAAATCGCGCTTGACGAGGGTGCGGACGCGATTTGTCACGGTTGCACGGGTAAAGGCAACGATCAGGTTCGTTTCGAACTTACGATTAAGGCTTTTGCGCCCGATATGAAAATCATCGCGCCGTGGAGAATATGGAACATAAAATCGCGCGACGAGGAGATAGATTACGCCGAAGCGCACAACGTACCGCTTAAAATCAACCGCGAGACGAATTACAGCAAGGATAAAAACATATGGCATCTGTCGCACGAGGGGCTCGACCTTGAAAATCCCGAAAATATGCCGCAATACGACAAAGAGGGATTCCTTGAAATGGGCGTATCTCCGATGAAAGCGCCCGACAAGCCGACTTTTATTACCATCGGGTTTGAAAAAGGCGTGCCGGTAACGCTGAACGGCGAGAAAAAAGACGGTGTGGAAATGGTCGCCGCGCTCAATAAACTCGGCGGCGAAAACGGAATAGGTCTGGTCGACATAGTGGAAAACCGTCTCGTGGGAATGAAGTCGAGAGGGGTATACGAAACGCCCGGCGGCACGATACTTTACCGCGCGCACGAAGTTCTGGAAACGATTACTCTCGACAGAGACACGCAGCATTATAAAAAACTCGTTGCGGAGCAATACGCCGAACTCGTATATTTCGGAAAGTGGTTCACGCCTTTACGCGAAGCGTTGCAGGCGTTCGTGGACAAAACGCAGGAAACGGTTACCGGCGAAGTAAAACTTATGCTCTATAAAGGCAATATTATCAACGCGGGAGTAAAATCCGATTATTCGCTGTACAACGAAGACTTCGCTACGTTCGACGCGGACGAAACGTACAATCAGGCGGACAGCGCGGGCTTTATCAATCTTTACGGATTGGGAATCAAAGCGAGAGCGTTGATGGAAAAGAAAAACGCGATTAAAAAGCAATAACCGACGGAAACGGGTTCGTGCGGCGCGAAATTTTTTCGCGCCGTTTTCAACGTCCGTAAAGGACTTAATACAAAAATCATACGCGCCTCGGGCGCGGAACGGAGAAAGATATGGCTAAACTCTGGGAAGGGAGATTTTCAAAGGAAACCGACGCGACGGTAAACGATTTCAACGCGTCGATTCGTTTCGACAAGAGGTTGATAAAAGAGGACATAGAAGGGAGCATAGCGCACGCGTCCATGCTCGGCGCGACGGGGATTATCGGCGCTTTCGACGCGGAAGCGATAGTGAACGGATTAAAAGGCATTGCCGCGGATATAGAATCGGGTATTCTCACGATTGACGAAAGCGCGGAAGACGTGCATACGTTCGTCGAAGGCGTATTGACCGAAAGAATCGGAAGCGCGGGAAAGAAACTTCATACCGCGAGGAGCAGGAACGATCAGGTCGCGCTCGATATGCGTCTGTTCGTGAAAAAAGCGGCGGCGGAAACCGTGAAAAAAACTCTCGGACTGATACGATCCCTTCTCGGCGCGGCTGAGAAAAACGTAGGGGTGATAATGCCCGGTTATACGCATTTGCAGAGGGCGCAACCCGTAGCGTTTTCTCATTATATGCTCGCGTACGTCAATATGTTTTTAAGGGATAAAGGCAGGATAGAAGACTGCGTAAAAAGGGCGGATTTCCTGCCGCTCGGGAGTGCCGCGCTTGCGGGAACGAGTTATCCTATCGACAGAAAAGCGGTGGCGGAATCTCTCGGGTTCGGCGGCGTGTGCGCCAACTCTCTCGACGGAGTGTCGGACAGGGATTTCGTGCTTGAATTTGCGTTCTGTCTGTCCGCGCTTATGATGCACCTGTCGAGATTAAGCGAAGAGATAATACTGTGGAACACTTCGGAGTTCGGATTTATCGAACTCGACGACGCGTTTTCCACGGGTTCGAGCATAATGCCGCAGAAGAAGAACCCCGACGTAGCGGAACTCACGCGAGGCAAGACGGGCAGGGTATACGGCGACCTTATGGCGTTGCTTACGGTTATGAAAGGACTTCCTCTCGCTTACAATAAAGATATGCAGGAGGATAAAGAAGCGTTGTTCGACGCGTTCGACACGGCGAAACTCTGCCTTACCGTAACGGCGGGGATGATAGACACGATGAAAGTAAACGCGGCGAATATGGAAAAAGCCTCGGAAAAAGGATTTATAAACGCGACGGACGCGGCGGATTACCTTACCAAAAAGGGCGTGCCGTTCCGCGACGCGTACAAATGCTCGGGAGAACTTGTCGCGGAGAGCATAAGGAAAGGAAAAACGCTCAGGGAACTTTCCATAGAAGAATTCAAAGCGCATAACGAATTGTTTGAAAACGACGTATACGACGAACTCGACGTAAAGAACTGCGCGGAAAAACGCACGAGTTACGGCGGAGGAAGCACGGCTTCCGTTCTCGTTCAGATCGAGGAGATAAAAGAAAAACTCATAAAGAAACAAGCCGATTGACAATTACGGACAAGCGGTGGTAAAATCATAGAAAAAAACAGGAGGACGGTATTATGCCAAGCGTAGGCGGCGGCGGACACGGCGGCGGATTTCACGGAGGAGGCAGTTTCGGCGGCGGTGGCGGATTCCACGGCGGCGGTGGCGGCTATCACGGAGGGCCGCACTATCACGGACCGCATTATCACGGATTTTACTACGGCGGAGGTATAGTAAGGAGCGTATTGTCGCTTATCCTTATGCCGATAATCTTCACGGTTCTGGGAGCGATTATGCTCGTGGTTTTCTTTGCCGGAGTCAATTCGCCTTCGGCAAATACGATAAATTACGACGAAACGGAATTTCAGAATTTCGCTTTGGATAAATACGCGGAGTTTTACGGAACGAGCGAAGACGGCGTACTGTTCGTGCTTCTTACGAGCGAAACGCCCGAAGATGACGGATATTATCAGATAAGCATCGTAGGGAACAACGTAAAAAGCAGCGTTTCCGCAATGTTCGGCGACGACAGAACGGTTTTCGGCGGCGCGTTCGACGGAGCGTTGCCGGCAAGTTATCATAATTCTCTGCTGAACGCGTTCAGAGACGCGCTTGAAACGACGGCAAGCAGAATAAGCGCAGGGAACGTGTATTATTACGAACCGGAAACGATTAAAACGCCCGAATTCGTAAACGAAGTTTCGTATATCAATCTTGACGAAACGTATATGAACGCCGCGCTTAACGAATTCGTTTCGGATACGGGGCTTACGGTGAGCGTATATATAGCGGACGTGGAATCGGTGTTCTCGCGCTCGAACAAGATGTGGATAGTGCTGATAGTGGGCATAATTTTCCTTGCGATAGGCGTCGGCACCACCGTATTTGCGGTGCGCGCGATAAAGAAGAGAAAGGAAGCGAAAAACAATTCCGCGCATATGAACGTAAAAACCGATAACGGCGGTAATTCCGACGGAAACGATTTTAATTTCTGACGGGCAATTGTTCGTAAGAATAAAAGTTTATGAGTATGAAAAGCATACCGCGTTCGGTATGCTTTTCCGATATTACATTTTTATATTTCTAAAGAAAGAACGTTGCTATGGACTCGTATATCGGTATCCGACGAATTGCAATAAAAAGAGGCTTGTGCAATGATTTTATATTTACCTTTTTCGAGCGGCGGCAAATTAAAAGAATCTTTTTCGGTAAAACTTAACCTCTCTTCCACGCGAATAAATACTTTATTGATTTCAAAATCGAACTCTTCGTCATCTTTGGCTATAAAGTAGTCGATAAGCGTCGGTCCGCGTGTGATTTTAAGGAGTTTCGAGGTCTTGTTTTTCAGAGTCGCCGACACTTCCGTACGTCCGGACAGAGCAATCGTAAGTTCAAAATCGTCTGTCGAAACGGTTTTAGGAGGAGAGAGAAAAACGGCAAATACTGTACAACAGACAATCAGCGCGGCGCACAGAATAGTTATCGTCAAAAAAACCGATTTTCTTTTCAATTTATCCTCCGCGAGACGAAAATAAGATATTTTTATTATAATTTTCATAAATGCCGTTGTCAATAAGCGTTCCGTACGCCCGAAGCGCACGATTGTTCGTCAAACCCGTGTTTGTTTGTCCTTAAAATGGAAAAAGCCTCTTGAAATATGGGCGAAAATAATGTAATATAATAGTATAAACTATTTGGGAGGTAAAAAATGGGAGAATACAGTAAATACATTGCGCCGGAAAGAAGGAGCGTGCCTACGCCGAAAGATATGGTTAAGGACGGAAAATGCGTTTTCGGAACGTTTGACAAAGAATTCGAAACGATGGACCTTATGGGAATCAAAAACCCCACGCACGCGCCCGATTGTCTCAAAAAATTCAAACTGACGCTCTGGGAAGCGACCGAAGTACATATGGATCAGGGCGTTCTTCTCGCCGTCGTATGCGATATGGGTATTTTCGGACTTACGCTTAACGTTTACTACGATAAAGCGGAAAAGAAAGTTTACAGTTGGTCCACCAATCTTGCAAGCAAAGATACGGTTATCGCGCCCAATCTTATCAACGGTTCGGAAGCGAAGGCCACGACGAAGAATTCGCACGTTCATTACGTAAACAATTTTCAGGACGGCAAGTGCGACCTTCACGGGCGCGCGGACGACGGCGTGAATTCCATTAAATATAAATTTACGCTCACGAGAATATCCAAACCCTGCGTAGTCAGCATACCTTTTGCGCCGATAGAAGAAAGACATCGTCCGCTTTATTCGCAGAAAGATTTCTTCAAAGCGGAAGGAACGCTTACGTTCAACGGCAAGACTTACGAGACGAGCGACGTTTCCACGGCGGTTGTGGACGACCACAGAGGATATTATCCGAGAAAGGCGCATTACGACTGGGTAACGACGATGGGAGTCAACGAAACGGACGGAGAGAAACGCTATCTCGCGTTCAACCTCACGCGTAATCAGTCCGTCGATCAGGACAAATACAACGAAAACCTCATATGGCTGGAAAACGAAACGAGTCTTCTGCCTCCCGTTACGTTCACGCGCGACGTGGATACGAGAGAGTTCAAGGACGGAGCGGTATGGAAAATCAAAGACGAACACGGAATGGTTGACATAACTTTCAAAGTGTACGACATTTTCCGTATGGTTACGCACGCCAAACCGATAGTCAATATCGATTACTTCGTCGCTTTCGGCGAACTCGAAGGATACGTTCTCGACGAAAACGGCAAGAAATACGTTCTCGACGGAATGATGGGTATGGGCGAAGACAAAACGTTACTTTTGTAAAATACAATTCGGAGGAAACGAATGGACGACATAAAATACGTTGAAATTTTGAGACAGATGACGCTCGAAGAAAAGGCGTCGCTTTGCTCGGGACTTACGTTCTGGCTGACGAAACCCGTCGAAAGACTGGGCGTGCCTTCCGTATGGATGAGCGACGGACCGCACGGACTGAGAAAAGAAAAACAGAGCGCGGGTACGAACATAATGCGCCCTGCGGAAACCGCGACGTGTTTTCCGCCTGAAAGCACCGTTGCGTGCAGTTGGGACGAAGACCTTATCGCCGAGGTGGGCGGAGCGATAGCCGAAGAAGCGAAAGCGCTCAAAGTCGCCACGGTGCTCGGCCCCGGGATAAATATCAAGCGCAGTCCGCTTTGCGGAAGGAACTTCGAATATTTGTCCGAAGACCCGTTCCTTACCGGCAGAATGGCAGCGGCGTACGTAAACGGAGTGCAGAAAGAAAACGTAGGCGTAAGCCTGAAACACTTCTGCGCCAACAATCAGGAGCATATCCGAATGATCATAGATACGCGCGTCGACGAAAGAGCGTTGCGCGAAATATATCTTGCCGCGTTCGAATACGTCGTGAAAAACGCGAAACCGCAGACGGTAATGAGCAGTTACAACCGCGTAAACGGCACGTATATGACGGAAAACAAACGTCTGCTTACCGACGTGCTCAGAGACGAATGGGGCTTCGACGGAATAGTCATCAGCGACTGGGGCGCGATGAACGACCGCGTCAAGGGCGTAAAAGCGGGCAACGACCTGGAAATGCCGGGCAACAAAGGTTTCAACGACAGGAACATTATAAGAGCGGTAGAAAGCGGCGAACTCGACGAATCCGACCTCGATAAAATCGTTCTTCGCCTTATACGGTACGCGTTCGAGAGCAAGGCAAAGGAAGTGGAAAACGCTCCGCAGAAACTCGACGAGCATCACGAAATAGCGAGAAAAGCCGCGGCGGAAAGCGCGGTGCTTCTGAAAAACGAAAATTCAATTCTTCCGCTTTCGGGCAAAGAGAAAATCGCCGTTATCGGAGAATTCGCTTCTACGTTGCGTTATCAGGGTTCGGGTTCGAGCCATATAAATCCGCCGAAAACCGTATCTTTCATTCAGGCGATGCAGGAAGAAGGAAGGGAGTTCGAGTACGCTCCCGGCTATACGCTTAAAGGAGACGGATACAAACGGAATCTCATCGAAGAAGCGAAACGCGTAGCGAAAGGAAAGGACGCGGTGCTCGTATTTATCGGACTTACCGACATATACGAAAGCGAAGGGTTCGACCGTAAACATATCGAAATTCCGCGTTCGCACAGCATACTCGTGAACGAACTTGCCGAAGTAAACGACAATATTATAGTCGTGCTTGCGGTAGGTTCTCCTGTAAACGTAACCGAGTGGGAGGATAAAGCGAAAGGTATTCTCAACGTTTATCTCGGAGGACAGGCGGGCGGCGAAGCGACGCGCGACATTATTTTCGGGAAAGTCAACCCGAGCGGCAAACTGCCCGAAACTTATCCCATGGCAAACGACGCGCTCAGCGCGCAGTACTTCCCGATGGGACCGAGGAGCGTAGAATACAGAGAAAGCGTTTTCGTCGGATACCGCTATTACGACACGGCGAAGAAAGAAGTAAGGTACCCGTTCGGATACGGTCTGAGTTATACGAAGTTCGAGTATTCCGATTTAACGCTCGGCGCGGACAGAATAAAAGAAGGCGAACCGCTGACGGCGACGGTTACGATAAAGAACGTCGGAGACAGAGACGGAGCGGAAATCGTCCAACTTTACGTCAAAGACGAACAGAGCACTATATTCCGTCCCGAGCAGGAACTCAAAGGTTTCAGGAAAGTTTTCCTTAAAGCGGGAGAGAGCAAAACGGTGGAATTCAGCCTCGACGCGAGAAGTTTCGCTTATTACAACGTGAAAATCAACGACTGGCACGTTGAAAGCGGCGACTTCGAGATACGCGTAGGCGCGTCTTCGAGGGATATAAAACTCACGGCGAAAGTGTACGTCGAGTCCGCGAGACCCGAAGTCGAAGCGCCCGATTACAGACTCAGCGCGCCGTCGTATTACAATATTGAAAGCGCGGATAAAATACCCGACGAAGACTTCGCGGCGCTCGGTGTGGAAATCGTGGGCAACGACTCGGCTAAGCCTAAGGTCGGCGAACTTACGGTAAACAGCAGCGTCGGACAGATTGCGATTTCACCCGTCGGGAAATTCCTGTACGGTCTGCTTAAATTCGGAAGCAAAATCGCTGCAATCGGATCGGAAAATCCCGATATGATTACGCAGACGGTAATCGATTTGCCGTTCAGAAGTTTCAGCGGATTTACGGGCGGACTTGTGTCGCAGATGTCCGTTGAAGGGCTCGTGGATATGTGCAACCGTAAAAAAGGCGGCTTTAAGAAGTTCTGCCAAGGATTCAAGAAAGAGAACCGGTAAAAGGTTATCGCAAAAGAACGAGGGCGCGCGGTTTTACCGCGCGCTTTTATTGACCTTGCGGCGGAATTTGTGTTATATTTATTATAAACTTTTGATATTCAGGAAAAAACGGACGAAGAAACGATGGAGAAATACGGACTAAGCGACGCACAGGTGGCGTTATCAAGAGAAAAATACGGCAGCAACGCGCTTACGGAAATAAAAGGAGAAGGGTTTTTCAGGAAACTGCTTAAAAACTTCTGCGATCCGATGATACGGATATTATGCGTCGCGCTTGCGATAAACGTCGTTTTCGCCGCGCTCGGGGAATGCGAATGGTTCGAGCCTGCCGGTATAGCCGCGGCGGTGCTTATAGCCACGCTCGTATCCACGTTTTCCGAATACAAAAACGAAAACGCGTTCCGTAAATTGCAGGACGGCGCGTCGAAAATCCGATGCAAAGTTTATCGCAACGGCGGATTGGAAGAAATACTTGCCGACGACGTCGTGACGGGAGATTACGTTATTCTGCAAAGCGGAGACAAAGTTCCCGCCGACGGAATAATCGTTTCGGGCAACGTCAAGGTCGATCAGTCCGTGCTTAACGGAGAAGCGAAAGAAGCGGAGAAAACGCCGCCGCCCGACGATTACGTCGATACGGATACGGGAGTGGATTTTTTCAACGGATACAAGGTGTTCCGCGGTTCGGTCGTGGTTTCGGGCAACGCCGTTTTTTGCGTGAAATCGGTAGGGGATAAAACCGTTTACGGGCAGATTGCGAGCGAACTGCAAAAGGACGACGGAAGGGACAGTCCGCTGAAAGTTAAACTCAAAAAACTTGCCGGAGGAATAAGTAAATTCGGTTACGCCGGCGGTCTTATTATCGCGGTTGCGTTCCTTTTTCAGAAATTCTTTATCCACAACGCTTTCGACCCGGTTCTCATAAAGGAATATTTCACGACGGACTGGATGGTGCCCGTTCACGACGCAGTCAACGCGGTTATGCTTGCGGTGGTAATAATGGTAATGGCGGTTCCCGAAGGATTGCCGCTTATGATAGCCATAGTTTCCGCGCAGAATATGGGTAAAATGCTCAAAGACAACGTACTCGTCCGCAAAGTCGAAGGGATAGAAACGGCGGGAAGCGTAAACATACTTTTCAGCGATAAAACGGGAACGATAACCAAGGGTAATCTCGAAACCGTGATGTTCGTGGACGGCAGCGGAAACGAATATAAGGATATGGACGGAGTAATCGGAGGATTGAAAAATCTTCTCGCGCTTAGTATAACGCGCAATACGGACGCCGTCGTTTCGGAAAACGGCTCGGAAGTGCGCGTACTCGGAGGAAACGCGACGGAACGGGCGGTGCTCGGTTTTGCGGCGAGGGGACACGGAGCGGCGCAGTTCAATTCCGCGGTAATAGGTTCGATTCCTTTTAACAGCGCGAACAAGTTTTCCGCAACTTCGTTGAAGCACGACGACGGAGAAACCACGCTTATTAAAGGCGCGCCCGAAAGAATAATATCGCAATGTTCGGGATATTTCGACGGGAACGGGGCGATTGTGAAAAATTCCGATTTCCGCGGACTGAACGAAAAAATAGACGAACTTGCCAAAAGAGCGATAAGAGTGCTTGCGCTCGCCGTCGGCGACGGAAAAATAGAAAACGACGAATTGCCCGACGGGGAATGGACGCTCGTAGGCGTTCTCGGTATAAGAGACGAGATAAGACCCGAATCGGTGGAAGCGATAGCGGAAGTGAAAAGCGCGGGCGTGCAGGTCGTTATGATAACCGGGGACAGGAAGGAAACCGCCGTAGCCATTGCAAAGGAAGCGGGCTTGATAACGCGGGAAACCGACGTCGTACTTACTTCCGCGGAGTTAAACGGGATGAGCGACGAAGAAGTAAAAAGCGTTCTGCCCGACGTCAGGGTTATAGCGAGGGCGTTGCCGAGCGACAAGAGCAGACTTGTAAGACTTGCGCAGGAAAAGGGTCTCGTCGTGGGAATGACGGGGGACGGGGTGAACGATTCTCCCGCGCTGAAAAAAGCGGACGTCGGGTTTGCGATGGGAAGCGGTACCGAAGTTGCGAAAGAAGCGAGCGGTATCGTGATAATGAACGACAATTTCAAATCGATAGATAAGGCGATATTATACGGAAGGACGATTTTCAACAATATAAGGAAGTTTATCGTGTTTCAGTTGACGATTAACGTCGCCGCCGTGCTTATATCTTTGATCGTGCCGCTTTTCGGAAAGGAAAGTCCGCTGTCGATAACGCAGATTTTATGGGTAAACCTGATAATGGACACCCTCGCCGCGCTTGCGTTCGGGGGAGAACCGCCCGTTTCTTCTTATATGAAGGAAAAACCGAAGAGGAGAGACGAAAACATCGTAAGTCCTTATATGCGAAGCGAAATCGCGGTCGGAGCGGCGTACGTGGTGGCAATCAGCGTAATATTCCTGTTCGTGCCGCAGTTCGGAAAACTGTTCGGGGAACGCACGATACTCGGAGTTACTGGAAACACCTTGCAAACGGGATATTTTACCTTCTTTATCCTTGCCGCCGTATTCAACGCGTTTAATGCAAGGACGGAGAAATT
>JBJETX010000081.1:0-19883 GCA_051883535.1 Christensenellales bacterium | reverse complement strand
ATCACTTATCCCGCGGCGCGCAGCAGATACTATTTCGGCGCAGGGATAGACAACGACCCGACGGACAACGACAAAATCGTCAGACCCTGGTTCCCGGGAATGAGCAGATATCCGCAGTCCGCGGCATAACAGCAACGATAAAAAAAAAGTAAATCCGAAAAATCACCATCATGTGCAAAACGCTTTACAACGTAAGGCGTTTTTTGTATAATAAAATAAAATTCGGAAAGGAGGTATACTTAAAATGGCAAAACTCACTAATGCTGAATTGCAAGAAAAACTTGACGTGCGTAAGTGGATTGACAGCGAGGAGAAAGGTGCGGATACTTGCGGAGAGTACGATTACTGTGCTTTTTGCGTAAAAACGGAAGTGACTCCTTGCGCAAAGGCTTATAACAAAGCGGCGAAAAAAGTCGCGGCGGAGAAAAAGCCTGCGGCGAAGAAGCCGGTTGCAAAGAAGAAATAAGACCTTTAACGGAAACAAAAAAGAAACGCGTCGTACGTTAAGTGCGGCGCGTTTCTTTTGCGTTTGGGGGCGGCTGATTGCGGCGGTTTGCGATTGAAGGCGCGCGGATACGCGATTTAACGCGAAAATTCGTCGAAAACGTCGTAATTACGGCACGTTCGCGTTGACTTTCACGCCGAAAAATGGTATTATGAAACGGTTTTAACATTAAGGAGACGGTTTGAGGTACTTATTTTTCGATATAGAGGCGAGCGAAGGACGGAGTATGTGCAGTTTCGGATACGTTCTTGCGGACGAAGATTTCCGGATTCTGAAAAAGGAAGACATACTGATAAATCCCGAAGCGGGGTTCTGCACGAGGGCGTGGAGTAAAAAGAAGCGCGAAGAAGGCAGGGGAATAACGCTCGCATATCCCGAAAAAGTTTTCAGGAAGAGTCCGACGTTTCCGAAGGTTTACGAACAAATCCGCGATATTCTCGAAAAAGACGGGCAGACGATAATCGGTTTCTCGCACGCAAACGACGTAAGATATTTATGCACGGCTTGCCGCAGATACAAACTGCCGTTCTTTTCCTATTCGTTTTTCGACGTGCAGGATGTATACCGCGAGTTCGGACGCATATCCGATCAGATTTCTCTTGAAAAAATAATTCACGAACTCGGCGTGAACATAGACGGTTATACGTTGCATAAAAGCGACGACGACGCGGAAATCTCCATGCTCGTGGCAAAAGCGATATGCGAAAAAACCTCCCTCACGCTCGGCGGACTCATCGGCAGATATTCCCGCTACGTAGGGGAAACGCACGACGGAGAAATAAAATACGACGGCGTCGACAGCGAACGGGCGGCGGTCAAAAAAGCGCGCAACGCCTGCCGCGGAACGGTTGCGAATTTTGCAAACAACATAAAAGTCGCGAAAACGCGTTGTCCGCTGAACGGAAAGAAAATCTGCGCGGGGTCGAAGTTTGAAAAGGACGATTGGGTTTTTGCCCTCAAACTCGTGGGGTGTCTCGCGGAGAAAGGCGCGAGATACGTCGGAAATATCCGCGAAGCCGATTATTACGTCAGATTCGACGAAACCGAAGGGGAAAAAGGCGACAGGCTTTATTACATAACGCATAATCTCTCGGATAAAGGAATAAAGATTATCGACAAGGAAGAACTGCTTGCTTTAATGGGGATGACGGAGCAGGACGTTTTCGACTTTACGACTCCGAAAATAGAGCGTTTAAGAACCCAAACGGACAGATACGTCAACAAAATTCTGAAGTCCGTCAGCGACGTTTACAGACCCGCGGGTCCGCGACTCGCGCCGTAGTTACTTTTAACCGCTCGAAAGGCGGTTTTCTTTTTGCGTTTTTCCGTTAGGACGAGGGAACGCGCTGACGAAAGCGCGTTCCGGGATAAATTGGGGTATTGCAATCGTTCCGCGTGTATGATATAATCAAATAGCATTTTATTTATATTATAAAGCGGAGTGAGTGAGCGATGACGCGTTCCGACGTTTCCAGAATAATAGTTTTCGTGCTGATTGCGGCGGTTGCCGTCGCGCTTTTTTTCGTATCCGTTCCTTCCGAAGTGCGCGGAGCGTTTATAAAATTCGCGGGAGAAGAGGAAATATTGCCGAACACGATAGAACTTTCGTCCGACGGCTGGGAAAAATTCACTTATCGCAACGCTCCCGATTTTACCGAACCCGTATTCGACGGAGAGGACGCGTATTATTACGAACTCGACTGCGACAAAACCGAAGAGTATTCCGTGACGGCGAGCCTGACTTCTCCTTTGCTCGGAATTTACGACGGTGAATACGACCTCGGAATCCGTTATTTTACGAGGCAAAAAGAAAACGTACCCAACGAACTTGCGTTGTTCGTTTCCGCCGACGGGGAGAATTTTACCGAAAGCGACCGCATAAAACTGTTCGACAGCGGCGCGGAGAACGCGGCGTGGAGAAACGCGACGATGAAAGCGTCGGGCGGCGTGAAATACGTTAAATTCGTTTTCAAAGTTTACTACGGCGGAGCGGAAGAGGAAAAAATCGAAAACTCCGGGTTGTATCTTTGCAAAAAATTTACGCTTACGGCAAAAGCGTCGGGCGTATATTCGGCGGAGAAATTTTCCGCGGTTATTCCCGAAGGGGGAGACGCGCTCGCGTATAACGGAGAAGCGCAGTATCCGTCTTTCGACGTTGTCGCGGACACGGATATGCCTTATTATTACCGCTATGCGGCGGAAAAATGCGGAGTGGAAACCCAACCCGTCGCGGCGGGAGATTACGTTCTTCGGGTAGACTTTTTCGACGACGCGAACGCGCCGATAACCACCGTCAGACTGCCTTATACGATCGTCAGACAGACGATAGAACTCAGAAGTTACGAAATCGTATCCAATCCCGGATACGTCGTTCTGATCGACGCGGAGTTCGTGGACGGCGCGGGCAGGGAAGTCGGATTGGATGAAGCCGGTTGCGACAGAATTTACGACGCCACGGCGGAAGTGAATATCGAAGTAAAAAATCCGAGTTTCGAGTCGTTCGCAGCCAACCTCGGCAGAATCGAACCCGACGCGGAAAGCGCGTACGTTTATTACGTCGAAAATAAGGACGTTACGCTCGTTTACGACGGCGAGGAGAAAGACGTCACGGACTCGATAACGGTATTTTCGCATTACGACTTCGGGACCGGAGAGTTTACCGAAGTATCGGCGGGGTTGTCGGTAGAGTATTATCTCGACGGAATTAAACTCGAAAGCAAACCGAAAAACGCGGGGGTTTACGATTACCGCGTAGGAGAAGGCGCGTTCGGGTTCGAGGGGACGCTCACCGTTCTGCCGAAAACGATAGAATCGGCGACCTACGCGGGGGCGTGGTCTCTCGATAAAGTTTTCGACGGGACGACCGCGACTGCGGAAAACGGCGGTATAGTGCGCGCGATAGGAGGGCTCTATCCCACGGGAATTATCGAAGGCGACGAAGTCGTTCTTTCCTGCGCAAAGACGCTGTACGCGAGGGAAACGGGTAATACTTATCCGCTCGCTTACGGAGCGACGCTCGGCGGAGCGGACGCGGCGAATTACGTTGCGGCGGAAGAAATTTACGTAGACGCACGGGCGAGGATAACGCCCGCCGTGCTTTATTGGACGAACAATTCCGACGTCGGCGGCGGAAGCGTAAGCGTGGGCGACAAAGAGTACGACGGCACGACGACGGCGGAAATCGAGAGCAATAAAACGACCGCGCTCGTAATGAAAGGACTCGGCGGCGGAAGCGTGACGTACGGCGATATCGGAGCGGGGTTCGACGGCAAAGACGCGGGCGAAAGGAAAGTGATTTTCACGCTGACCAACGAGGCGTTGTACGACAGATACGCCGCGGAGATAACCACGGAAAAGTCGGCGGTCGCCACTATATTCACGAAAAAACTCGCCGTAACGTCGGCGGTTTCCGAAAATACGGTAAAGACGTACGACGGAAACGCGGTTTCGGAAATCGTCGTAAAATCCGTTTCGATAGCGGAAGAGTCCTACTCGGGGATAGACGACGGGTTCGGCGCGGCGTTTGCGACGGGAGAATACGTCGTCGCGTATGAATCCGCGGAGTACGACGGCGCGGACAGCGGAAACAGAACTATTACGGTAAAGAACGCTTTTCTTAAAGGGTTCACGAGAGAAACGGATGAGATTTTCTCGAACTATTCGATAGCGAGCCTCGTCGCGGAAGGCAGAATCGACCCTGCCGAGATAGAAGTTATTACCGAAAAAATAAGGATTTACAACAGGGAAGCGCTTCCCGATATAGAGACCACCGCGCTGAACCCTGAAATAATAACGGCAAAAGTCTACGCGACGTACGACGACGCGGTCAACGAAGTAAACCGTCTGCCCGACACGACGCAGATAGCGGAAAACGGCGATTATTTTCTGCGGGTGGAAAGCGTTTCCGATAACTTCGTTCTCGTAGGCAACGCGATTATACCCCTTGCGATAACGCCGGCGCAGGACAGGGAAGAACAGTTTATCTCCGTGACGGGATTCGGAACGGCGACGGGAGATACGATTACCGTGCCCGTCGGAGGACGGGTTTCGGTGCGCGCGGCGAGCGTGACTTCGGACGGGAGAAAAACGGGACTCGTCCCGTCGTACGTCGTCGAAGGAGCCGCGGCGGAGGAAACGGGTAACGGCGAGTACAGAATTCTGCGTTCGGGAGCGTTCTCCGTAACGATAACCTGCGACGGGAACGCGCATTATTCCGCGGCGGAAAGCGTTACCGTTCGTTTCGAGGCGGCGGACGTCGAAGTTATCGCCAACGCGTCCCTTACGGGGTTATACGTCGGCGACGCGCTGCCTGCGGAAGAACTCGGCGCGACGGCTACGTTTACGGTAAACGGCATAGCGGAGCGCGGCAAGGTTACGGCGGCAAACGACGATGACAGACTGCTTGCGGGAACTAACGGATACGAGTTCTTTTATCAAGCGGAAGAAAAATATATTGAAACTACTTTGAGTTTCGCGATTACGGGCGAGGTTTACGAACGGACTGCGGAAGGATACGTTCTGACCGCGGATACTTCGTACGCAGACGGAAAAGTCTATTACGCGATAACGGCGGAACTTCTGAGCGTAGCCGAGGGCGACGCGTTGCCCGAAACGTGTTACGAGCGAACCGCGGACGGGTACGTCCGGACTTCGGATACGACGAGCGCGGCGGGAAAAGAATACTATGCGCTGACGGTTGAGGAAGATACGACGAGGGAAGTTAAAGCGGACGGATACTTTACTTACGACGGAACGGATTACGTTCCCGTGCCCGTAGGCGGAAGTTTCCTCGCGTCGGAGACGTATTACGCGTACGGGAGAGAGTTTTACGGAGAAAAACCGATATATATCGCGCTTTCTGCGGAAAGACGGGAAGTGACCGTCACGATAGGCGGCGTCGCGGAAAGCGTTTACGGGGAGAAACTCGACCCGTTTGCGACGGTTGTTTCTTTAAGCGTGGGAGCGATGAAAATTCCCGTGGAAAGTCTGGACGATTTTGACGGAAGAATAAGTATTATCCGTACGGCAACGACGGGCGGAACGGCGGAAGAGGACGTAACCGACAAGATTTTCGAGCCGGGAGATTACGTCGTTTACGGAACGGACGCGCCCGAAGGCGGATACGAATTCAAGGCGGACGACGAAGGGTTCGTTTACAGGCTCGTTTTCGCAGGAACGGTTACTTTCAGAGTAAACAAGAGCAGGATAACGATATGCGCGCGGAACGTGGATAAATATTACTTCGCTTCCCCGAAAACGGAAGACGAGTTGAGAGCGATGCTCACGATAGAGGGAGTGGTCGTTCCCGAAGACGTCGGGGCGTTGATTGCCGCGACGAGCGTCGCTTCGGCGGCTTCGAGAGAGGCTTCCGTCGGAAATTACGAAGTCGTGCCCGTCGGGGAGACCGAAACGGAACGTTATATTATCGGGTACCGCAGAGCGTACGTTACCGTGTTGCCGGCAGGAGTTACGGTGTTTGCTTTAAGTTCGGGACACGTTTACGGGAACCGGCCTTCGGAGATAAGGACGGGAGTGAGCGTTTCTTCGGGAAGCGGCGCGTATCTTGCCGAAGATATTGCCGCGCTTAAAGCGGAAATTGCGGCGGACGTAACGTATTACGTCGACGTGAGCGCGGAGTCGGACGCGGGAGATTATCCGATAGACGTCTTCTTCCTCGGAGACGCGACGAATTACGAACTGACGTTCGGCGACAGCGTATATACCGTTGAACCCGCCGCGTTTACGGGGATTACTTTCGAAGATATGAACGTGCTTTACGACGGGGAAAGACACTCGCCCGAAATTACTTACGATAAGAACGTATGGCAGGGACTGACGGTCAGATACGATAAAGGGTATTTCGTGGAAGCGGGCGTGTACGAGTATACCGCGGTAGTGTCGAAAAAGAATTACAAAGATCTTACGCTGAAAGCGACGCTCACCATAGGAACGCTTACGATTGCGAGCAGCAGCGTAACCACGGACGCGGTTACGGTAAGCGTGTCGAAAGACGAGTGCAAAAACGGTTTATCGCCCGAAACGTACGTCGTGCTTGCGGCTTTCGACGACGAAAAGACCGAAAATCTGCGTGCGAAAATCAACGAGAACGCCGAGGAAGGAACGACTCTGGAAATAGTTGCCGCGTACGACGTCAACGTTCTCGAGGACGGGGTAAAGATAACGCTCGGGTATTCGTCTTACGAACTCAGTCTCAGACCTGCCGCCGTTAAGTATTCCGAAGGGTTGAAGGTATTCGGATACGGAGAAAAAGGGTACGGAGAACTCGAGTACGAGTATAAAAACGGAGTTTATTACGTAAAATGCGCGTCTCTCGAAGGGATTGCGTTCGTAAAAGAAGTAAAAGAAACGGTTTCGCCGATATATATATGGATAGGGGTGGCGATATTCGCGTTGATAGTGTTGTTCGTGCTTGCCGTCGTTTTTTCGGGAAGCGGTAAGGGGAGAAAAGAGAGAGCGCGCAGCCGCAGAAGACACCAGAGGTGGGCGTAAAACGAATCTCGGTCCGGTTGAACGGATTAGCGGATAAATACGAATAAGGAAAGGTATCGAAATGGAACAGACCAAGAAGAATTTGTGGGACAAAATTTTCGGCTCGACTCCCGGCGACGGAGAGATGCAGTCGAAAGAAGCGTTGAGTTTTTCCGTATGCGGTTTCGGACAGAACATAATCTGCACGATAATCGGTTCGTATCTGACGGTTTTTATGACGGACGCGATAGGATTCAACGCTCTTGCCGTGGCGTTTCTGATGCTTGGGGCGAGAATTTTCGACGCGCTTAACGACCCGATAATGGGTTCGATTGTAGACAGAACGCGTACGAAATGGGGAAAATGTCGCCCGTATCTCAAATGGATGGCTTTGCCGATTGCCATAATGACGGTTATATGTTTCTTACCTTGGTATCCGAATACCGACGGCGGGTTTGCGGCAATCTCGATTATGTACATAATCTGGGGCGTTATTTATACCGTCGCGGACGTTCCTTATTGGGGTTTGTCCACCGCTATGAGCAACGATACCTATCGCAGAGGTAATCTTCTTACCGTTGCGCGTCTGTTCTGTACGGCGGGCGCCGGTCTCGTTACGATACTCGTTCCCATAATAACGGAGCAACTGACGAAGAATCTCGCTACGCCCGAACTCATTTCCGAAAGACTGAGAATGGTCTATTTCGTAATTGCGATCGTGTGCGTCGTGGTCTCTTTGCCGATGTTCTATATCGGGTTCAGAAACACGAAAGAACGTAATCTTTCCGTTGAAAAAGCACCTTCGCTGAAACATAATCTTCAACTTTTATTCAAAAACAAACCGCTTATGCTCATCGTATTATCGGGTATCGGCGGAGCGGCGAGAATGCTGTTCACTTATACGGGCGGACTTTATTTTGCCAAATATATAATGGATAAAGAATCGATGTACGCGCTGTTTACCATGGCGGTCGTACCCGGCGGATTGATCGCTTCGGTGCTCGTTCCCTTCCTTACCAAGAAATTCGGTAAAAGGAATACTTATATAGTTTCACATATATTCGGCGGCGTGGCGATGCTCGTCGCGTATGTCGTGGGTATCGTTTTCGACCACGGAAATTATACAGGAACGGCGACTACGGTCGTATTGATTATTGCTCTTGTAGTTGCGGGCATACCGAGCGGTTTCGGCAATATTCTTACTTACGCAATGATAGGGGATACGGTCGAATACCTCGAACTGAAAACGGGCGAAAGAGCGGAAGGAATATGTTTTGCCATGCAGACGCTTATAAACAAAGTAGGTATGGCGGTCGGCGCGTTCGTCGGCGTTCTCGCTTATTATATGGCGGGCGTGGAAGCAAACAACGCGGCGTCGGTTACTCCCGCAGGGAAGGACACGATGTGGACGATGCTCGTTCTCGTCGCGGCGATAAGTTTCTTCCTCACGGTTATACCGCTGTTCTTCTATAAATTCAACGAAAAACAGCAGCAGGAAGCGGTCGCAATAATAAACGAAAGAAAGAAAGCGGCGGCGGAAGCAAACGAAGCGGAGGATAAAGAATGATAGTAACTTTGCCGAGGCGGATAAGTTATCTTACGGGAGAGGCTCTCGTACCGAAGGAATCTCCCGTATACAGATTGTCTCCCGTAAAAAACGGTCTGCTCGTGTATAACGGCGCAAACCGCGCGGTCGGACAAATATTGAAAGGCGAAGACAGAGTAAGCGTTGCGATAGCGGATAAAGGATGCGTTGCGATTAAAGCGGTCGGAGGGGAAATCGTATTTACGCAACCCGATACCGAGAAAGGAGAACCTGCGCCCGACGAAAAAAAAGCGCGTGCGTTCGAAGGGGAATTCGTGTTTTTCGGGAACGCGAAAACCGCGCAGTACGAGTTGTTCAGAAAGAGCAAAGGAAGCGTGAAACCGTCGTTGCTTGCGCAGGCGGTCGCGCATCCGCTTAACGAAAAACTCGTCAACGTATTTATCCCCGACGGACAGAACGTTCTGCTCGCTATCGCTTTATGCCTCGGCATAGGATATTTTGAGTAAACTGCTTTGAAATATAAAAAACGCGGCGCATTTTGATGATGCGCCGCGTTTTGGTTTATTCCGAACCTGATACAAACATTTTTACCAATATCATTTTACTTAATTACCTTATTATAGGAATCGGAATATTTATTGCCTATTGACAGCAGACATTTTTCCACGTAATATAAAAAGAGGGGAGATATAATTTCCATATGAAATTTATAATGAGTCGGGGTATGGACAGTAAAGTGTTTAACGGTAAAAAAGCGGGAAAAAGAATCAAAATTATTTTTTTAACGGTTCTTTTCAGCGTCACTTGCCTGTGCGGTTGCGATATTATTAAAACGGACAAAGACCCGATTGACGATAAACCGATGGACGGGAATATAGCGGGAACACATCGGGATACGCCGCTGACTCGTGAAGAGATAGAAGCATACGTCAGGAAAACGTATTTCAACGAAGACGGCACAGCGAAGCGGGAAATTTGGGAAAGTAAAGTTCCGTCTTCTGACTACCCTTACGAATATGAAGATATAACGGGGTTCGAAGTCGAATTTATAAAAGGGATTAACGGAGAAAAACACTTTTACTTGGTAGAATTCGAGCCGACCGGATTTTTTTGGGGGAATATTCATTATGAACCGGATTCTCCTAACGGTGTATACGGAGCGTTTACTTATCGGCAAAGTCCGTTCAAGATACTTAATATAGACAAAGAAGAGAGATATCTATGTAATGCGTTATTTCCGTTTCATTATATGGCAACGAAAATAGACGGCGTTTACGTCGATATAGTGGAAGTCGCATGGGCAGGGAAGTATTATCCCGGACTTGAAGAAAATTTTAATGCGGAATGTAGCCTTTATGAAGTATGGATTTATGACGAAGAGACTTTTTGGACAAGAAAAGTGTATGAGAAGATAGGAGATAATTATGTGGAACGTAAAGAGTTTTCATAAGATATTTATTTTATGTCGGCATAGGATATTTTGAGTAAAATCGTTTTAAGGCAAAATAAAAAACGCGGAAGGTAAATTCCGCGTTTTTTTACGTTTCGTACGGTTTATTCGAGGTTAAGGAAGGACAGCAGGTTTTTGGAGAAAATTCCTTCGCGCTCTTTTTCGGTAAGGGGAAGGGCTAAAAATCTTGCGATTTCTTCGTCGGGCAGCCACATCGGATAGTCCGTGCCGAAAAAGAATTTTTCCGCGCCCATAGAATAAATCAGTCGGGTTGCTTCTTCGGGCGGCAAAAAGGCGAGGGAAGACGAGGTGTCGAAAAATACGTTATCTAAACCTTTATAGGCGATTTCCGCTTCTTTCCAACAACTCCAACCGCCGAAGTGCGCGCCGATAAAGCGCATATGAGGGTATTCTTTCGCTATTTCCGCGAGATAGTCGGGGTGTGAATACGTGTATCTGCGGTCGCCCGTATGGAAAAGAACGGGAAGACGCGAACCGACCACGTTGCATATTTTACGGCAAACGTCCGAATTTATGGCAAATTTCTGAAAATCGGGATGAAGTTTTACGCCGTGGAAGCCGTTTTCAACGCCAAAATCAACTTCTTCGGCAATTTCTTCCTCGGTTAAATCGGGATGCAGAGTCATAAATCCGATAAATTCGGGATGCAGGCGCATTTCTTCGAGAATAAAGCGGTTAATCGACTTTACCTGATGAGGAACGGTTGCGACGGAATGGACGAGAAAACGGCTTATTCCCGCCGCTTTTCCCAAGTCGAGAAGAACTTTCACCGAGCCGTTGCAGTTCATGGGAATGTCGTAGAACTGCCCGATGACCGTCGCCGCTTTTCCCGCTATTTTGTCGGGATATATATGCGCGTGGCTGTCTATAATTTCGTACATTTTATCTCCTGTATGATTATATATCAATATAATAACGTCGCAGCCTGCGCGGTGGCGGCTACGATAAAATTTTGTATGGCGTTTGGTCGGAATTATTTACCGTATCCGTTCGGGTTGAGCGACTGCCATTTCCACAGGTCGCGGCACATATCGTCGAGATTGCGTTTTGCGACGAAACCGAGTTCTTTCGCCGCTTTGTCGCAATTTGCGTAACATTCCGCTACGTCGCCCGCTCGGCGAGCGCAGATTTTATAAGGAATTTCGTGTCCGCACGCTTTTCCGAACGCTTTTACCATATCGAGGACGGAATAGCCCGTGCCGGTTCCTATATTGTAAACGCCTACGCCGCATCCGTCGATATGTTCGAGGGCTTTAATGTGCGCTTCCGCGAGGTCTACGACGTGGATATAATCCCTTACGCCCGTGCCGTCGGGAGTGGGATAGTCGTTGCCGTATACGTTGAGATACGGGAGTTTGCCCACCGCCACCTGACTTACGTAAGGCATAAGGTTATTGGGTATACCCTGCGGATCTTCCCCTATCCGTCCGCTTTCGTGCGCGCCTACGGGATTGAAATAGCGCAGGAGCATAATGTTCCATTCTTTGTCCGCGGCGTAAAAATCGCGGAACATCTGTTCGCCCATAAGTTTCGTCGCGCCGTAGGGATTGGTCACGCCGAGGGGATATTCTTCGGTTATTCCGAGCGGACATTTTTCGGTAAGCGGAAGGGTTTTCGGCGTGCCGTAAACGGTTGCGGAAGAACTGAAAACGAGTTTTTTGCAGTTGAATTCGCTCATCACCGAGGCGAGAGCGAGGTTGCTGTTGAGGTTGTTCTCGTAATACAGCATCGGCAGACGGCAACTTTCGCCTACGGCTTTAAGCCCGGCAAAATGTATTACGCCGTCGATTTGGTTTTCGGTGAATATTTTTCGGAGTAAATCTTTGTCTCTGCAATCGCCTTTATAGAAACGAACGCTTTTTCCCGTCAGTTCTTCCACTCTTCTGATACTTTCTTCGCTGCTGTTGGAAAGGTTGTCGAGAACGACTACTTCGTAGCCTTTTTCGAGAAGGAGAACGTTGGTATGGCTTGCGATATATCCCGCGCCGCCGGTAACGAGTATTTTCATAGCGGATAACCTCCTGAAATATTTTACTATTATTATAGCACCTTTTTTTTACGAAATAAAGCGCGCGTATAATAAATTTTTTTCCAAAAATAAATTTTAATTGCAAAAACGGCAAAATGAAAATAACCGTTGAAAAAAGCGCGTAAATGTGCTATCATCGAAAATATAATAAAATTATAGTAAAAAACGAGGAAACTGTATGGAATTACTTAACAAGGCTTATAAATTTTTCTGGTCCATAGTGGAGACCAACGATAAAAAGAGAATGGACAAACAGACGCTTCCCGAAGGGATCAACGCAATCGTCGATATTCCTTACGCGGACGACGGAAAAAACGAACATCTGCTCGACGTTTATTTCCCCGAGGGCGCGGAAGACAAAAAACTGCCCGTTATCATAGATATCCACGGCGGCGGACTTATGTACGCGTACAAAGAACTCAATAAAAACTACTGCTATCATCTTGCCGGACGCGGATTTACGGTAATAAACGTAAGTTACTCGCTTTGTCCCGAAAATCCGTTCCCCGCAGGGCTCGTGGACGTGATGAACGCGCTTAAATATATAGGCGACAATCTTGAAAGTTATCCTTGCGACAGAGACAGGGTTTATATTACGGGAGACAGCGCGGGCGGACTGCTCGCCGCGTACGCCGCTCTGATCGTTTCGAGCGAAGAACTGCAACGCGTTTATAACGTGGGAAAGGTCAATCTCGATATCAAAGCCGCCGGACTTACGAGCGGAATGTTCTTTTTCGATTCCGGACTTGCAAAAGTGCTTTCACCGGGAATTTTCGGAAAAGGCGGAAGGAAAAAATCGCCTTATAAAGACTATCTCGCGTTCTGCGATATTATCGACAAGGGAACGTTCCCGCCGACCTATCTCGTGACGAGTAAAGAGGATATGATACATAAAGCCACTCTGATGTTCAAGGAACTTCTCGACGACAGAGGCGTGGAAAACGAAATGGACGACTGGCAGAAGGTCGAAGGGCATAAACTCGAACACGTGTTCAGCGTGCTCTATCCGTCCGAATATCCCGAAAGCGTCGCTACCATAGACCATATGACGAAGTTTTTCCTTTCGCATTGAGTAAAAGAAGCGTAAATATCGTCGTAATACGGTCCGCCGCGAGGCGGGCCGTTTGTTTTTTCGGGCAAAAACGGAGTTTGTCGGGTAATTTGCCGTATTGACAAAAGGGGCGTTTTCGGTTAAACTGTTATACGTATTTATTTATATAATGGAGGCTAACATATGGACGAAAAAGAAAACGTCGTTTCCGAAGTAACGCAGGACGCGGCGCAGACCTCGGCGCCGGGCACGAAAGACCCGTCGAAATTGAAACTCAATTATCCTCAGACGCTGAAAGTAGGTCTCGGATTTGCCGTCGTTATGATATTCTGGACGGTTTATAACTTCGTGGTGCCGCTGCTTCTCGATCAGGCGTTCGGTTTCAGCAATACCGTTCGTAACGTAATAGTAGGTATAGCGAGCGCGATGTGTATGGTGCTTCTTCCCGTATTCGGAAAGATTTCCGACAAGTCCGGAAAGAGCAAACTCGGCAAAAAATTCGGACGTCGTACTCCGTTTATCGTCATAGGTACTCTCGTTACCATAGTGGCGATGATACTCGTCCCCATTTCCGTTCAGACGCAACTCGGCGACAGCACGGAGATAAGAGACAGATACGAAGCGTTTTTCTCGGCGGACGACGGCAATATCGCTATGGAAAACCCTGAAAAACCCGGCACGACGATAACCCGTAACGAACTCCTCGCGCAGTGGTTCGACGAGGCGGCGAACGGAAATTATTCTCATCTCAAAAAAGTCGATTACGATAAACTTTGCAAAGAACATCCCGAAAACACGAAAGAATTTTTCGTAGGATTGTACGACGTGCAGATAAGCAACGGCAAACTTATGGGCGTACTCGGCGCGGGCAAATACGCTAAAACCACGATTTTGTTCGACGGAGAGCAAGTCGTCGAAGAAAAAGCGGAACTCACCGAAGAACAGTACACCGCCCTCAACGACAACGTCGCGTTGCCTTACAGTCAGTACGTTTCGAGCGCGGCGAACGACTATATTTCCGCTTCGGTCAACAACGAAGTAAACTGGGGATATTTTGCGTTCTTCCTCATCGCGCTGTTGCTCATAATATTCGCGCAGACGGTTATAAGAACGCCCGCCGTTTCTCTGATGCCCGACGTGACGCCGTCGCCTCTCAGAAGCCCCGGCAACGCCATGATAAACCTCGTAGGCGGCGTGGGCGGCGGAATCGGCTTCCTTATTTATACGATAACCTTTATGTTCGATTCCAAACTCACCCTTTCCAATCAGTACTGGATTATATTCGGTACGATGGCGGGCGCGCTTGCTCTCGTACTCGGATTGTTCGTGCTCCTCGTGAAAGAGAAGAAGTGGGTAAAAGAATGCAACCTGCTTTGCGCGGAATACGGTTTGCCCGTATATGAAGAAAAGGAAGAGGAAGAAAAGGAAACCGATAAGAAAGAAGTCAAACTCAGTATGCTGCAACAATACGGCAAACCGAAAATGACGAGTTTCATTCTTATTCTCGGCGCAATCTTTATGTGGTTTATCGGTTACTACGCGATTGCTAATAACATGCCTATTTACTGCGTCAAGTTCCTCGGAACGAGCACGGGTATCGCTTCGATAGTGAGCGGCGCGTCCCTCGTGGTGGCGGCGATAGGATTTATCCCCGTCGGAATTATGGCGAGAAAATTCGGACGTCGCTGGTCGATTATATTCGGATTCGCGCTTGCGATTATCAGTTACGTTCTCGTCGCAAGTTGCGTGGGAGCGGCGAAAGACGCGGCTACGATAGTATTTATGGTATGCTATATGGTATCCGGTTTCGGTCTGATTTTCGCAAACGTCAATACTCTCCCGATGGTGCTTGAAGTTTCTTCGCCCGAAGATATCGGTAAATTTACGGGAATTTATTACATAGCCACTATGTCGGCGCAGACGCTCGGACCGATATTCGGCGGTCTGGTAATGGACTATATCGGCGGCGGCAGTTCTCTGTTTATCTTCTCTTCGATATGTATCGCGGTAGGCGCGGTTATGATGCTTCTCGTAAAACACGGCGAGGCTCCCGACTACGTTGCCATGGTCGCGGCGAAGAAAGCGGCGAAAGCGGCAAAAGCGGCATAATACTTTCATTTCCGCAAAAAATTTACTTGCGATAAAGGAAGCCGGAAGGCTTCCTTTTTTCGGATGGGGAGATGTTTATTTTCCGAAAAGTCCGTAAAAATTAAAATATAATACACTTTATATGGAAGTAACAAGAAAATATTTTTAATTATTTACTTGCGTTTTATGGTATAAATAAACAAAAAGTGAAAATTACACTTTTCACTTTTGCCCTTACGGGGATAAGCAAGGGGAGAGAATCCCTTGCGAACTAAGAATTCAAGCAAAATGCGTCATTTTGCTTCCTTGGAAGTCCGACTTACACGGAATTAAATTTTATCCGCACAAAGGCTTTCGCCGACTGCGGTAAAATTCCGTGTAACGTGTGGTCGGGAACCCGCCTTGTTTAAGACTTGACAAAGGCGCGCGCGTTATATTATTATTAAAAAAATGAAAAAATATATAAGAACCATAGCAATACTTCTCGTCGTCGCCGCGATTATCGTCGCGTGCCTTTCCGCTTGCGAAAGAAAAGAGGAAGAGACGGACGAGGGTATCGTAATCACTTTTGTGACGGGGTTCGAGAACGACGATCCGCCGATAATCATCGAACCGCGTACGAGTACGCTCGCCAAACCTGCGGAGATGCCGGAAGACCCGTGGAAAGCCGGGTATAACTTTCTCGGTTGGTTTTACGACGAAGAAGGAACTTTGCCTTTTTCCACGAAAGACGGGTTGAAAAAAGACACTACTCTGTACGCCAAATGGGAAAAGAAACGCGCGGACGCCGGCGAGGTTGAAACGCCTTCCGTTATCGAATCTCCCGAAGGGTTGCGTTATAAACTCAAAGACGACGGAAGTTTCGCGCTCGTGGGATATTCTGGTAAAGCGGCGGAAATAACCGTACCCAAAAGTTACGAAGGGAAAAAAGTGACGAGCGTTTCCGAAGGCGCGTTCGGGAACAATTCCACGCTTACGAAAATAATTCTTCCCGAGACGGTTAAAGAAATCGAAGACGGGGCGTTTTACGGCTGCTCGTCCCTGCTTACGATAGAAGTTTCGGCGGCAAACGAGGTTTTCCTTGCGGAAGACGGAGTTTTGTACGCGTCGGATAAGACCGAACTCGTCGCCGTGGGGCAGGCGCGTTCGGAGGCTCTGACGGTAAGTAACCGCGTCGCCGCGATCAGGGGATACGCGTTCGGAGGCGGCGCTTACGAGGTTGCTTTCAAGGAAAATTCCTCGCTTAAAGTCGTAGGAAGTTACGCTTTTGCGGGATTCAACGGGAAAGTTACTCTCGGCGGCAATATAACGTCGATACGCCGCAGGGCGTTTTACGACAGCAAAGCGGAAATAGTTTTCGGACGGGATTTTGCGCTCGACAGCCTTGCTATGGGCGAATTCGACGGATATAAAGGAGCAAAACTCGTACTGCCTTCTTCGATAAAAAGCATAAGCGGAAGTCCGTTTTTCGGTTCGACCGCGGAAATAGATTTTACCGCCACGGGTATAAAATCGCTCGGCGAGGCGGCGTTTTCCGGATACGAGGGAGAAACTCTCGTTATACCGTATTTCGTCGAAAGCACGGGAAGGAATTGTTTTTACCGTTGCTCGTCGAAAATTACGTTTGACGAAAGAACCGCTTACGAAACGATAGGAGAGTACGCGTTTAACCAATTCTGCGGCGAAGTTACCTTCCCCGATACGGTTAAATCCGTCGGCGAATACGCGTTTTACGCCGTCAGATACGGTAAGATCGTTTTTCCCGTTTCGCGCGGCTCGCTTTCGATAGCGGATAACGCGTTTTCGCTGTGTAACGTGAAGAACGTATATTTTGCCTGAAACGATGAAAACGATACGTCGGATTGGTTTTATTTTTATGATTATCGCCGCGTTTGCGGCGTTTTTCGCGTGTACGGATACCCCGCCCGCCCACCCCGACGAGGACGATGACGAACCCGTATGCGAGCATATTTTATCCGATTACACAGTTACCGAAGAGCCGACGGAAACCGCCGTAGGCACGGCGGACGGCGTATGTTCCGAATGCGGAGAAACGGTATCGGTTTTTATCCCGAAACTTTCTTCGGAGCAATACGAGGTTTCGGAAAAACCCGCGACTTGTCTTGAAAACGGAGAGAGAGTTTATTCTTCCGCGTACGGGGAATTCCGCGTGACGACTTCCGCTACGGGGCATAATTACGTCATAACTTCCGTTAAAGAGGCGACCTGCGTCGAAGAAGGGGAAACGATATACGAATGTGCGCGTTGCGGCGACGTAAAGCGCGAAATTGCCGACAGAACGGCGCACGCATACGCGGTAGCGGAAGAAGTGAAAGCGACCTGCGACGACAAAGGGTTCGTCCGTTACGTTTGTTCCGAATGCGGAGACGAAGTAATCGTAAACGGCGTTGAATACGGGCACGAGTACGGAGAGGGAACGTACTTTGCGGCAACCTGTCCAGACAAAGGCTATACCTTATACGTCTGCGGTTTATGCGGCGCAGAAAAATACGTTTACGACGACGGTCCCGAACACGTTTACGAAGGCGGCACGGGGATATGCCTTAATTGCGGAGCGATCTGCGGACACGTTTTCGACGGGTACGACTGTACGTTGTGCGGACTGAATATCGAAGAGAAGGTTTCTTCGCTCGGGTATTATCATTACGACGCGGATTGCGACGGAGTTTCCGACGTCGGGGAAAAAGTTTATTTCGGGTTTTATCCCAAGAGCATAGCGAGCGAAGAGAGTCTTATCAAAACGCTTTCTTCGTCCGTACCCGAAAATGGGATATATACCGTAGACGGAAAACGATACGTAAAAGAGGAACTCGATCAGAGGTACGCCGCGTACGCGCATTTTTCCGACGGTTCGCCCGTAGCGTCTAAAATTTACAAAGACAACGGATATTTTTATCGTATAGAACCGATATTATGGACGATTACAGCGGCGGAGGACGGTAAAGTTCTGCTTGCTTCCGATTACGCCGTCGAAGTAAGCGATTATCTTGGGAAAGGCGGATACCGTTACGACGCGACGAGCGGAGAGTATCTTACCGCAGACGGGAGCGGTTACGCCTGCGACTGGGGAAGCAGCGACCTCAGGAGTTATCTTAATGGAGAATTCGTTGCGACGGCGTTCGACGAACGGCAGCGCGGAATGATCGCGCCCTGCGTAAACGACAACGGAACGGAGACCAACTATTATAAGGATAAGGCGCACGCCGACGGCGCGGATACCGAAGATTTCGTTTTCGTTGCGGCGTACGGGGAACTTTTCGGGACGGACGAGGCGACGGAGGGTTCGGAGAAGAGAATAGTATCGGCGACCGACTATGCGATAGGGACGGGAGTCGGACTCGGCGGCGGTTATTCGACGGGAGCGGTAAGGTATTATACGCGTTCGGCGGGAAAAACTTCGGATAGCGTCGGAGTTATCGGCGTAGACGGAAGTTTCGCAACGGACGGCGCGCTTTACGCGGAAACCGATTCGGCGAACGGTGGAAAAATCGACGGAATCGGAGTGGTTCCGCGTTTGTGGCTGGATATTGCGGAATAGTCCGCTTAAAAGAAAAAATGCTTTTTTATGCGTAAAAACAAGCAGTCAAATGCGTTTTTTTGATTGACAATGAAAAATTGAGTTGATATAATAGTAACGCTTATGTGGGGACGCATAGGTTTTTCCGCCTCGAAAATGCTTAAAAGGCGGAGTTACACGGAGAAAGTCCGACGGACGGCTGTCGTCGGAAAGAGTGCGTGACGAACGCGGAGAGCAAGGGTGTGACGTTTTCCGTTTTCGGCGTCGGAAACGAACGAAAAGTTCAGCCGCAAATAAAAGGCGGGTTTATCCTGAAAAGGGTTGAAAGGGATAAATTCATCTATAACCAAGAGGAGGATTTTGAATGCCAACAATTAACCAACTGATAAGGCAGGGCAGGGAAAGACAAGTCAAGAAAAGCCAGACTCCTATGATGGAAAAATGTCCTCAGAAGAGAGGCGTATGCTTGTCCGTCACGACGACTACCCCCAAAAAGCCTAACTCCGCGGTAAGAAAAATCGCAAGAGTGCGTTTGGTAAACGGTATGGAAGGTACGGTTTATATTCCCGGTATCGGACACAGTTTGCAGGAGCACAGCGTAGTTCTCGTTCGCGGCGGCAGAGTTAAGGACCTTCCCGGTGTGCGTTACCATATTATCCGTGGTACGTTGGACACCGCCGGCGTTGCTAAACGCAATCAGGCAAGGTCGAAATACGGCGCGAAAAAGCCCAAATAAATTCAATATATAGATTGAATTTTACCCAACCAACAAAAATTACAGGAGGACACAATAATGCCTAGAAGAAGTGGAGTTCCTAAGCGTGAAGTTTTGCCTGACCCTATTTACAATTCCAAAGTAGTCACCAAACTCGTCAATCAGGTAATGCTTGACGGGGAAAAGGGCGTTGCTCAGAAAATCGTATACGGAGCGTTCAACGTTATCGAAGAGAAGACGGGAATGAACCCCAACGACGTATTTATGCAGGCTCTTGAAAACGTTATGCCGACTTTGGAAGTCAAGGCGAGAAGAATCGGCGGTAGCAACTATCAGGTACCGTTGGAAATCCGTCCCGAAAGACGTCAGACCTTAGGAATCAGATGGATAGTTATGTTTGCGCGTAAACGCGGTGAAAAGCAGATGTATCTCAGACTCGCCAACGAGTTGA
>JBJETX010000080.1:0-4601 GCA_051883535.1 Christensenellales bacterium | reverse complement strand
GAAAAATATTACGAAAAATCTCGTTTTCGTCGGAGAAGACGGATTGAAACTCGACGACGGTAAATTTACCGAAGCGGGAGAATATAAAGTTAAAATTTACGCACTCGAAGAAAGAGAAGATTTGTATATCGGAGAGTGGACTATCAAGGTAGCGTAATTGGCAGAGGAGAAGGGTTATGCTGCTTTCTAAATTAGTTGGTGAACGTACGAAAACAAGTCCCGCGGACGCTACCGCGGCGAGTCATATTCTGCTCATAAGAGCGGGATTTATCAAACTCGTCGCAAACGGTATATGGACGCTTGCCGCTCCGGCAAAGAGGATTACGAAGAAAATAGAACAAATCATACGGGAAGAAATGGACGCCGTAGACGGACAGGAAGTTATGTTTCCCGTAGTTATGCCTAAGGAAATGTGGGCGGAAAGCGGAAGATATTACAGTATCGGAGAAGAGATGGTTCGTTTCCGCGACAGAACGGGCAGAGATATGGTGCTGGGAATGACGCACGAGGAAGCCGCCGTTCAGTTTGCGCGCGATACCGTAAGCAGTTATCAGCAACTGCCTTTTATGATTTATCAGGTGCAGACGAAGTTCCGCGACGAGGCGCGTTGCCGCGGCGGACTTATAAGAGTCAGAGAGTTTACGATGAAAGACGCGTATTCTTTCCATATAAGCGAAGACGACCTTCGCGCTTATTACGAACGGGTATACGACGCTTACGTCCGTATTTTCAAGCGTATAGGTATGAAACGCGTCGTTGCCGTCAAATCGGATACGGGAATGATGGGCGGAAGCGTCGCGCACGAGTATATGTTGCTTACGCCGATAGGAGAAGATACTATCGTAATCTGTCCCGAATGCGGATATAAAGCGAATATGGAAGTAGCGGTTACCGTTCGCAAGCCGATGCGCGACGAAACCAGCGAAAATCTGCGCGAAGTGTTTACGGGCGATAAAAAGGATATAGAATCCGTATGCGAATTCCTTAACGCTAAGCCGGAAAAATCCGTTAAAGCGGTTTGCTATTTCGAAAAAGGAACGGAGAATATAGTTCTGTGCTTTATACGAGGCGATCTTGAAATCAACGAAAGTAAACTGACGAAATATATCGGAAAACAAATCGTTCCCGCAAACCTTACCGATTCCGAAGTTCTGCACGCCGGGAATATCGGCTGCGTGAATCTTAACATCGAAGGCGCGACGATTATTTTCGATAAATCGCTCGAGGGTGCGAATAATATGGTTACCGGAGCGAATAAAGCAGAATATCATATTTGCGGCGTGGATATGACTCGTGACGTGCCCGAAGCAAAGTACGTTGACGTAGCCAAAGTCAAAGCGGGCGACGTTTGCCCCGTCTGCGGAAAATCTCTTACGCTTGAAAACGGTATAGAAGTGGGAAATATTTTCCAACTCGGAACGAAATATACCAAAGCAATGGATATGACCGTTCTCAACGCGGAAGGAAAAGCGGTTAATCCGATTATGGGATGTTACGGAATAGGCGTGGGAAGAGCGTTGGCGTCCATAGCCGAGGAAAGTCACGACGATAAAGGACTTATCTGGCCGATGTCGATAGCGCCGTGGCAAGTTTATCTTTGCGGACTGAGGCTTGACGACGAAACCGTAAGAGCCGCGGCGCAAAAATATTACGACGATTTACAGAAAGCGGGAGTGGAAGTCCTGTTTGACGACAGAGAAGCGTCCGCCGGCGTGAAGTTTTCAGATTGCGATCTGATGGGAATTCCGTTGAGGGTCGTTATCAGCCCGAGAAGTCTTTCCCGCGGAGAAGTTGAAATTCAATCGAGAGATAAAACTCTGAGCGTTTCCGTGAAACTCGAAGAGTCAATTGAGTACATTAAAAAAGTTATCGACGAAGAAATAACGAAAATAAGCAAATAAATAACCGACGCGCTCCGATTTTCGGAATGGAGTCGGAGCAAAAACGCCGTTAAGGATCGTAAAGGTACATAAGAAGAAGGAAAAGAGGACAAATTAAGCAACGACGACGACATATATTGCCGGAAGGAGGAATTATGAAAAAGCGTTTTGTGTTTGTGCTTGCAGCCATACTTATGGTTACGCTTGCGATTTTGTTATGCGCGTGCAGTAACAATACCCCGAACAATCCCACACCTCCATCCGGTGGAGGCGGAGACAACTCGGATACGGACGGTTGGGAGAAAATTTCTCAGATAGAAAACAAGGATATGTATACGAAATTCCTTCTGGGATTTACGAACATAGCCTATGAAATTTCCGCAGACAAAGTCAAATCCAAGGGAGCGGTTACGGCGGACGCACAGGCGGTATTTACGATTAACGACAGCGCGTTCTTCATTTCCGTCAAAGGCAAATACGACTGCACCGACGACGCTAAAATTCGTGAAAAGGCGATATTGGAGATAAATCTTTCTGCGCAGGAAGACGTGACCGAAGACAGCAGGCTGGTCACCGCGGTTATATATAAAGACGAGTTGTATCTTGCGATTGGGAAAAATAAAGTCAGATTCGACATTTCGAGCAGCAACTGGACGGATTATTATCCTTATAAAATGGAGCAACTCAATTCGCAGAAGTTGAGCAACACCGCAGGATTGATGGCGTCGTACGTCAAACTCAATAAAAACCCCGTAGGATATACGAGAAGAAACAGTAATAAAGAGGAATACAAGTATTCTGTCGACGTCAACCTGAAACAGACGCTTAGCGAGTTATGCAACGGATTGAGTTCGATAACGAAAGACGAAAAACTCGTCGCCGGGATAAAGAATTTCGTTTCAAGCGTATTGGGTATTACCGTAGAACAATTGGAAGAAGGGAATACGCCCGACAGTAATCTGAAAATGGATTTCGTGATTTCGGGCAATCAGTTGCAGAGTTTGCAGGCGAACGCGCAGGTCGACCTTTCGCATTCCGACAGTAAACTGATAGAAGAAGACGAACTTGAAATCGGATTGGACATATCGGACGTTAAAATTACCAATAAATACGGCGAGGGCGTGACGATAGATTTTGTAAATCAGGCGGACGAACGCGAGTCCTATACGAGATACGGCGAAGCGATTTATTTTCTGTGCGTTCCGATAAAGGTTTACAACGATAAAGAAGTGGCGGTGTCAAATAACTACGACTTTAACGTAAAAACGCGAATTTTTCAGGACAACAGGCAGGAGAATTTTATTTTCCTCGAATATTACAATAAAACCGACGACGTAGTGGACAGGGCGTTGTATATTTACAACGACGTTGCTTATATCTTTTTGAGAAAAGACGGCGAGGACGATTCGGAGTGTATTTACAAATTTAATCTCGATTTGACGGATCTTGCGAACAGGGTAGTTGCAAACGATCTCGGAGGGGAACAGAAGTTGGACGTTTACGAAATGATAGCGTACTTCCTTCGTAACCTTGCGATAAGTAATACGGAAATAGGATTTTTGATAAATTCCGGATTTTTCACGTCGGTATGGTATAATTTCGACGATATGCTTGCATACGTTGACGGTCTTGACGAGGGCAGTTCCATCGCCGATTTGCCCGACGTGCAGGGGTTCATAGATTATATTAGAACGAACGAAGTTATTTTCACTTTGAGATACGACAACGACAAGATGCTCCGGATAATCGGGGAAAGCGATAAGCAGGTTACTTCGGTAAAAGAAAAACTTCAGGCTGCAAACGAGCCGCAGATAAGCGAGTGATTTTGCTTAATAATTATTAAAGGCGTAATTTGCCTTGAAAAAAAATTATAATTGTTATATACTATATAAAAACCAAAACGGAGGAAATATCATATGTTGACAAAAGATATGTTACTGATAGACGCGTTTCGTAAAGAGGGCGTAAACGTTGACGCGATGGCGGAAGTGCTTGCCGATTTCGGAATGCATTGTCTCGGATGCGCGCTCAGCCACGGAGAAACGATAGAGGAGGCGGCGGCGGTACACGGCGTAGACCCCGACGTAATGTTGAACGCGCTTAACGAAGCGGCGCAAATCCCGGTAGCGTAAAAGTTGGAATTGAAAAGAAAAACGGAAGGAGAACTTCCGTTTTTCTTTTTATGACGAATATCAGGCGAGTTTTTGCGCGGTAATGAAACCGTTAGTGATCGTAACGGACGCGCCCGAAACGTTTACGAGGGAAAGAGCCGTCGTCGCGGTTGCGGTGTATATAATCGTTTTGGAAACCGCGGCGGGCAGAGTGCTCGAACCGTTTGTAGATACGGTCTGACCGCTTACGGGCAATCCGTTCGCATAAAGTTGTATGGCGAACGTCGATTCCGAAGTGCCTCCGGGATTACCCGTTGCGCCGAAAGAAATCTGGTAGGTTCCCGCGGGAACTATCAGGGCGTTGCCCGATACGGATAAAGTCGTTCCCGGCGTTCCCGCTCCCGCAGAGAGCGGAATCGTTCCGAGATTTGCCACAGTTCCTGCGGAACCCACCGCATACAAAGCGTCATTGGCAAAAGGCGTAGGCACGGGAAGGATAGGGCGGATTATAACGGTATTGTTGGGAATTACCGAACCGCTTTGAAAGAAAACTCTGTTGCGGCAGCAGCAATGAAAATTCTGATTGTTAAAACAGCACATAAATAAATAC